>JBBPXX010000094.1:0-23585 GCA_038200505.1 Pyrinomonadales bacterium | reverse complement strand
GATACTGTGTTGAAAGTCAAACCGCTTTTGCCGTCCAATTCGGGTCAAATGGTTTGCCTGTTTTCAATACTCCGTAAGCCGGATGAATCAGTTTTCGCATCACCGCACCGATGACCGCCATTTTAGATTTGCCGCGTTCACGCATCCCTGCCGACCATTGTTGAAAGAAATCGCTGCACCTGAGAGCCGTCATTGCCGGAAAATAAAGTGCTTTGCGAAGTCTTGCATTGCCGATCTTCGACAAACAGGTTCGTCCGCGCACCGAACTTCCCGAACGTCGTTCACGCGGCACGAGTCCGGCGTAGGCGGCGACTTGCCGCGCACTTTTGTATTGCGTAAAGTCGGTGATTTCAGCAAGCAGCACGGCGGCGGTCGTCCGGGCGATACCGGGAATCGAGTCGAGCAGATCGCTCTGCTTTTTCAGATCGGGATGATTGTCAATGTGTTCTCGAATGGCAGTTTCGGTTTGTTTGATCTGCCCGACCAGATAGTTGATATGTTCTTCGAGAGAAGATCTAACCGCATCAACTGAAATGCCGCTTGAGAGGCGATTGTCTTCCGCCACGCGCATCTCGATCAGCGAGTCGCGGGCGGCGCACCATAGCTTGCAACTGACGCACCTCCGGCGCAGGCGGCTGCCACGCTTGCGGTTCTTGTGCCGGACAAAAACGGGCGATCAATTCCGCGTCAACTTTGTCGGTTTTCGTTCGCGTCAGCCGACTGACGGCAAAGGCTTTGACTCGTGCCGGATTGACGACGCTGACTCGATAACCGACATCAAACAGATGAAAGGCGAGTGCTTCGCCGTAACTGCCCGCCGCTTCCAAACAAACGTGCAAACCGTCGGCTTGGTGCGATGAGAGCCAGACGACAAGTTGCTCAAACCCGTGTTTAGTATTAGCAAAGACTTTGTGTTTGGCTTTGCCGGTTTCTTTGATTAAACAGACATCGAATTTTAGCTTGGCAATGTCCACGCCAAGCACAACGGTAGATAAATTCATAAAGTTAAACTCCTTTCGATTGAATTGAACTTGCCAGAGCGCACGATCAAGCTTGTAGATGCAGACTCAGCTTAAAAAAAGCGGCTTCGGATACTGTTCGATCTCTTTGTGCGGCAAGTAAAAGGCAACGGGAGCGTATCTGACGTGCTGACTTATTTTGTTCGGTCATAACTCAATCCGGGCTTCACCGTCGCCTTTGTTGAAAGCCAAAGTTTGCGGCTTTGACAATCTTCTGTCAACATACAAACTCAATCGTTAAATGCGGAATAATAAAATCAAGCATCAGCCGGACTTTGCACACAGATGATTTTGTTTGCCGTAATCATATCAAAACCAATTAAGAAAGTGTGTTTAAATGCAGAAGCCCGCACGAAGTGAGGGCGTATGTATGCGCCCTCACTTCGTGCGGTCTTCTGCAATAACTTACCTTTCTAATCTGTTTTGGTATGATTACATTCAACACATCGAGCATTCTATTTCCCGGCACAGTGATAGTTTTTATTTTCGCATTCGGTCTGACAATTCACGGGTTTTTTATTTCGATTGAAAAACAGGCATCGTTTAAGGATAACTTCACAAATGAAAGGATTGAACAACAGATGAATATAAATATGCCTGTAAATACAAAAAAATTGAGATTGTTTAATTATTCAAGAGGAAAAACTCTCTGTAAAATGAGAGAATGAAAAAAAGGATAATTCTAAATTGATTTCAGCGCGTGGCTGGATGATTTTAGTTTTCAGTATTCTGATTGGAAATGCAAATTGGGCGATTCTTTCATTTTGGAAATAATGGGACAGTTAAAGATTTGAAATTTAACAATCGCTGAAATCAGATGATATGCTCGTTTATTTCGCTGCCTTCAACAATATTTTTTAAACAGTCAAAATTCATTTCATTTTCAAAAAGGCTGCAAAGGCAAAATCTTATGATTAGAACGATCAAGTTAATGAAATAACCTTTTGTTGTCTTAACTTAATGGTTAATCGTATTATCAAAACTTCACAACATTTGGAATTCAAATCACAGTAGATTAGAATTTGTTACAAACTATTATGAGCGAAAGAAGTAATAAAAACGATTTGGTCGCATTTGCAGGACCTGTTTTCGATTTGATTTTGCGTGTTAAAGCCGGAATTGTCACGCCTTCAAATGAATTGCGTCCGCAGATTGCGGCGATGCTGATGGATTTTGAAAAACGTGCCGAACGCTATCGTTTTAATCATAAAATTATTCAGGTGTCGAAATTCGCACTTGCTTCGTTCGTTGACGAAACGGTTCTGACCAATAATTTTCCGCTGCGCGATGAGTGGGAAAAATATCCTTTGCAACTCGAATACTTCGGCGAACAACTCGCGGGCAATAAGTTTTTTGAAAAACTTATTGCGATGATTAAACAAATCGAGCAGACGGCGGATGCGGTGGAGATTTATTACGTCTGTATGCTGCTCGGTTTTAAGGGCAGATACGGCGTTTATGAAAAGGAAAAACTGCTGGCGATTATGCAAAGCACGGCAAATGCGCTGGTTAAAATCGGAAAAATAAAACCCGTCGAACTTTCACCGAACTGGTTGGCGAATGACCAGCCGAAACCGCCGGAAGAGCGCGGAATGCCGGTTTGGGCAAAAATCAGCGCGTTCAGCGGTCTAGGTTTAGCTCTGATTATTTATTTAACAATGTTCATAATGTCAACGAGGATTTTGACCGGCGTTATGAGTAAACTACAACTTTAGCGGTTTTCGGTTAATAATTTGCAAATTTATCTGCAAATTGTCAACCGCCGTTCATCATTTAAATTATGGCTTCTTGGCAAATTACCCAACTTAAATATGCTTTTGGTGTCAGCGGATTGATGTCGTTTTACGGCATCGTTTCGATGGCGACGTGGCTGCTTGGCGACCGATTCGGTTATTCTTTTACTCAAAGAATCGTGATTATCGTTCTCGTGTTGCTGACACTGCCGATTGCTCTCGTTGCGGGTTACGCCACAAAACGGCGCAGTAAAAAGAAGGAAGCAGCAGCAACCGAAGTCGAAGCCAAGACGGAAGAAAAACCAACCGACGACAAGGCGCAAAAACTTGCTGTGCCGACGGGAAATTACGATGATTTATCAAAGAATTCGGAAGAAGTCATTCAATTTTTGAAAACTTCAAATCTCGGTGCAAGCGGCAAAGAAGCAGTTTATTCACTGCCGTGGTATGTGGTCGCAGGACTTCCGAAAAGCGGGAAATCTTCATTGGTTTTAGGTTCAAATCTGGATTTTCAAAATTTGCCGAGCCAGCGCGAATCGGAACAGAAATTTATTCGTTCGACGCGCAGTGTGGATTGGCGCGTAACGAGCGATGCCGTTTTTGTTGACACGGCGGGACGTTATCAAACTGAAGGCGTTGATCAGGACGAATGGGCGGCACTGCTCGAAACGGTGAAAAAATCCCGTCCGAAACGTCCGCTTGACGGGTTTTTGCTCGTTATCAACACCGACAAAATTTTAAGTTCAAACGAACGGGAAATCGAACAAAACGCCAAGGTTTTGCGGGCGCGGCTTGACGAAGCAATGGAACGCATCAAGATACGCTTTCCCGTTTATCTCATTTTTACGAATGCCGATTCGATTGAAGGTTTCCGCGATTCTTTTTCGACTTCCAAAAACGAAGGTAAAAATTTGGTTTGGGGCGCGACGATTCCGCTTGAAAAAAGCGAAAACGCGCAGGCGATGTTCGACGGTGAATACGAAATTT
The DNA here is from genome assembly GCA_038200505.1 of Pyrinomonadales bacterium. Lineage (GTDB taxonomy): Bacteria > Acidobacteriota > Blastocatellia > Pyrinomonadales > Pyrinomonadaceae. The sequence continues at coordinate 19,846 of JBBPXX010000094.1, read as the reverse complement.
TGCATAATTCGCTGATGAAACGCCGTTTGATGCGGCTTTCCGCACCTTTTACGCCGGTTCGTCAACTGCGTATTTTCAATTTTCCGCTTCATTTCGGTTCGGCTCGACGCAAAATCGGCGCGTTCGTTTCAACGCTGTTTCGCCCGAATCCGTTTAGCGAAAGTCCTTTTTTGCGCGGTTTTTATTTCACCGCCGCGCCGTCAAAAAGTCCGCCGGTCAAACCCGGACAAACTCTGGCGAATATGCCGCAATCTATCGGCAATGCTTACTTCACCGAAAGATTTTTCCGCGACGTTCTTCTGCGGGATAAAGATTTAGTCCGCACTCTTCAGGAGCAAAAGCAAAAACCGCCGATTTTAGGCTGGGTTTTAACATCGCTCGGAGCGTTGCTGGTTCTCGGATTACTGATGATGTCGGGAATTTCGCTTTATAAAAACAAACAATTACTTGAAGAATCGGAAGCTAAAGGCGAAGCGGTTTTGACCATTGCTAAATCAGATGCGGGGAAAAATCCGCTTGAAAAAGAAAAAGTTGATGCCGTTCGGGAAATAAATGCGACGAATGATTTGCGCGAAGTGATGGCAAAAATTGATGATTATGAACGCAACGGCGTGCCTCTTTCGATGCGTTTCGGAATGTATTCGGGAACTCGTGTTTATAACGAAGGACTTTTGCCGATTTATTTCAGCGTCATCGAACAGCGATACAGAAATCCGACGGTCGAGCGTTTGAAAAAGGAAATGAGAAAGTTTGCCGACAGTCCGCAAAATGCAAATCCGGCGCAACTAACCGCTCAGGAAGAAGAAAGTCTGGGCAAAAACTACGATTTATTAAAGGCTTATCTGATGCTGACAAGCGATTATAAAGACAAAGCCGAGCCGACGCATATTTCAAATACGCTGAAAGATTATTGGGTTGAGGAAGCCAAAGTTCCCGCCGGAATGGAACTTATTGCACAGCAGCAGCTCGATTTTTGGGCGAAGCAAGTTCCGCGTCAGGATGCCATCGGAAATATGACCAGCGTTCAGATGGACAAGCCTTTGGTTGATGCAGTTCGAAAAAAACTTCAGGCATTTCCGCCGGTTTTTCGTTATTATAAAGAAAAAGTTACGGAAATTTCCAAACAGGTTGATGAAAACGTCGGACCGACGACGGTTCAAGGGATTTTGACGCGCAACGGAGCGGACACCAGTTATATGGACGGAACTTATACGATTCCGAGTGCTTACACGCTTGAAGGTTATAAGTTGATGAAAACGGCGATTGCCGAAGCCGATACGAAATTGAACTCCGAAAATTGGGTAATGGGCGATCAAAGCAAAGGTTCGGTTACACAAAACACCGACGCGGGAACACTCGAACAGCGTTATCTGCGCGACTATTCGGACAATTGGAAAAAGTTCGTTCAGGGAGCGAATGTTAGATATGACAAAGCAAATGCCGCCGAAGCATTACAGGCATTTTCGTCCGCTAATTCGCCAATGAAAATTTTGATAATGCAAATTGCCCGCAACACGAATTTCTCCGCTAAACAAGTGGGAGAAGGCTGGTGGGGATGGATAAAGAGCTTTTTCAGTAAACAAACTTCCACCGAAACGGGCGGCAACACGCAGGTCGAAAAGGATTTTCTGCCGTTGTTCACGTTTGTCGGAAAAGATGAGAAAACCAAAGCACCGCTTGACGATTATCAAAGCGCAATCGGGGCGGTTTCAAACAAATACAGCGGTTTTTCGGTTACTGAAATAAATCAGCTTTCCGTAGATTTAGCCAAAGATGACAATAAAAAGTTTCCCGAATTAAAAAACGCCGAAACGAAAATAAACGGTCTTTTGGGAAGTTTCAATCAAACATCGGCTGGACAGGAATTGGCGAGTCTTTTGAAAGAACCGATTGATCAGTTAAATTCTCTGCTCGGCGCGGACGCGCAGAGTCAACTCGATAAAACTTGGAGAGAACAGCTTTTGCCGTTGGCGAAAGAAGCAGAAAAAGGTTTTCCGTTTGAAGATGTTGACACGGAAACCGATTTACCGAAACTGACGGCTTATCTGAATCCGGTTGACGGCAAATTATCTAAATTCTACGACGACCGTTTGAAGAAATATTTTGACGGAAATCCGGGCAGCTTAAAAGTCAAAGAAACCAGCGATGTCAAATTTAACGACGAATTTGTTAATTATTTGAATCAAGCGTTTCAATTGCGCGAAGCGTTATACGGAAAAAATGCCGCTGCGAATTTCAATTATCAATTCGCTTTGAAACCTGTTGACAAAGGAATAATCGAAGGGACGATTGACGGGCAATCAATAACATCAGAAGGCACGGAAGCGAGCAAACTGCTCAAGTTCCCCGCCGACACGAGTGCCAGCGGCATCGGTGTTTATATGAAACTAATTGCTTCGGGCGAAACAAGTTCGCCTTCTGCGATTTCTTCGGCAAATACTTCTGCGTCAAACGTCAACTCTACAAGCAATACGAATTCCGCGCCGAGCAGTGTTTCACAAAGCAGTCCCGTCAGTTCTTCAAATGCGGAGCTTAAACACACGGGAACTTGGGGTTTATTCAAGTTTTTTAATTCCGCAACGTCAAACAAAGAACCGAGCGGTGAATATACTCTAAACTTCAAAATCGGCAGCAAAACCGCGACGGCAATCATAAAACCGGGCGGCGGCGATTTATTTAACAAAGAATTATTCAAATCGGTGCGTGCGCCGGAGAAAGTATTGAAATAAGTTAAGATTCAGGATTTAAATATTGATAAAAAGTAAATCTTGAATCTTAAAACTTGAATCCATTATGAACGAAGCAAAAACACAACTCGACGCGGGAAATTTGGATGGAGCGATGGAAACTGCGCTGCAAATGGTGAAGGCAAATCCGACGGACGTGGCGGCACGGACTTTTCTTTTTGAACTTTCGTGTTTTGCGGGCAATTGGGACCGCGCCGAAAAACAGCTTGAGGTCATTGGGCATCAGGATGTCAATGCGATGATCGGCGCACAAATTTTTAAGCAGAATCTTGGCGCGGAACGAGATCGTCTGCGTCATTTTGCCGACGGTTTGATGCCCGAATGTTTAATGACACCGCCAAAATATGTCGAAGATTTACTCGTCGCCAACAACCGTCTGCGTGAAGGCAAAATTGCCGAAGCGCGGCAGGTTCTCGATAAAGTAGAAGAAGAAAGACCTGTTTTTGCCTGCAAAATCAACGGGGAAGAGTACAGCGATTTCCGCGATTACAACGATTTTACCTGCTGCGTTTTTGAAACAATCGTTAAAGATTCTTACTCTTGGATTCCTATTGAACAAACGAAAAAAGTTGTGTTTGAAGAACCGAAAAGTCTGCGCGACCTTTTCTGGGTTCAGGCGGAAGTTGAAATGATTAACGGCACGAAAGGCGAAATGTTTTTCCCCGCGCTGTACGTCAATTCTTGGAAAAGCGATAACGATCAGGTGCGATTGGGCAGAATGACCGATTGGCAGGATTTGGGCGACGATTTATACATCGGAGAAGGATTACGCATTTTTTGGTTTGACGGGCAGGAAAAAGCGATTCTCGGTTTGCGTGAAATTGAATTTTTCAATTCGGAAGAATAAGATACGTCAGCAAAATTTAACCAAATTCAAAAAATTTCTTTTCGCCGGCAAATGGCGAATAAAATAAAACGAACAGATTAGAAAACATTTATGACTGTTGAACCGGTACCACCCGTAATAGATTTAGAAGCGATATTAACGCCAATCTCGGAAGAAAATTCGTCAGGAGAAAGTATGCGCTACTCCGGGCTTTATGACGAAATTAACGAAGCCCGACGAGCGGATGATGATGTGGCACAAGGAGCGTGGAAAACGGAATTAAAAGTCGCCGATTTCCGCAAGGTTATCGAATTAGCCGAACCTGCTTTGATAAAAGACACCAAAGATTTACAAATTGCCGTGTGGTTTTCCGAAGCATTGGTTAAAGAAAACGGATTTGCCGGGTTGCGTGACAGTTTGAAAATGGTCGGCGGTTTGCAGGATAAATTTTGGGACACGATGTTTCCCGAAGTTGACGAAGGCGACGAAGAAGGTCGCGCCAACGCGATTTCTTGGATGGACACGCAAACCGCATTTGCCATCAAAGAGTTTGCCATAACTCAAGGCGATGCGTACAATTTCTTTAATTACGAAGATTCAAAACGCTTTGATTTTCCCGACAATATTGATGTTTTACCGGCTGCCGATCAAGAAAGATTCCAAAAGTTAAGAGTGCAAGCCGATGAGGAAAAAAGAGTTACGGGCGAATTGTGGCGCAAATCAAACGCTCTTTCGCGCCGCGCCTTTTACGAGGAAATTGCGCTTACCATCGAAGAATGTTGGACTGAATACACTGAACTCAACCGCGTCATCGAAGAGAAATTTGACCGCAATCAGGCACCCGGTCTTAATGATTTGAAAAAATCTTTGGACGAAATTCAAACAATAGTCAACAAACTTTTAGAAGAAAAACGCGCTGAAGAACCCGACGAGATAGAGGAAGTTGAAGAAATAGGAGAAGACGGCGAAGTAATTTCGACGAGCGGCACAGCCGGAGTTTCAACTGTCAGCGGAGCTATCCAGAATAGAAAAGACGCGCTCAAACGGCTTTCCGATCTTGCCGTTTTCTTTAGTAAAACAGAGCCGCACAGTCCGATTTCACATCTTATCCGCCGTGCTGTTACATGGGGCGAAATGCCGTTCGAGCAGCTAATTATGGATGTTATCAAAGATGAAAGCGTCATTTCGGAATTGCGTCAAACACTCGGATTTAATACGAGTTTATCGGTTGATTCGGAAGAAGACGAATAGTAATAAAATGGATTTATAAAAAGTAAGTCTAGAGTAAAAATTAAATATAAGGAGAAAAATTATGCCAAAAAAAGAAAGTCTGCAACACAGAATTGATCGGGTGCGTCCGCCGCGCATTCAGATTACCTACGATGTCGAGGTCGGCGGAGCAATCGAGTTAAAAGAATTGCCGTTTGTGGTCGGAGTTATGGGGGATTTTGTCGGCAAACCGGAAGAAATGCTGCCCGCACTCAAAAATCGTAAATTTATTGAAATTGACCGCGACAATTTCGATCAGGTATTGTCCGGTATGAAGCCGCGTCTTGCCTATAATGTAGAGAATAAACTGCAAGATGACGGAAGCAAAATGGGTGTCGAGTTAAAATTCAACAGTATCGAAGATTTCGAGCCGGACAAAGTTGTTCAGCAGGTCGAACCGCTCCGCAAACTCGTTGAAGCACGTCAGAAACTTGCCGATTTGCGTTCAAAAATGGACGGCAACGAAAAACTTGAAATTATTCTCAACGATATTATTTCAAACACTGATAAACAAAAACAATTGAGCGATGATCTCGGTATCGAAGCAGGAAAGGAGGAATAAATTATGGCTGATAAAGCAAAACAAAAAGAAGTTGAAGTTCAAGAGCAGGAAGTTCAGGAAGTCAGTCTGCTCGACCAAATTTTAACCGAGGGCAAAATGGCGCGGGACGAATTTCAGAAGGAACGCGCTAAAGATATGATCGGCGAATTTGTCAGTCAGGTGATGGCGGGTCAATTAACCTTGTCCAAGAATATGGATGTGGCGATAAATTCGCGCATTGCAGAAATTGACCGTCTGCTGACCGAACAAATGAATGAGATTATGCACCACGAAGATTTTCAAAAATTGGAAGGCTCGTGGCGCGGACTCAATCATCTGGTAATGAATAGTTTGACCAGCACACAGCTTAAAATCCGCGTGTTGAGCGTCAGCAAAAAAGATTTGCTGAAAGATTTTGAGCGTGCGCTCGAATTCGACCAATCGGCATTGTTCAAGAAAATTTACGAAGAAGAATACGGCACATTCGGCGGTGCGCCTTATGGAGCGTTGATCGGCGATTATGAATTCGGCAATCATCCGCAGGATATGGCTCTGCTCGAAAAATTGTCGGGAGTTGCGGCGACGGCACACGCGCCGTTTTTAAGTGCGGCTTCACCGACATTATTCGGCTGGGACGAATATTCGGAGATGACTGAAGTGCGCGACGTTTCAAAGATTTTCGACCGCACGGAATATATGAAATGGCGCAGTTTCCGTGAATCCGAAGATTCACGTTACGTCGGCTTAACGCTTCCGCGTGTTCTCGGACGCGAACCTTACGGAGCGGCGACCAGACCGATTGAAACATTTAATTTTGAAGAAGATGTAACAGGTAAAGACCACAAAAAATACTTGTGGAGCAATGCGGCTTACGCACTCGGCACACGCTTGACCGAAGCGTTTTCGATGCACGGCTGGTGTGTGGCGATTCGCGGAGTTGAAGGCGGCGGATTGGTTGACGGACTGCCGACGCATACATTTGAAACCGACGAAGGCGAAGTGGCGATGAAATGTCCGACGGAAGTGGCAATCACCGACCGCCGTGAAAAGGAATTTGCCGACAATGGTTTTATTCCGCTCGTTCACTGCAAAAACACCGATTATGCGGCATTTTTTGCGACACAATCGGCAAATAAAGCGAAAAAATATGATACCGATGCCGCCAATGCCAACGCGCGGCTTTCGACTCAGCTACAATATATCTTTGCCGTTTCGCGTTTCGCACATTACCTAAAATCAATGATGCGGGACAAAATCGGCTCGTTTATGTCGCGTGAAGAGGCGGAAAGATTCCTAAATCGTTGGATCAATAACTACGTTTTAGATAATGATGTGGCAACACAAAACGCGAAGGCTTCCCGTCCGCTGCGTGAAGCGCGGATTGATGTGGCTGAAGTTCCGGGCAAACCCGGCGCATATCGTGCAGTCGCATTTTTGAGACCGCATTTCCAACTCGATGAACTTTCCGTTTCATTAAGATTGGTCGCGGATTTGCCCGCACCGGCGAAATAATTGACCAAAGGAATTTATTTTTTGTAAAGTTTGCAAAAAATAAATTCCTTTCACGTCTTAAAAATGTAACGAAAAAAAACTATCTTTCAAGAGATACTTTGTGTAGGTTATAGAGATTTCAATTGTGAATTCAATTGAAACAAAAATCATTAAAACAGAAAAACAAGGAGAAAAATTAAAATGGCATCAGACATGTTTATGAAAGTTAGCGGAGTAGATGGAGAATCCAAACAAACCAAGTTTGAAAATTGGATCGAGCTATCAAGTTTTAGTATGAGCAGCGCAGCGTCGGGTTCAACTGCAATTGGTAGCGGTGCCGGTGTCGGTAAAGTATCAATTCACGGTGTTAACGGCACCACGGTTGCCGGAAAACACACGCCGACAATTGCTAAGAAGTATTTCAACGGAGAGCATTTCGATAAGGTCGAAGTGGTATTTATAAAGCAGACAGGAGATGATCAGGGAGAGAAATACTATCATCTGATAATGGAGCATGTGTTCTTTACCAGTATTCAAAACGGCAAGGGAGAAGGCAGCTTAGGTAGCGAATCCTTTAGTTTAACTGCTGAATCCTACGAGCAAGAATACTTTGCACAGGATTCAAAAGGTAAACTGACAAGCGTTGGTAAGACTAAGTATGATGAAAAACTCGGCAAGACAAGCTAGTCGCTAAAGCTAAATACTTTGTTTGTAAATTCAGTTAATTGACCTAAAACTAACCGGAGGAAATATACTTCCCGGTTAGTTTTAGACTTTTTTGACGGCTGGATTTAATCGCGGCTTTGAGCGGTTCGGAATTTGGTGTGGAGGTTGTGCAAGTGCAGAACAATGAAATCAGAATTACTCCGTCAATAATTGATCGTTTGCTTGATTTCGAGCCGAAACTTTCGACTGAAGCACCGAAATCACGTTCTCAAGGCTTGCGTGAACTAAAACAATCGGTGCGACGCGATTTGGAATGGCTTTTGAATACGCGCCACACCGCCGATAAAGTTCCCGAAGGTTTAGAAGAACTCAACAAATCATTGGCAATTTACGGACTGCCGGATTTTACCGGCTTGAGTTCAAAAAATATTGATGATCGAAAAACCTTAATTCGGGATATTGAAACGGCTCTGCGGATTTTTGAGCCGCGTTTTATGAACTTAAAGGTAACACTTGAAGAAATTAACAGTGTTGAAAGGGGCGTTAAATTTCGGATTCAGGCAACTTTGAGAATCGAGCCGACACCCGAACCCGTCGTGTTTGATACGATTTTGCAAGTAGGCAACGGTGGATTTGAGGTTAAGGAAACCGGTTAAAATTTTTAATTTTCAATGCGTGACGAACTTTTAGATTATTACGAACGCGAACTGATTTTTCTTCGCCGAATGGGAGCGGAGTTCGCGCGGAAATATCCGAAGGTTGCGGCGCGTCTGCTGATTGACGAAGAGAAAATCGAAGACCCGCACGTCGAGCGAATGGTTGAAGCCTTCGCTTTTCTGGCGGGGCGCGTCAGCCTTAAACTCGACGATGAACTGCCGGAAATTACCGAATCGTTTCTCAATGTCATTTATCCGCATTATCTCAACCCGATTCCTTCGATGGCGGTTTCGCAATTTATATTCGGCTCACCCAAAGATAAACTGACGACCATTCAAAATGTCAAACACGGAGCCAAACTTTTTTCACGTCCGATTGACGGTTCACCGTGCCGTTTTCAAACGACTTACGACGTGCAGCTTGTTCCGGTGGAAGTTCTTTATGCCGGCTTGGAATCGGTCGCGCCGCCTAACGCGCAGGGAAATTTAACAGACAGTCAAATTCGCATCAGTCTGCGTTGTTTCGGAGAAGCAATGCTGTCGGAGTTAAAAAATGCAGAAACGGGCGAGCCTTTGGAGTTTTTGCGTTTCTATTTAAATGGCGATCCGCAACTTGTTTTCCCGCTTTATGAACTAATTTTTAACCACGCATCAGCCGTCGAAATTCAGCCTAAGGAAACTCCGCTCGATAATAAGACATTATTGACGCTGACTAATTTCCAACTGAAAATGCCCGATCCGATTGTGATGACGAAAGATGCCGTTCGGCAGGTCGGTTTTGAGGACTCGGAAGCAATACTTCCTTATTCTAAAAAATCTTTTTCCGGCTATCGTCTATTGACCGAATATTTTACCTTTCCGTATAAGTTTCTGTTTTTCGACGTTTTCGGTTTTGACCAAACCACCAAAAAGAAGTTCGGCAGTCATTTCGATATTGTCATTCATCTGAAAAATATTACGCCGCCGCGTGCGCCGATTACAAATGAAACATTTATGCTCGGATGTTCGCCGATTATTAATCTTTTTTCGCAAACGGCTGACCCGATTTATCTTTCACAGCAGAAATACGAATATCAGGTTTTCCCCGACGTTCATCACCAGAAATCTACCGAAATTTATACGCTTGACGAAGTTTTCACAACCGATCCGCGCACCAATACGACACGCGAATTTTCCCAGTTTTATTCGACGAAACACGCCTACGACGAACAACAGGACAAAGTTTTTTGGTATGCGACGCGGCGGGCATCGCAACGAGCAAACGATGAAGGAACGGAAATGTTTATGACGCTGGTTGATGCGAATTTCAATCCGCGCGTTCCGGCTGAAGAAGTTTTGACCGTCAGATGTACCTGCACGAATCGGGATTTGCCGGCGCGTCTGCCCTTCGGCAGCAAGGAAGGAGATTTTGAAATCGAAGGCACGGCTTTGATTTCAAGAATTCGCTGTTTGACCAAACCGACTGAAACGGTTCGTCCGCCGCAAAGACGCTCGGCGCAATGGCGGCTTATTTCACATCTGAACTTGAATTATTTATCTCTCGTCGAAAATCAAAACGGTGTTCCCGAAGCGTTGCAGGAAATTTTACAGCTCTACAATTTTGACGATTCGGCGGTAACGCACAAACAAATTTTAGGAATCACCGGAATCGAAAGCCGCAAAGTCGTGCGGCAAATCGGCAATCACACCGGCGCAGGTTTTGTGCGCGGAATTGAAACAACACTCGAATTTGATGAAGAACAATATGTCGGGAGCGGATTGTTTCTTTTTGCTTCCGTGTTGGAAAGATTTTTAGGGATTTATTCTTCACTAAATTCTTTCAGTCAATTTGTTTTGAAAACACAACAGCGCGAAGGAGTTATCAAAAGATGGTCGCCGCGAACCGGCGAAAGAATTCTTTTATAATTCCAGATTCCGGATTCCAAATTTCAAATTGGAAAAAATCTGGAATCTGGAATTTGGAATCTGGAATGTCAAAGAAAGACTTAAATCAAGAACTTTTTGATGAACCGTATAAGTTTGAGTTTTTTCAAGCGGTGCGCCTGCTTGAAAAGATGTTTCCCGAACGTAAGGCAGTAACCCGCACTGTTTCGCCGGAAAAAGAAATAGTCAGAATTCGGAGCAATGCCTCGCTGAAATTTCCGCCGAGCGAGATTTTTGAAATAAACGAAACCGTTGATGAACATTCGAATGAGAAGAAAATCGAGATGTTTGTCAATTTTATGGGAATGACCGGAATCGTCGGTGTTCTGCCGATTCACTACACCGAATTGATTGTCGAACGCGCCCGCTATGGCGACAAAACGCTCTGGGCTTTTTTGGATATTTTTACGCATCGCGCCGTTTCTTTATTTTTTCGCGCTTGGGAAAAATATCGTTTCCCCGTCCAATATGAACGCGGAAACGATGATTTCACCGGTTATTTGTTTGATTTTGTCGGACTCGGAACAAACGGTTTGCGCGGTAAATTGAATTTGGACGATGAAAGTCTGCTTCCATACAGCGGTTTGATTTTGCAGAAACCTCATTCGACAAGTGCGCTCGAACAAATTTTGTCGGATTATTTCGGCATTAAGGCAAAAATCGAACAGTTTTTCGGTCAATGGTTAGAATTAGACACAGAAAGCATCACAAAACTCGGCGAAGCAAACAGTTCGCTCGGTTCGACGGCGATTATCGGAACGCGCATTTGGGAACAGCAATCGAAATTTCGCGTGATTTTGGGAGCATTATCTTTTAAAGAGTTTCAAGCCTTTCTGCCGAACGGCACGGCGTATAAATCTTCGAGGTCAATAATCCATCTGATGGTCGGCTTGGAATTCGATTTTGACGTGCAGCTTATCTTAAAAGCCAAACAAGTTCCGAGTTGTATTTTAACGACCCGCGCCAAACGCCGCCCGATGCTCGGCTGGAGTTCGTGGCTGAAAACAAAACCGTTTAAAGAAGATGATAAGCAAGTCGTGCTGCAAGATTCATAAATATAAAACAAAAACTGTCCGCGCTTTTGCGAAGGATTAAAAGGAGAAAATCAATGAATGTAAATTTAAAGTCGCTGGTTGGAAGATTGAATGATACTTGTCGCGGCGCACTGGAAAGCGGTGCCGGATTATGCCTTTCGCGGACAAATTACGATGTCGAAATCGAGCATATTCTGGCGAAACTGCTCAACGAAGACGATACGGATTTGCACAAAATCTGCCATCATTACGAAGTTAATATTGACCGTCTGACAAAGGATGTTTCGGTTGCGCTCGACCGTTTGAAAACGGGAAATTCGCGCACACCCGGACTTTCAGACCGTTTGCCGGATTGGTTTCAAAATGCGTGGCTGCTTGCTTCGGTTGATTACGGCGCGGCGCGTGTGCGTTCCGGGCATTTGCTTTTAGCATTGCTTTCCAACGACGGCACGGCACGAATCGCCCGCGATATTTCAAAGGAATTCAGCCATATTTCGGTTGAAACTCTGCAAAAGGAATTGCCTGATATGACGGCTGATTCAGCCGAAGCGCGGGACGCGATGGCACTTGGCGAAACCAGCGGAGTTTCGGGCGGCGACACGGTTGCCAGCGGAGTTTCGGGCAAAACAAAAGCACTCGACCAATACACCGAAGATTTGACGGCGAAAGCGGCGGCAGGAAAAATTGACCCGATTTTAGGACGAGATTTCGAGATTCGCCAAATTATAGACATTTTAACGCGCCGTCGTCAAAATAATCCGATTTTAACGGGCGAAGCGGGCGTTGGTAAAACGGCGGTCGTCGAAGGTTTTGCGCTGAGAATTGCGGAAGGTGATGTTCCAGACCCGCTCAAAAATGTTACTGTTCGCACATTGGATTTAGGACTTCTGCAAGCGGGCGCGGGTGTCAAAGGCGAATTTGAAAATCGTCTAAAAAACGTGATTGACGAAGTAAAATCATCGCCGCAGCCGATTATTTTATTTATTGACGAAGCGCATACGATGATCGGCGCAGGCGGTCAAGCCGGCGGAAACGACGCGGCAAATCTTTTGAAACCGGCACTTGCACGCGGCGAACTTCGCACGATTGCGGCGACAACTTGGGCGGAATATAAAAAGTATTTTGAAAAAGATGCAGCACTTGCCAGACGTTTCCAAGTCGTTAAAGTCGAAGAACCCGACGAAGCAAAAGCGATTACGATGATGCGCGGATTGCTCGACAAAATGGAAGAACATCATAACGTCCGCATTTTAGACGAAGCGATTGTCGAATGTGTCAAATTATCAAACCGTTACATTACCGGAAGGCAGCTTCCCGACAAATCCGTTTCGGTTTTAGACACGGCTTGTGCAAAAGTCGCCATCGGACAAGGCGCAACACCGGGCGCGGTTGAAGACGTAACGCGCCGCGTTCAAGGTTTGACATCGGAAATCGAATCGCTCGAACGCGAACAAATTACGGGCGCGGAACACGGCGAAAGGTTGGACGAAATAAAAGCGAAACGCACCGAAGCGGAAGAAGAATTAGCCAAACTCAACAAGCAGTGGGGAAAAGAAAAAGATTTAACCGATCAAATTCGCAACATTCGAACAAAACTGGAAATGTCGCGCTTAGATACAAAACCGTCGGCAAACGGCGACAGCGGCGATGATGTTTCGGCTGTTTCGACGGAAACATCCGACGCTCCGGCTGAAACGGCGGCAGCGGCAACGGCTGAAACAACTTCGACAATCGGCGACGCGACGGCGACGGCAACTGCGCCTGAAACGAGTCAGCCGATTGATACGGAATTTTTGAGATCGGAACTCAAACGATTAAACGCCGAATTAAAAGAATTACAAGGTGAAAATCCATTGATGTCGCCGGTCGTCAACGGTCAAATCGTGGCGGAAGTCATTTCCGGCTGGACGGGAATTCCAATCGGCAAAATGGTTGCGGACGAAATTAAAGCCGTTTTGGAACTACATCAAACGATGGGCGAGAGGGTTTTGGGACAAGACCACGCGCTCGAAGCGATTTCGCAAAGAATCAGAACGAGCCGCGCCGGTTTGACCGACCCGAAACGTCCGATTGGCGTATTTTTGCTCGTCGGAACTTCGGGTGTCGGTAAAACGGAAACTGCGTTGGCTTTAGCCGATTCGCTTTACGGCGGCGAACGCAATTTGATCTCGATAAATATGAGCGAATATCAGGAAGCACACACGGTTTCTTCCTTGAAAGGTTCGCCTCCGGGCTATGTCGGCTACGGCGAAGGCGGCGTTTTGACCGAAGCCGTGCGGCGCAAACCTTATTCGGTTGTTCTGCTTGATGAAGTCGAAAAAGCGCATCCCGACGTGATGGAATTATTTTTCCAAGTTTTTGACAAAGGCGTTTTGGAAGACGGCGAAGGGCGCGAAATTGATTTCAAAAACTGCGTTATCTTGCTGACATCGAACGTCGGCACGGACACGATTATGAAACTCTGCGCCGATCCCGATACGAAACCCGAACCGGACGGATTAGTCGAAGCCGTCAAACCCGAACTCGTTAAAGCCTTCAAACCCGCGCTTTTAGGTCGAATGGTAACTGTGCCGTATTACCCGATTTCAGATGACATTCTGCGCCTGATTATCGGGTTGCAGCTCGGTAAAATCAAAAATCGCATTTCCGACAATCACGGAGCAAATTTCTCGTATGACGATTCGGTCATTGATACGGTCGCCAAACGATGCACCGATGTTGATAGCGGCGCGAGAAACGTCTATAACATTTTGACCGGAACGCTTTTGCCGGAAATGTCGGGCGAAGTTTTATCGCGGATGGCAAACGGCGAAGGCATCAAAAAAGTTCACGTTTCAGTCGGCGAGAATGAAAATTTTGTTTATGACATAAAATAGACAAAATCAGTCGCGGCAGCAATTGAATTAAAAGACCGTCGCAAGTATTATTTTAATAATACTATTTAGCGGCGGTCTTTTTCTGGCTATTTCCCTTTCCGATACTTTAACTTACAATGTATCGAAAACATAAATTAGGCAATTTTCAAATTTAATTCCGTCTTTTACACAGCGACACAACCTTTGGTTTTGAGTAGGTTCTGATAAGGAAACAAAGAGAATGGCAAAAGCAACAGAAAAAAATCGGCTTCTTAAAAGCACGACTCCTTTGGGTGAAGATTTTTTATTAATCAATAAGATGCACGTGGAGGAAAAACTTTCGGAACTTTATGAGATTGATGTCGAATTTTTGTATGATGAAGAAGAAGATGACGATTATTTTGTAACTAAAGTTGAAGACACCGACATTCTCGGCAAAACGGTCAGCATCTCGATCAATCAGCGTAATAACGTGAAGCGGACGCTGACCGGAATGGTTAATAACTTTACACAAGGTGCGCGTAACCGCAGATTTACGGCTTACTACGCGACAATCGTTCCTCACGTTTGGAGATTGACTCAAAGCATCCAAAGCAGAATTTTCCAGCATAAAACCGTGCCGGATATTTTAAAGGAAGTATTTAAAGATTACGAAGTCAATTATCAGCTTCAAAAACCATATAAACCGCGCAATTACTGTGTGCAGTATCGAGAATCGGATTTTGCTTTTGCCTCGCGTTTAATGGAGGAAGAAGGTATTTCCTATTATTTTGAGCATAATCCCGAAACTGAAAAGATGATTTTGCGCGATGACTTTAAATCGCCGGAAGATTGTCCGAGTAAAAGTGAAATTCCTATTTTCAACGAAGATTTGTCTCCGGGAGAAATTTTTGAACAAGCGATTAAAGACTGGATTATAGATTTTACGCTTCAAAGCGGAAAAAGAGTTCTCTGGGACAATCATTTTCAGCTTCCGAACAAAAAACTCGAAGCGGAAAAACCGAGTATTTTCAATGCCGGAAAGAATAAAGAGATTGAAGTTTATAATTATCCCGGCGGTTATGCGAAAAAATATGACGAATCTAACGGCGATTTGAATGAAATTTTTCAAGATAACAGAAAAACCACCGAAAACAGAACGAGATCACTGGACGCACAATACAGAATCATTTCCGGTCCGTCGGATTGCTCCACTCTGACTCCGGGTTACAGATTTCAGCTTAAAAACCATCCGAACAGTGATTTTAATATTCAATATGTAGTTTTGTCTGTTAAGCATATGACTGAACAATCTCCCGATTATTTAGTCGGCGATGTTCTTCCGAAGGCTTACGAAAATGAATTTACCTGCATCCCGCACGGTTCGGGACATCCCGAATTTTGTCCGCAGGTAAAAACACCGAAACCGATTATCTACGGCAGTCAGACGGCGTTCGTCGTCGGACCTTCCGGAGAAGAAATTTACACCGACAAATACGGACGCATCAAAGTGCAGTTTCATTGGGACAGGGACGGAAAAGTCAACGAAGACAGTTCTTGCTGGATGCGCGTCGCACAGACTTGGGCGGGAAATAAATGGGGCGCAATGTTTATTCCGCGTATCGGAATGGAAGTCCTTGTGCAGTTTCTCGAAGGCGATCCCGACCAGCCGATTGTTACGAGCTGCGTTTATCAACCGGAAGCGATGCCGCCTTATACTTTGCCGGACGAAAAAACAAAATCAACGATTAAAACCAATTCTTCAAAAGGCGGCGGCGGTTTTAATGAGTTTCGTTTTGAAGACAAAAAAGGTAAAGAGCAAGTATTTATCCACGGTGAAAAAGACCTTGATGTTCGTATCAAGCACGACCGTAAGGAAATCATTAAAAACGATTCTCACTTGATAGTTGAAAAAGATCAATTCGAAAAAGTCAAAGGCGACAAACATTTGGCGGTCACAGGCGATCAAAATGAAAAAGTTGACGGGTCGGTTTCGCTCAAAGTCGGCAGCGACACTCAAATAAAAACCGGAACAAAATACGCGGTTGATGCCGGAATGGAAATTCATCTCAAATCCGGGATGAGTCTAACGGTCGAAACCGGCACAAATTTAACATTAAAGGTTGGGGGTAATTTTATCAACATCAGCCCGGCTGGCATTTTTATTAAGGGAACGATGGTGATGATTAACAGCGGCGGCGCAGCCGGATCAGGTGGCGGCAGCAATCCTGATCCGCCGAAAGACCCGAAGGAAGCGGATAATGCAGAACCCGGGAAAAGACCATTTTCGCCGCCGCCGCCGCCGCCGCCGAAACCGACAGTTTACAGTCAGCAAGCGTCAGCACTACAAAGTGCCGCGAAAAGCGGAACGCCGTTTGTTGATATATGATGCTAATTAAAACGCTGATCCGTGTGATTGGCAGCAATTAATAAGATGGATTATAAAAAGTTCGAGAACATTTTATTTAATGACACAACGCGCAGTTACATGATTTTGGATGGCGCATCCGTGCCTGATTTGCCGATGAAGCTATATGAGATGAAACCTCCCAATTATTGTCTTTTTACCGGCGAACTGGAGCCGGATATGGTAGAAGTCGCGCCGTATCTAGTGCGGCTTTATCCGAAGACTCCGTTTACCGATTGGATTTTAAAAGAATGTTGGGGAAATAACTGGGGAATTTTTGCTCAGAGCCGAAAGCCTCTGCAAAAATTGCGAAATCATTTTCGCTCTCTGATTACGGTTTATGACGAAGAAGGCAAGCCGATGTACTTTCGATATTATGACCCGCGGGTATTGAATGTATTTTTACCGACTTGCCAGCCTGATGAAATAAACACTTTTTTTGGTGACGTAGAATCGTATTTTGCCGAATCGGAAGAAGATCAAAAATTGACGCGATTTACAAATAATGAAGGAAATCTAAAGCAAAGCGCACTGGATATTCAATAAATAGGAGAAAAATATGCCGCAAGGACCAGCAGCCAGAATATTAGATAACGTCGTTCACCCGCTTCCGCCCGTTTTAACGCCGGGACCGGGAAGTATGAATGTTTTGATCGGATTTCTACCGGCGTGGCGCGGAATCGGTGGTGCCGGTGCTGCCGCAATTCAAGCCGCCAAAAAAGTTTCTGATACTGCTATAAAAGTAGCAGAAGCCGCCACAGTGGCTGCCGCCGGAACACCCGCCGCGCCTGCTGCAAAATTGGCGGAAGAAACCACCAAAGCAGCCGCAGCAGTTGCTATGGGCAGTATGATTTCGGGATTGGCGGCAGTCCCGTCACCGTCGGGAGGGATGCCTGATATTCACGCGTGTTTAACTCTTTTGCCACTTCCTCCTCATGGACCCGGTGTTGTCGTTGACGGATCAAAAACCGTTTCGATCAACGGTCTTCCGGCGTGTCGTCTGGGCGATACAATAGTAGAGGCTGTCGGACCGCCAAACAAAATTGTCAAAGGCGAAATGACTGTAATAATAGGTGGATAAGAATTATTTTCTGTAATTAATTATTAATTACAGAAACTCTCAGAATTGATCTATTACTTTTGGGCTTAAGAATAAAGCTCAAACTGACAAAAGTGACCAGTGCAGACAGTTCCTAATTTATTTTAACTTAGATAACTAACAAAAACGCTATGTTGATTAGAAACAATCAAATGAATGAAATGGCAGTTCCGTCGGTTGCAATTTTTTTGGAGCGCGCCGTTAACTTCCTTTATGATAATTTTCCTGAATCGCAGGACGAAGATCCAGAAGAATTAACCGAAGCGGTAGGTGGCTTGATCGATAAAGCCGAAACATACGATTTAGTTACTGAACAACAAGTGATGACATATATTACGAGTGCTTGGCTGCTCAGTTTAAATTTCGATGAAGAATATCTCAAAGCAAAAGAAAAACTCAACTCAAAAGATTTGACGCCCGACGAAAAGGCGGACTGGTTGGCTAAATGGACTGAAAAGATATTCGCTGCTCTAGAAGAGGAGAAATAGTTATGAGTTTTGGCTCTGCATTAAAATCTGCTTTAAAAACAGCAACTGATGCTGCAAGAAATAAAGCCGCGCAAATAATCGGTGATACTGTTGAACAAGCACTCGACAAAGTTAAGAAAAAGCCTTCAGAAGTTGTCAGAAAAGCAATCCCAATCGTAGCAGCTAGAATCCTCAAAAGTGTTAAGGACAAAGCAAAAAAAGAAATTGAGTTAAAAGCTAAAAAGTTTGATGAAAAAATAGAAAGCACTAGGCGAAAAGTAAAGAAAACTTTCAAAAAAATAAAGAAAACCTTTAGTCCTGGAAATTTAGTAAAAGCGACTGTCCAAGTCTGTCCGTTTGCCAAAGATGCATATAATGTATTAGAAAAGGCAAAGGAAGGATTAGAAGTCTTTAATAGTGAAAGTGATCCTAAAAAAAGAAAATCCACCAAAAGTAAAATTTTCACCTTAATTAGCCTTGCAATACCTGCAGCAAAAAGTTTTGTTGATATTGCTGGTGACCTAGAAACTGTAGGCGGCGTCAAAAACATACTAAAGCCTGCCTCAATAACAGCATTAGCAAAAAAGGGAGTAGCTGAATTTTCAAAGAATATTGCTTTAGATTTAGCTTTAGGCGGAATAACAGAAGGGCTTACTGCTTATGCCCGAAATGTTGACAAAAACATTTCAACTGGTAATATGGTTGGAATAGTAGCTGTAGGGACAGCCAAAGGTGTAACAAAAGCAGGAGTAGCGGCAGGAATGGGAGCAGCGGCAGGTGCCTTGATTGGGCTTGCGTTTGGTCCGGGTGGAGCCGTTGTAGGTGCTAAACTTGGCGCGACGTTTTTAAGTCCCCTGTTCGAAAAGCCCGCTGGATGGGTAACTGACAAACTATTTACGAAAAAAGGAATGGGGGCGGTAGCCGGTGCCATGATTGGATCATCTATGGGTCCTGTCGGCATACCTATTGGAGCTGCATTAGGGGCGAAATTTCTAGGTCAAGCCTTTAAACATCCTGCGAGATGGGCTAGACGTTGAAAAACTAACAAAAATGTTAAAAAGTAAATAATTGGAGAGATTTAATGCGAGAATTTATACATAATGATTTTTCTATTGGATTGCCAGATCGCTGGATAGATACGTCGGTGGTCGCCTTATTGGGTCCGCCAAACAATGGATTTAGCCCGAGTATTACTATTACGCGTGAGCAGTTAGACTTTCAGTTAAACACCGAAGAATATGCATCGAATCAGTTTACTTCGCTAGAAGAGCAGTTCGCGGATAACGATTATGAAGTCGTTGATGAGGGAGCCTTTCAACTAATTTCTATACAGGCTTATCAGCGAACGCATACGTTCGACGTTACAGAAGATATAAGAGCCAAGCAAATGCAGATATACGTTATCAAAGGGAATGAGGCGATAACAATAACCTGCACCAGCACTGACGAAGGATTTAACAGCAGCAAAGCAGTGCTTCTTGAAGCCATCAGGCAGTTTAAGTGGAAATAGACGTTGTTTGGGTTTTAACGAAAAGTAAATTTAAACACAATCTTTGGGGTTACTCGGGCTTACGATGCTAATTCGTTAAATCATAGGCTATTAACCCGTCATTGAGGATTAGTAATCCCCGTGATTGGCTAATGCTTGATCTAGACGAAGCGATTGGGAATCAGAGACATAAGCACAATCTATAAACTACCGGTGCTTTTCAATTCTCATATAAAAGCTTTCTGTGTCAATGAATGTTATACGGATTACATATATCAATTATGCAATAGCTGACTTCCAAGCCGACATCAAATATCCAAATGAGGTGATAGAACTCAGACTTGTTTTAGAAAAGCTGTTCAGCCCCAAACTCATCAGTTGACTTAATTCTTCCACG
>JBBPXX010000093.1:0-25485 GCA_038200505.1 Pyrinomonadales bacterium | reverse complement strand
GATTTTCGACCAATTCATTTGAAATCAAATCACTGAGTTCAAGCGTCGTCATTTGCAGCATTTCAATTCGCTGCCGCAATTGCGGAGTCAAAATCATCCGCTGAGTCAATTTTTGTGTCAGTCTTAACGATGCCATCTTTATCTTAAAATTTTATGTGTGATTGTTTTACAAGTCAATTTGTCGGAAAATCAATTTCCGTTACTTATTATAACCATTTGGCGGAAAATAGGAAACAAGTCAGAACCGCCTGCGTGCGCGGACGGTTAAACAAAGTCTTGAGGCATTCAATAAGGAAAATTAAACCTGTCTGTTCACGCAGAACGGTTTTGACCTTACAAAATAAATCGTTCGCCCAGATAAAGCCGCCGAACATCCGCATCTTCAACTAATTCGGCGGGTGCGCCGCTTCGCAAAATCTTTCCTTCGGTCATAATGTAGGCGCGATCTGTAATTCCGAGCGTTTCGCGGACGTTGTGATCGGTGATTAAAATGCCGATGCCTTGATCTTTAAGGTAAAGAATTATTTCCCGAATGTCGTCAATCGCCAGCGGATCAATTCCTGCAAACGGTTCGTCCAACAAAATATACTGCGGTTCGGTTGCCAGACAACGCGCAATCTCGACGCGGCGGCGTTCACCGCCGGAAAGCGCGTCGCCGCGAGTTTTGCGGACGTGCGTGATGCCGAATTCTTCCAACAATTCTTCGAGCCGCGCAAATCTTCTCGCACGTTTCATTTTCATCGTTTCCAAAACGGCGAGAATATTTTGTTCGGCAGACATTTTCCGAAAAATCGAAGCCTCTTGCGGCAAATAACCTAAACCAAGCCGCGCCCGCAGATACATCGGCAAACTCGTTACGTCTTTTCCGTTCAAAAAAATTCTCCCTTCTTCGGCGCGTTCGAGTCCGGTCATCATATAAAAAGTCGTCGTCTTGCCCGCGCCGTTCGCGCCCAAAAGCCCGACAACTTCGCCCTGCTCAACAGATAGTGAAACGTCATCAACGACGCGCCTTCGTCCGTAAGTTTTTTGCAGATTAAACGCGGCTAATGCGTCATTCGGAAAACTCCCGTTGCCGTTTGAATTTTGTGAGCCGGAACTATTCATCTAAAAGTTACGTTAAAGATGATTTTCAAACATAGCAAGTTGTAATAGGTGATTTCTTTTAAAAATACTTTATTGGTTTTCGTCGTAAAAAAACATTACGGATAGAAGCAATTTTAACCGAAAACATAAATTGCAGGTTGAATCAAAACAAACGATTTTAATTTCGATCTCAAAAAACTGAAAAGCCGTGAAACTTTTACAATGAAAAATCATTGCAAAAGTTTCACGGCTGGAAGCATCGCTATAAATTACGAGCGTTGATAAGTTTATTTAACAATCTTCGCAAACAGGTAAGCAAGCTCCTGTTCTTATTGTTTTGTTATCTTGTATCATCTCAAATTTTCTGTGTGGATTATTTGATTCTTGAACAATGTCATACATATATACGAAATCCTCTTTCTCAGCACACATCGGCGTAGTATCACAAGAATTAGTGAACTTTATTTCATAAAGAAAATTATCCTTTGTTGAAAAAACAAGGGGAAAGCTGTTTTCAATCAAGATCGTCAGATCATCCGAGAAAAACATATAGCCGCCCAAAATTTCACAGTACTTTTTAGCGTTTCTCCGTGTTGCAATTCTGTCATCAAAGATATAAGCATCTTTTGTCGGTTTGTAGGTAAAAAAATTACAATTTTCCAATCTCAAAAAAGTTGGGCGTTTAGCAGGTAATTTACTTGAGTCTTTACGTTCAATCCGACATCCGTGTATTGTTTTCATTCCCACAATATCACCAACATCATTATCCGTTTTGTTTTCCAACGCGCCTAAAATTTCCACATTTTGTTTTTCATCAATTTTTACCGTGAGAGTTTCATTATAACCTTCACCGTCTCTCTTCATCTGACTTATCGTCATCAAAAGTTGATGATGCGGAACATGCCGAAGGAATTCAATAGTTGATATAGGTGAAGTAAATTTACAAAAAGCTAATCCTGCAATTAATACTCTCACGTTTTTATCATCTGGAAATGGTTTTTTTTCAGTAACTAACTCGTCAAATGTTTGTATTGACATAATTTTCTCCTATTTTTTTTTATTTGGGTAAAGCTAAAATTGTGTATAACCGCCAAGCGTTACAAAAGCCGACCAATAATACGGGTTCTTAAATGTTTCGTTTTTCAGCATTTCGAGTTGCGATTGACGCAAGGCTTCGGCGGTTGAAATTTTTTCGGTTTTGCGAAGCTGATGAAAACGAATCATCAATTCTTTGGTAGCTTCCGAATCAACCGACCATTGACTCGCTACAACCAGCGGAATATTTGTCGCTAAAAACGTCCGCGAAGCACCGATAACTCCTTCGCCTTTGTAGTATTTTTCTATTTCCGTATCGCACGCCGAAAGCACAATCAGTCGGGTGTTCGAGAGTTTTTCGCCGATAATTTCGTAATTTGCCAGATTCGATTCTTCTTTTTTATCGCCCGCCAAAATAAAACTCGAAAGCAAAGGTGTTCCTTCTTCAATAACATAATGTCCGGCAAAATGAACAACGTCCGCCTTTTTCAGATTGGCTTTGACCTTTTCTTTAGTCGCAAACTTTTCGGTTAAAACTAACGATCTCTCATATTCTTCAGCAATCTCTTCGGCTTCTTTTTTTGCTGAAGGCAGCGGCTGCAAATCCGCTTCATATTCGGCTCGATTAAATGTCGGATTTCCGATACTCAATAAAGTTTCTGCTTTTTTGCCGTTAAATTCTTTGGCTTTCCGTGAACAATTTAAGAAAACATTGGCACTCGGCGAATATGAAATTTCGTATTCTTCCAATAGATATTTTTCATTATAAAGAGAGACAAAAGGCAGGCGAAACAGCAATTTATCGGGAATAATAAAAAGTTGTTTATTTGCGTCAAGTTTATCTTTTATCGGTGAAATTAAAACTCGGTAAATTTCTTTTGATAAGTTTTGCTGCTGATTCGGGTCTTCATTTTTTGAAACTAATTCAAGATAACTTGTTACTTTTTCCTGCAATTCTTCGGAAGAAATTTCAATTTTCGCAGTATCCAAACTGTCTTTTCCAACCAACCAAATGAGAACTTTTTCAGGCAAAACCGTGTAAACCAAAAGCTGCGTATTTTCTGCCATTTCCGCCTGAATTTGTGTGAGTTTTAGCGGCTCGGAAAGTTTTGCGGAAAATTTAATTTCAGGTTGTTTTTCGTCAATCAAAACTCGTGCGGCAGAATTTTGCAAATCCAAAAGCGAGCGTGAACGGGATTCTTCAGCATAATCAAAAGCCTTCGCAAAATTTGTTTTGCCAAACTCATAATCAGCCGCAATATCATAAACATCCTGTTCGTTATCAAAAAAACTGTTTCGACTTTGTTCTTCAAGAATTTCTTGGCGGTGAGTTTTGAAAATGGCAAAGATTTTCGGCAATTCGGCTCGTATTTCAACATCATTTTTATCTGCCAAAGAACTCAATAATACGCCGCGATGCGCTTCATAATTATCAACCTGAAAATCGTCCGATTCATAATAGTTTGAAGCCTTTTGATAATATTCTATCGCTTCGGAATACAAGCGTTGCTGTCTTTTCAAATGTCCGAGCTGCAAATCAGTGTAGGCAACACACTTATTTTTATAATCAACGTCGGAAAAAGTTTCGGAAATGGCTTGTCCTTTTTCAATTAAATTCAAGGCATTATCAAAGTCTTCCAAAGCCGAATAAGTTACACCCAAATCAACTGAACTCGTAAATTGAAATGTTTTATTACCTAATTCGTTAGCTAAAGCAAAGGCTTCCTTCTCAAAATCAATAGTTGAGTTAAGTCTTTTTAATTTGAATAAATAGCGTGAAATAGAATTCAAAGACCGCCATCTTTCGGTCAAACTCGCCCCAGGCAAGTTGCCGAGTTCAAGATTCTGCTGAATATTGCTGAAAGATTTTTCAAATTGCCCCGTTAAAAAATATATGTCCGAAAATTGTGAAAAAATTTTTTGTTGATTCAAAAGATCATCTGTTTCTTTTGATAATGCGAGAGCAGTTTTAATTTTTGAGAGAGATTGTGAAAACTTTCGTTCCGACAGATCATTTGCCGCAAGCCAAGTAACTGCCTGTGTTTCAAGCCATTTGTAGCCGGATTTTTTGCTGAATTCTGCAAGTTCTTTTAGCTTTTCGTTGCTTTCAAGAATTTTCACATCCCGGTTTATCAGATAACCGAGTAGAAAATCAATCAGTTTCGGTTCTAATATATTGTTAGCCTGCCGATATAGTTTTTGTGCTTCTTTAAGTTCGATTATAGATTCTTTATATTCGCCTTCATTTATAGAAGATTCCTTATCCAGAACCGTTATGAAATATCTATCTTTTGCTTGTTTTAGCTTGGGAATATTATTTTCGGAAACATTAAGGTAATATTCCGCTAAATCCCGCCAAAATAAATCACCCGATTTTTCTTCTTCAAGTTTTCCAGTGTAGAGAAGTGCGTCTAAGGCTTTTTGGGCGTTGGCTTCATCGCCAATTGTTTTGCTGTCTATAAATAAAAAAGCAAGTTGCTGTGGTAACAACTTGCCCGAACTCAATCCTCTGTTTCTACTTAATATCTGCCACGCTTTTTCTCTGTCATTAGCTTGTTCAGCTTCAAAAAAATCTTGTAAAATTTCTTCTTTTGTTCGGCTAATCGGTTTGTTTTCTTCGAGTGTTTTTAAATGAGTTCTTGCTTCGTCCGCCCATTTTGAATTTGCATCCAGTTTTAGATAATTTTCCCACGCTTCTTTGGCTTGATTCGGCAGATTTAAAAATTCAATACACAAAGCTTTGTTAAAATAGGCTTCAGTCAAATTTTTATCCAACTCAACGGCTTTGGCAAATTCTTCGTTGGCTTTGGTGAAAAATTCAAGATAAGATTTTGTTTCATCAGTTTTCTCATCTAACTTTTTATTTCCTTCCTCATTTGATTTATATAATTTGCCTTTTTCTAACAAAGCAACTCCCAAATCGTTGTGAGTTTGAGCGATGTTCGGACTTTTCTTGAGAGCCTTTTCAAATTGTTTGATAGCTTCGTCAAAATTTCGTTCGGCTAAATAGACGCGACCGAGTGCGTGTAAATTTTCGGCGGTTTCATTTTTCAAAACCGCTTCGGTCGCACGGGATTTTGCCGAAACAAAGTTTAGGTCTTGAGTTTTATCATCATTTCCGCGTGTGCCTTCGATTTTCGGTGCATAATCAAAACCCGTAATTCTGGCTTCGGTCGGACGGGAATTCTTAAATGATTTATTTAGTAAAACGCTAATCTCCGATTTGCCTGAATCATTCGAGAGATTTTTCCAACCCAGATAACTTATAAATCCAATTATCAAAATCAAAGCAAGTCCGCCAAATCCGACGGCAAATTTACGCGGATTCAAAAAGGATTTTATTTGCTCGAAAATTCCCGGTTTAATTTCCTTTGTATCGGCGGCAGGTGTCGCCGGACTTTGTGCGAAATCACGTATCAGTTTAACAAATTCGACTCTTTTCCGACGTTCTTTTGTAATTAAAAAGTTCGTGTTAAATGCTTGTGTTTCTTCATTTGTCAGATTTTTATTGAGGTAATCTTCGATCAGATTATTTTCTGCCCGAAGCAATTCGGCTTCCGTTTCATCGCCGGAAATAATTTGCAGTTCGAGCGTTTCGGCATCTTCCACCGACATCAAACCGAGAAAATAACTTTTATAATCTTTTTTTTCCATCTCCAATATATAATGAGAAAACTTGTCAAAACCTTACAAACTATTTTTCAGCCGCGCATTTTTCGATACATTTTCGCAATATTTTTCGCAAACGATAAACCTTAATCTGAAGTGCGCCCGTTGTTATTTTCGTTTTTTCAGCCAGTTTTCTTCGACACTCAACCTTTTCGCTTTTTTCCGCACTATAATATCCGATAATCAAATTTCTTTCTTTATCCGAAAGCTCTGCCAGACATTTTTCAAGACATTCGTGATTTGAATTGTCGAATTCTGCCAATGAATCTTCGGTTTCAAGCAAGGTGTGCAAATCGGCGTTAAACTCGACTTCCTGCTTTTTCAAACATTCGAGATACATTTTCGAAGCAAAACCATAAAATACATTTTTCGGCTCGGGGTTTTTCGATAAATCAAGAACCGATAATTTTGAAGCAACACGGTTAATCGCTTCATCGGCAAGATTTTCCGAATCGGCGCAGCCTTTAAAATAAAAAAACCGGATCAGACCGGCTCTGATTTCTTCATACTTTTCTCCGGCTTCTTCCCGATTCTCAGAAAACCACTCCAATAAATCGTTAAAATTTCCCTCTATTAACCCAAATTGTTTTTTCATTGAATATTTAAGAATTAAATACTTGCTTCAATATAATACAAACCTCCGTTTTTTCAACATCCAAAGCGGTTATTTTTGCCGGATTTACTCAAAAACTATTCGAAAACATTGGAAAATTACAGATCAGACCGCAGAACTGTATAAATTAACCTGAATCTTGAGTTGAAAAGCGCGTCGGAAATTAGACGCGGATAAACGCGGATTTGACGGGTTTTCGCCGATTTTATGAAAATATTTATCAATAGCTGTCGAAAGCCGTCGAAAACTTATCAAAATAATCCGCGCTGATCCGCTTAATCAGCGAAAATCCGCGTCTAATTTTCTTTTTAATTTCAACTCAAGACTCAGGTTAATCTATAGGCTTAATTGTTGTCTTTTTACAAAAAAAAGAAAAACTAACAAAAGTTCTTCGAGTTTGTGAAAATTTGAGCAGTTTTTGATTAAATGTGTAGGAAATATGGTAGAAGACTGCGCGTAAGCAAGAACATCCTCTTCCGCTTTATTTAATTTTTTTTGATTTTATAAACCGTCCGAATTCTGCCCGTATTATTCTGCTCGGTTTTGCTTTCGCCAACAACGCGCTTTTCGCGTAGAAAAACCGTCATTTGTGCGCCTTGCGAAGAACCATTTTCCGAATCTTCAATTGTGGCTGGATTTCCTCGCAGAATTACTTTTTCGTCCGACGCGGTATATTGCGCGTAATCGCCGACGGCTTTGCGATTAGGCTGTGTGATGACGACATTATTCTCCGCAGTAGTTTGCGAAACCTCGTTTTTATCATTCAAAATAACATTCGCCACGCCCGCGACAATTCTGTCGGTGCCTTGCCGGATGTCAACATTTCCTTCGTAACGCAGCAGATTTTTATCATTGACATACATCATTTTATCGGCGGAAGCGAAAACCGGCACATTCGATTCTTTGCCGTTTTCTACTTTTTTCGCGTCGTAAAGCAGGCTCTGCACTGCACCTTCGCTGAAAAGCTGACCTTGTTTTTGTTGTAAAATCAACTTATCGGCGCGGATATAATTATTTTCCTGCCACGCCCGCGCATTTCCCGTATAAACGCCGACTTCCGTTTTGTGATCGAAATTGGCTTCGCCTGCCGTGATAAAAACCGGTGAATTCGTCGCGCCGAACGGAGTCGCGCCGCCGGTTTTCTGCTGGCTGTAATAAGTCGTGCTGACATCGCCGCGCAAAGCGGATTTTTCATTGCGCGTGTCCCAATCAATTTCGCCCGCTTTCGCTCTCGCTCTCGAATCAAAAACCGTCGGTTCGTCGCCGCGCAAACGGACGATTTCATCATTCGCCGAAAAAGAAATTTGTCCGGCGATGCCGTTGCGGTCGAGTTCGGAAAACTTCGTATTGCCAACCGCGTCAAACTGCTGAACGTCCTGCGTTTGCTGGTTAAAAGCGGCGTTTAATTTGTCGGCGACGAGCGTTTGCGTTCCGCGATTTTCGCCCGAAACAGTCGGCACGCGGACGACTTTTGATTTTCCCGTCGCCGCGCAGTTTTTTGCGTTATTTCCTGTTTCAAAAAAGTCGCAGTCGAAACGCGGCGCATTGATTGTCGTTTTATAATTGGCGGGCGCGACTTTCAAAGGTTCGATGTAAAGTTCGGCATTTCCGACGGCTTCGGCTTTCGCCAAATCTTTGCCGCTCGCGTTAAAAACTGTTTTTACCGCGTCAGCCGTCAGTTTTTTATTCGCCGCGTCAGCTTTTCCCGAAGGCGCGTTCATCAAAATCGTCGTGCGCCCGTCGGTCTGCATCTGATTGAGCAAACCTTTTTGAAAATTGACTTTAACGGCATTCGGCGCGGAAAGTGTAACTTTTGAATATTCACTAGCTTGCGCCGGAATCAAAACCGCATTCGCCGCGCCGACGGCGTTGGCGTTTTGCAAAAGCTGGTCATTGCCGAAAATCGCGTTCAACTCATTGCCCGAAACTTCCGTCGTGCGTTCCGGCGTTGATTGTTTTAAATATGCGTTTCCCTTAACGTAAGCATTGTTTAATTTTTTGTTCGGAAACAATTGCGCCGTTAAGTTATCACCTTTTATATAACTGTTTCCCTGCGTAATTTCCGCGTTTCCGTCCAAGAAAATTTTGCCGTTCGACTGTTCATAAATCGCATTATTCGCTTTAATCGTCATCGGTTGATTGTCTTCGACAGTGATGATTTCCACGCCGTTTTTCAGTTCAAAACGATCTGCATCTTTTTGAAAAAGCGCGTAATTCGTCTTTATTTTCGTCGGTTTCGCGTCGTTCGCCGTAGTTTCGATAGTTACATTATCAAAAAGTTCAAGCTGTTTGAGTTCTTTATCAATCTTCGCCACCGCGCGATTTGCCTTCGTTTTCGTCCATTTCGCGCTTGCATTTGTCGGCTTTTGATAAACATCAACATTGCCGATTAAATCAATTTGTTTGATCTCTTTATCGGTGAATGAAGCAATTGCTTTGTCTGATTTTATATCAGTTGGCTGTGCTGTTTCGCCCGCGTTTTTGTTCGGTGTAACATTGACAATGACATTTTGATTAAACTCGATTTTGCCCGCAAGCTGATTAAAAAATGCGTGTCCCGAAGTTATTTTCGTCCGCTGAAAATCGGCGTTTTGCGCTTCACCGTTGCCGTAAGCGTTGATTTCAACATCCTTTAATAATTCAAGCGTTTTTTCCTGAATTTTGACAATCGCGCCGACTGATTTGCCGGAGATGTTTTCGCGCGAAAATTCGATTACTTCTTCGGCGGCGGCAATTTCCGTTTCCTTTTTATAAGTCAGTTGGTCGGTTTTAACTTTCAAATTATCGCGTGTTTCGATGTTCACATCGCCCGCAAAAAACGCCGTAAAATTTTTATTTTCAGCCGGAATATAAATCGCCTTTTCCGCCGTCATTTGGTCAAACTTTTCGCCCGTTTCGTCATAAACTTGCAAAAACACATTTTCCAATTCCTGATGATTGTCTGTAAAAGTCTTTGCTTTGTCGGCTTTGATAAAATATTTAACGACATTTCCTTCGCTTTCGCGCCGTTCATAACCGCTGACTTCCGCCAACACGTTTTCGGAAAGTTCAGTCGGCAAACCCTTCATTCTAAATTCTTTATAGCCGTAAGCGCGATAAAATCCGATGCCGATGCCGATCAAAGTCGCGGCAAGCGCAAAAATCGCCGCCACGCGAAAGATTAACGGCATCTTTGCGCGAAGTTCGAGATTTTTTATATTTTTCCGCTGAACGGTTTCTTCGGACATTACAACTTAAAGTCTGCGGCGATTTTCGATTTTTTGATTTTTCCGGTGTGTGTAAAGAAATTTGCTTTGCCGTATTCGTCCACAATCCAAACCTCCAACGCGCCTTTTTCCAGATAAAGACGAATTTTTTCTTCCATTTCGGCATTGCTGTTGCCGGGTGATTTCACTTCGACGCAAATTTCCGGTGCTTTCGGATAAGGCGTAATTTCACCGAATTCCGCCATAAACTCATCCGAAGCCCAAGCAACATCGGCAACTCTCACGCCTTCGCTGGTCAAAATAGAACATTCTATAATAATGATTCCATTTTTTTTTGTTCTTTCAATTTCCTGTCCGACCTTATATTGCAAAATCCCGTGCCGATTAGAAGCCGGACTCATTAAAATCTGTCCGAATCTATTGAGTTCGACTTTGTATGGAATATTCCGAATGTATGGATTTTCCATTAATTCGTGCCATTTTACCGCTAAATCCATATTGTTCCTCCGCTCGATTTTTATCATTAACTGTATTCAAACAGTTTTTAAATCCTTCACAACCAATTGCAAGCGCGTATTGTTATTCCAAGTATTCGCTTCTGCCGTGTAAGCAAGTTCGATGCGCGTTTGCGGTTTGAGAGTTTGCTCTTTTGAATGTTCCACGCCGTCCCACCAGACGGCTTCAAAGTTTTTGCCTTTATCGTCGCGCAGTTTTAATTTCAAATGCTTTTCCTTCATCACGAACGGATCGTTTGTCAGCAGTAAACCTTTGGTGGCGAAAACAGGCTTCGGATTTCCCATTCCGAACGGCTCAAACTGCTTTAATTCTTCAACCAAATCGAGATTTAGCGAGTTTGACGAAACGAGCGCGTCAATTTTTATTTCGGAAATCAAATCTTCTTCCGACAAATGCGCCGCCGCGTGTTCGTTTAATTTTTTTCGCAATTCGTCAATGTTTTCGCCTTTAATCGTCATTCCCGCCGCTGCCGCGTGTCCGCCATATTTTTCAAAAAGTTCGGGGCAAGAATCGAGTCCGGCGAGCAGATGATAATTGGCGATGCTTCGCGCGCTGCCGTGTGCTATGCCGTCTTCAAGCGACAAAACAATTGTCGGGCGATAAAGTTTTTCGGCGATTTTCGATGCCGCCAAACCGATTACGCCGCGATGCCAACCTTCGCCCGCGACTACCGCAAAATGCGCCTGTTTCGCGCTTCCGCCGCTTTCGATGTATTCGAGCAAAGCCTTTTCAAAAATATCAATCTGCACTTTTTGCCGCTCACGGTTTTTGCTGTCGAGATATTCGGCTAATTCACGCGCTTTTTCAAAACTTTCGGCTTCAAAAAGTTCGACGACATTCCGCGCCGCGTCCATTCTGCCCGCCGCATTTATTCTCGGCGCAAGTCGAAATCCAATGTGATAACTCGTCATTTCGCTCGTGCAGTCGGCAACTTCCATCAACGCTTTCAACCCGTAATTGTGCGCTTTCGGCAAATCTTTTAAACCGATTGAAACAATCGCGCGATTTTCACCCGTCAGTTTCATCACATCGGCGATTGTGCCGATGGCGACGATTTTCAAAAAACCTTTGACGACGTTTTCTTTTCCCTTTTCGCGCAAAAGAGCGTGCGCCAATTTGAATGCGACACCGACACCGGCGAGATTTTTGTCGGGATATTCACAACCCGCTTGATTCGGATTGACCATTGCGACGCATTCGGGATTTCCCTTTGCTTCGTCGGACAAATGATGATCGGTTACAATCACATCCAGATCATTTTCCTTCGCCCAAGCCAGCGGTTCAAACGAGCGCGTTCCCGTGTCAACGGTAATTACAAGCGAATAACCGCGCTCTTTGGCAACTTTGAGATGTTCGGTATTTAAACCGTAACCTTCGCTGAACCGATTCGGAATGTGAAAACCCGTTTTCGCGCCGAGAATCTCCAGACATTTTCGCAAAACAACTGTTCCTGTCGTGCCGTCAACGTCGTAATCTCCCCAAATTAAAATCTTTTCGTCCGCTTCGACGGCTTTTAAAATGCGTTCGACGGCTTCCTTCATTCCTTTCAAAAGATTCGGCTCGTGCAGATCGTCGTAAGAAGGATTTAAGAATTTGTGAGCTTTTTCCGCCGTTTCAAAGCCGCGCGTGATGAGCAAAGCGGCGATCAGCGGCGAAACTTTCAGCGAATCGGCGAGATTTTTTACTTCCGTGCGGTCGTGTTTTTTGATTGTCCAGCGTTTCATTAAATTTTATCGTATTCTTCAGGCTCAATATCGGGAATTTTGTCAAGAATCATCTCAAAATCTTCAAGGTTGGCGCGTTTGGCGCGTAGTTCCAAATAACCGATTGATTTTAAGTTCGCCAACTTTTCGGCGACGGCAATCACAACGAATTGTTCGGGTTCAACCTGCTCTTTTTCCGACGTTTTTCTTAGTTTCTCGGCAAGTGATTCGGGTAAATTTATAGTTAAAATACTCATTGTTGTTCTCCTAACAAGTCCAAAAATTCTTTTGGAGTGATAATGTCTATTCCAAATTTTTTGATGCCGACAAAATCTTTGACGTTATTTGACGTTATTTGTAACAATCGCGTCAACTTGTGCATTGATGGCTAATTCGGCAACAAATTCGTCTTTCGGGTCTGACGAAAGAGGTCGCCACAAATACCAAATATCGTGCTTCACACCCAATAAACAAATAATATCCAAAAAACTTTCAAGTTCTCTATCGGTCAAATTTAGACTAAGTTCTTTACGACTTAAAACCTCTTCATATTCTAAAACCATCGGCACGGAAAGATGAATTTTGAATTTTCCGCTTTTCAACAATGACAAAATCTTAAAAGAAGCACCGCGTTTCGATTTCAGAGCCGCAACCAAAACATTTGTATCAATAACAATTTGCCAAATTTTGTTCATTTAGATTTGCGGATTTATTACGCCCTGCCAAATTAATAAAAGAATTACAGCACCGATAATTATTCGATAAATTATAAAAATCGCAGTTGAATTTTTTCGCAGATAAGCCAACAGAAACCAGATTGAAAAATAACCGACAACGCCGGCAACCAAAGTTCCGACTCCGAGCGCAACGAAATCGTTGCTTGATAAAAGATTTTTTTGAATCGCTTCTTTGAGTTCAAGAAGTCCGCTTGCGGTAATTGCCGGAATCATCAGGAGAAACGAAAATCTGGCGGCGGCTTCGCGTTTTTGTCCGACCAGAAGACCGCCCATAATTGTTGAACCGGAACGGCTTGCGCCCGGCATTAAAGCTAAAACTTGGGCGAAACCTTGAGCTAATGCGTCAATTAATCCAAAATCTTTTACATCCTTGCGCCGACTGCCGACTAATTCGGCAATAGCCAGTAAAACCGCCACGGCAATCAGCATTATGGCGATAAACCAGAGATTTTTTGTTGCCGGACCTTCAATTTGTTTTTTGAGCAGTAAACCAATCGTTCCAATCGGAATCGAACCGAGAATAATCAGCCAGCCGAGCCACGCTTCTTCGCTCAACCACATCGGACGCACGCCGCCTGTTCCCGAAAATCGCATTCCGCGTTTTCGTGTGATCAACGCCCAATGATCGCGCACAAACGCAACCAGAATACTGATAATATCAGAGGCGAAATAAACAAAAGCCGCCAATAGCGTGCCGAGTTGAATAACTGCAATTGTCGCCGTAATCTGCTCGGCATTGCCTCCGTATAAATCCGTCAAACGACTGGCAAAAACCAGATGCGCCGTTGAACTAATCGGAATAAATTCGGTCAAGCCTTGCACGATGCCGAGAATTATCGCTTGTAATAAATTCATAAACGGATAATTGTAAATTTTAAATTGTTAATTTGAAAGTTTGAGTCAAAACAATAATTGCCTATTTTTAATAATTTACTCACGAAAAC
Organism: Pyrinomonadales bacterium; assembly: GCA_038200505.1. Taxonomy (GTDB): domain Bacteria; phylum Acidobacteriota; class Blastocatellia; order Pyrinomonadales; family Pyrinomonadaceae. Next base: position 11,979 of record JBBPXX010000093.1, on the reverse strand, counting down.
GCGCGCGTCCGGCGATTTTATCGTAAAGCCATGTCGGGAAAAATTTTCCGGCGCGAACGAAAGTTGCCAATTGCCACGGAAACGCGGCGAATTTTTTGCGCTTTTCGACGGCTTTCAAAAAAAGCGGAATCGCATCGTCAAGTTCCATCAAAAACGGCATTTTTGCTTCTCTGCCGGAAGTCAGAGGCGTTTTGATAAAGCCGGGCTGAATGATTGTAACGTCAACATTTCTGTGCTGAACATCCAAACGAACGCTTTCAAAAAACGCAGTCATTCCGGCTTTGCTCGCCGAATAAGCGGCGGATTTCGGAAGTCCGCGAAAACCTGCCAGACTCGAAACGGCGACAAGCTGACCGCTTTTATTTTCAAGCATTTGCGGCAAAACAGCGGCAACCGCATTAACCGCACCGAGCAAATTTATGTTGATTACTTTGGCGACGGCTTCGGCGTTTAAGTTTCTGGTTTCTGTGTTGTTTCCGCCGATTCCGGCATTGGCGACTAAAATATCAATTTTCCCAAACTCGTTTCGCAAAGTCTGCGCCGCTTCCGCAACTGCTTCTGCATCAGTAACATCAACCGCAAAATATCTCGCCGTGCCGCCGTTTTGTTCGATTTTTTCGGTTATTTGTTTGAGAAATTCTTCACGCCGCGCCAATATTCCGACAATCGCGCCGCGTTTCGCCATTTCAAGCGCCAATGCTTCACCGATTCCGCTTGATGCGCCTGTTAAAAATACGACTTTGTTTTTCCAAAACATTTTTTAGCGCGTTCAGAACCGCCTGCGTGAGCGGACGGCTGAATGTGGTTATTGAGGTATCTGATTTACCAAATTAAACCACCCGCTCGCGCAGGCGGTTCTCTGACCTTAAGATTCCTGACCGGCAGATTTTGATTCTGGATTGATATACAGAATCCGCGTGCAGCTTTCGCAGGTAATTATCTGATCGCTGGTTTTCAGTTCGACCTGCATTTGCGGACGCAAAGACATAAAACACGCGTTGCACGAACCGTTGACGACTTCGGCGACGGCGATTCCGTCGCGGCTGCGCTGTGCCAGACGGTTATAAATTGAAGCCATTCGCGCCGGTAATGTCAAGAAAACTTCGTGGCGTTTTTTGGTTTCAACTTCGTATTTCTTTTTATTTTTATTGAGTTCGGTATCGAAATCTCCCAAAGCCGATTTACGATTCGTTTCCAAAGAATTTATTTCCTCGGCGCGTTCTTCCAAAACTTTTTCGACCTCTTCAATCTCGCTCATTCTCTCTAAAACCTTTGTTTCAAGCGCGGAAACCTGTTTTTGCAAAGCGTCGGTTTCACGCATCGCAGTTTCGTATTCTTTTTGATTTTGGGAGTTTTTCAGATTGCGCTCGGCGCGTTCGATGTAGGTTTTGTTTTCGGCTATTTGTTTTTCCAATTCGGCACGGGCTGCTTGCGCTTCGTCGCGCTTTGCCTGTATTTCCCTAATAGAAGAGGCGTGCCGTTCAAACTCTTGTTCAAGACCGGCACGCCTTTCTTCTGCGGATTCTATTGATTCTTTTAATTTACGGATATTCGTATCCGTCTTTTGTAATTCTATTAACTTCTCGAGTTCTGACTTCACTGGCAAAAATCTCCTGTTATAAACAACTTTTGTAACAGGAATTTTCACACATTATCAGCTTAGAGTAAAGAGTCGAGAGTCAAAATCAACCTATATTATAGTTGGAATTCAGCATTTTGCCTTTCAATTTCGAGTCAACAAATTCTTAACTCTCGACTCTCGACTCGCTACTTCTTCACCGCCGTATATTCGATTCGACGGTTTTGGAATTTTCCGTCTTCGTTGTCGTTGCTCGCTTTCGGTTGTTTTGAACCATAACCTTTTTCGGTCAGCATTTCCGGTGCTATGCCGAATTTTATCAAGGCATCCCGCACAGCTTTTGCTCGATTATCCGAAAGAATCTGATTACTTTCATCAGTTCCAACACTGTCGGTGTGTCCGCCGACTTCGACTTGAACCGTCGGCGGAAGTTTTTTCATATAACCGGCGGCTCTTTCCAAAAACGTCATATTTTTTGGCGGAATGTCATATTTTCCGCTGGCAAATTGAATAATATACAAATTCATCGCCCTGAGCAGATCATCAACCGAGTATTCTGCCGGCAAATCATCCAACGCCTTGTTAGCGCATTTTTCAGCTACATCGTAAGCACCGGCTTTGATGTTCAAACAGTTGTCGCTGACAGGTTTTGCAACCGGCTTGCATTTGGCAATAATCGGTTCGGGCTGAACTCCGTCTTCACCTTTGATTGTTTCCGGTTCGCAAACAAAATTCAAATGCTGAATTTCAACCTTTTTGGTTTCACCGGCTTTCAAAACCGGCAGTTTGATCGAGCCGTCCTGCGAAGCCACGCCCCAAAAAGAACCGTCAACCATCGCTCTGCTGCCCGGAGGCGCACCTTTAATAATCGCTTCAAATCCGGTTTTCGGCAAAAAGAAAATAAAAACTACAAGCAAAACAAAAACCGCAAAAAGAAACATTGACATCAAGCCGCCGGAAACCCACAACCACGCCGGAATTCCGCCTTTTTCCTTTTCTTCCTGTTTTTTTATTTCGGCTGCCTGCGTCGGAGTCGGCGGAATATTTTGATATTTGGCACGTTCGGCTTCGGGCAGACGAAAATATGGCGTGGTTACGCCGTATTCTTCATTCTGGTTGCCGGAAGGAGGTTGATTTCCGCCAAAATCACTGTCATCCGGGATATTGATGTTTGCCTGCGTTATTCCCCAATCAGGAACTTTCGGTTTGTTCGACGAGGGTGCATAAGGATCGCTAAAATCCTCATAACTATCTTTCGGTCTATAATTTGCCACCGTGTTGCCCCAATCGTCGGCGGGCGGTTGTGCCGGATAATTATAATTGGTTTTCTCCCAATCGTTTGACTGTTTGAGTTCGTCTGCCGGTATGGGAATATTCGGAGTGGTTTTGGAAAAATCATCAGGTGGCGGCGGTTTTGGAATATTATTTGAATCACTCACGGCGTTATTCTCCTTATTATTGCAGTTTAATCAAACGCGGAATTTTAAGTCAGACGTTTGAAAACAGACTTTTTGCTTCGCTAACCGTAAAACACGGATCAAGCCAATGTCAAGATTAGTGGAAAAACTAAAAAGTGAGAAGCTAAAAATAAGTCAGATTGCCGGTCTTGTAAATTTTTCTTTATGATCTTTTGGTTTTTTACTTAATATTCGGCGGCTGCGCGTTTTTCGTGCGGACGGAAATTCCTTCGTCGGCAATCAGGAAAACACGCCGCGCATCATAAGAAGAAGTATTTATTGGAAAATACGAAAGCAGATAGCGACTTCTCCTCAACTCGTCGGCGATGGATTTAGCGGCAGTTTGGGCTTCATCAATCTGAAAAACTTTGCCGCCCGTTCCTTCCGTCAATTTTGTGATAACTTCGCCCGCTTTCGGTTGGTCGCGCCGATACGCGCCGCCGGTTCTGTCAGGCATCTGCACGGCGTAAACGGTGATGTTTTGATTCTGGAGTTTGCCCAAAATTTTATCAAAAGTCGTGCTGCTGCCGCGATCCAAACCGTCGCCGATAACGACAACCGCCGTTTTGCGTGTTCCGGGCATCAGCGGAATTAAAACCTGATCAACCGCTGCGTCAAGCGCATCGAAAAGATACGGATTTCCTTTTTTGCGAAATGTGGCGAGCGAAGTTTCCAATTTTTTCGCGTCGTCCGTCCATTCCTGTATGATTTCGGCTTTTTCGTCATAACCGATAACAAAAAGCTGATCGCCGTCAAAAATTTCATACGCGAATTCCATCGTCGCTTTTTTCAATTTTTCAAGATCGGCGGGAACGGTTTGCGAATTATCAACCAGCAAAACTATCCGCGCAGGCGACGGATCAAAGCTGAAATTTTTAATTCTTTGTTCGATTCCGTTTTCGTAAAGATGTAGGTTTTCAGGTTTTATCGGTTCTTTGACATCATTCGTGCGCGTGGCGACAACGCTCAAAATCGTGCCGTCCGTATCCGTTGATGTTCTGGAACTGTTGCGCGACTGAGCATCGGCAAACACAACGAAAATCAACAAGATAAAGCTGACTTGCCAAACTTTTTGAACCGAGAATTTCATAAATTTACCTCATTCTTTCTTTGAAACCACATCTTTTTTGGTATCGTTTGCCTTGTTTGATGCGGTTTCCGGCTTAGCGGTTGATTCGCTTGTCGAACTTTTTTCCGGCTTGTCCGCTTTCTCCGTTTTTTCGCTTTTATCTGTTCCGTCCTTTAATTTATTGCTGTAATCGGTAACATACCAACCTTCGCCTTTAAATTGGATACCGGAGAGCGACCATTGTTTTTCCAAGTTTCCGCCGCAATTTTCGCAAATTTTTAACGGTTCGGCAGAAGCCTTTTGCATTTTTTCGACGTGCGAACCGCAGTCTAAACATTTATATTCGTAAATCGGCATAAAATTTAATTTTTTTATCTGTCGTCTACTCAAATTATAAAAATCGAAAGTATTAAAAAGCAAACTTTGGCAAGCCGTTTGCTTCAATAATAATTCAGATTATACACAAACAGAGGAGATTTCATCGTGAAAAAGCTAATCTTAGCAGCAGTTTTACCGACTTTATTACTTTTATCAACAGTTTCATTTGCTCAACAAAACCAAGCCGTTACCGTAACGGAGGTCAAAACAGTTCCGCAGGTTGACCTGAAACGATACAGCGGAAAATGGTTTGAAATAGCGCGTTATCCGAACAATTTTCAAAAAAAATGTGTCGGAAATACGACGGCGACTTATACGATTAAAGACGAAGATGCAATCGAAGTTTTAAATCAATGTGTCAAAAAAGACGGAACAATAGACGATGCAAAAGGTAAAGCCAAAATCGTTGATACAAAAACCAACGCCAAACTCGAAGTGCGTTTCGCGCCGGGCTTTCTTTCGTTTTTATCTTCCGTCTGGGGCGATTATTGGATTATAGATTTGGACGACAACTATCAATATGCCGCCGTCGGTGATCCGAAACGTGAGTATTTTTGGATTTTAAGCCGCACACCGAAAATGAGCGACGCGGTTTATCAAAACATTCTACGACGCGCCGAAAAAATGGGTTTCAAACCGGGGCAAGTTGTCAAAACACCGCAAAATGTAGCAATTGTCAAAGGCGCGGCGATTCTCAAACAATGACAAATCAGTCCAAAGTCTAAAGTCCAATGTCCAAAGTTAAATATGTAACAACTTTGGGCATTGGACTTTAGACTTTGGACTTATAGTTTGTCCACAACATTCAGTTCCAAATGAATAACATCTCATTTGTCGGATTCGTCGCTGATTGTTCCGCTAGCTCTGGTTTGTTTGCCTGATTGAGTAAGCATTCGCTCTAAAATGGATGCGGGATTTCTTTTCGCGCCGCTTGTTTCGCAAAAGCTAAAATCAATATTATCTTTTGAGATAACAATTATATATGGTTCAACGCCGATTGGTTCGGTCATTTGCAGACTTATGTTAATTTCCTTTTCGTCCTGCACGGCTTCGCCTTTTGAAGCAAAAATGTTTTTGATTTTCGTTCGCTTTTCAGCGCGTTCACTTTCTAGTGGCAGATAAACGAAAAAGGTTACAGAGAAAATAAAATATAATCAAAAAAGTTTCAGAAGCTGTTCAAAATCTCGAAAAAATCACCGGCGGCAGTAAATCCATTCGTCAAATAATCATAAAATTTGCTACATTTCTTTTAATGGCTTTACAAACTGATTTCATTGTTATCGGCAGCGGCGTTGCCGGACTTCGCGCATCAATCGAACTGGCAAAATCGGGTGCAAGAGTAACCGTCTTGACCAAAGACAAAGCGAGCGAATCAAACACCGAATACGCACAAGGCGGCGTGGCGGTTGTTTTGTCAGACGACGACAATGCCGAGCTTCACGAAGAAGATACGCTGATTGCGGGCGCGGGACTTTGCGACGTGAAAGCGGTTGAAACGCTCGTTGTCGAAGGCACGAAATATATCAAACAACTGATCGAATGGGGAACGGAATTTGACCGCGAAGGCGGAAAACTTTCGTTCACACAGGAAGCCGCGCATTCGAGAAGAAGAATTTTACACGCGCACGGCGATTCGACGGGCAAGGAAATAGTCCGCGCTTTGATTGCGAGAGCCAGACAGGAAAAGAAAATCGTTTTGATGCCGTTTGCCAATACGGAAAGTTTGATTATTGCTGAAAACAAATGTGTCGGTGTGCGTTTTTTAGACCCGATTCTTCGCGCTGCGCGTGAAATTTATGCAAATGCCGTCATACTTTGCACGGGCGGCGCGGGACAACTTTATCAGCACACGACAAATCCGCCCGTCGCAACCGGCGACGGAATGGCGATGGCTTATTTTGCAGGCGCGGAAATGGCTGATATGGAATTTGTGCAGTTTCATCCGACGGCTTTGAATCTGGAAAATGCGCCCAGATTTTTATTAAGCGAAGCGATGCGCGGCGAAGGCGGAATTTTGCGAAACAAATTCGGCGAGCGGTTTATGGAAAATTACGACGAACGGCTCGAACTCGCGCCGCGTGATATTGTTTCGCGTTCGATTGTTGCCGAAATGCGAAAAACCGGAACGCGCACGGTTTTTCTCGATATGACGGCGTTGGACGAAGATTTTTTAAAAGAACGCTTTCCGAAAATCTACGAAACCTGTAAATTTTATGATTTGAATATCGCCAAAGATTTACTGCCCGTTTCTCCGGCTTCGCATTATTGTATGGGCGGTATTCGCACCGATTTGCACGGCAGAACAACAATTGCAGGTCTTTATGCGGCAGGCGAAGTTACCTGCACCGGCGTTCACGGCGCGAATCGGCTGGCTTCAAACTCTCTGCTCGAAGGCTTGGTTTTCGGCGCAAGAGCCGGCGAAGCCGCCATCTTGGAAAGTCCAAAGTCCAAAGTCCAAAGTCCAAAGTCCAAAGAAGAAAACAAAGGACAAAGGACAAAGGACAAAGGACAAACCGAAGGAATCTCGACCGCTGTGAAAAAGCGTGTCAAGCGTGTGATGTGGGAGCGCGTCGGAATTTTGCGCGATAAAGATTCGCTGAAACGTGCTTTGCGGGAATTCAAGCAAATCTCGCAGTCAAATTTAAGCGTTTCGTCGCGCAATTTTGTAACTCTTGCCAAACTCATAACAACCGCCGCACTGTGGCGCGAAGAATCGCGCGGCGGACATTTTCGCACGGATTTCCCAGAAACACGCGAAGAATGGCGCGTTCATTCGATTCAAAAACTCGGCGCGGAAATTTCTGCAAGTAAAACAATTAATTTTTGACGGCGACCTGAGTTTAAATTTAAAAAACCGCGTCAGAAACAAGTTTTGACGCGGCTTTTCAGTTTCTCTAAAAGTTAAATTTAAGCAGGTTCTATCGGAACTTCTGCGGTTTGCTGTCTTGATTTCAAAAATCCGCCGACTGCAAATGACAGGACTAAAGCCAAAGCCGCCCCGACGAATATGACAATTGCCACATTCCAGAAAAGAGTTCCCAAGGCTTCCGATTCGGTTTTGAATTCACCGGCGATTTGTCCGGCGGCGAAACTGCCCAAAGACGATGCCAAAAACCAAACACCGAGCATCAGACCGACCATTTTGCCAGGAGCGAGTTTTGTCATCGAACTCAACCCGACGGGACTAAGGAAAAGTTCTCCGCAAGTGTGCAGAAAATAAACGACGACAAGCCACATCGGACTGACCTTGCCCGCGCCGGTTAAACCCGAAGCGTAAGCCATTACGACGAAACCGAGTGCCAGAAAGAACAAACCGAGTGCGAATTTGAAAACATCATTTGGTTGTTTTTTGCCCCATTTTACCCACATAACTCCAAAAATCGGAGCCATTATGACGATGAAAATCGAGTTGATTGATTGAAACCACGCCGTCGGCATTTCCCATGTGCCGAAAGTTCTGTCCGTTAGTTTTTCGGCAAAAAGATTAAAACTCGAACCGGCTTGCTCGAATCCCGCCCAGAAAAGCGAGGCGAATAAGAATAAAATAACGATGATTCCAAGACGTTTCCAATCGTTTAACGAAAGTTTGTCCAACATTCCGGTGAACAATACGACGATCAATCCGCCGACTACAAGAACCGGAATAAGTGCAATTTTAAGTGTAAATTCAATTCCTCTGGTTGAATAAAAATAAAGCAAAACTCCGAGTCCGGCGGCGATTGTTCCCGCAACTTGAATCATATAAGTTGTTGTCATCGAAGTGCTGCCGTCAAGTTCGTTTTTAACGGGCGGTTCGCCGACACCGGCGAGTTTTTGCTTGCCGATGACGTATTGAATCAAACCCGCGACCATTCCGACACCGGCGGCGGCAAATCCCCAATGCCAATTATAGGCGGCTAACGCTCCCGTAATGAGCGGCGCGGCGAATGCGCCGAGATTGATTCCCATATAAAAAATCGAAAATCCGCCGTCGCGTCTTTCGTCGTCTTGATCATACAAATCGCCGACCATCGCGCTGATGTTCGATTTCAGGAAACCCGTTCCGACAGCAACCAATGCTAATCCGAGATAAAAGAATGTCAAGGTTGGAACGGCTAAAGCAAAGTGTCCGGCGGCAATAATCACACCGCCAATAAACGTCGCACGTTTTGCACCGATGTATCTGTCGGCAAGCCAGCCGCCGATGAGCGGGAGAAAATAAACCGAAGCCGTGTAAAGTCCGTAAATCGCCGTCGCGTCGGGAGTTGAAAAACCCAAACCGCCTTTTTCAACGGCGGCGACCATATAAAGAACGAGCAAAGCACGCATTCCGTAGTAAGAAAAGCGTTCCCACATTTCCGTAAAAAACAAGGTGGATAATCCGCCCGGATGTCCGAAAAAACTTTTGTCGTATTTGCTCGAAGCATTTTCCGCAGTTGCCATAAAAAAAATTTCCTCTGTTTGTATTTTGAAAAGATTAGGGCAAAAATATAACAGATAACGCCGATAAAAAAAAGGTATTATCGAATTTTACTTGGGAAACAGATAAAAAATGAAAAAATTTAGGATGTTTTGAATTTTTTAAAGTACTTTTGACGGAAAATTTATGGAATTATTTAACAATCTCGGCGCAGAAATTGAAAAACTCTGGCGCAATAAAAATTACGACGAAAACTTATTTCCCGCGCTTGTCGCGCAAGCCTTAAAGGAGGCAAACTTGCCCGAAAAGATTTCGGCTTGGGAAGTTATCGAATGGACTTTGGGCGAAACCTTTTTGCCCGAACAGCGCGATTTGCGCGGCAGTTTCGGCGATCCGCCGATTACGATTTATAACAGCCCGCGTTTTCACATTGACGTTTATTTCTGGCTGCAAGGCACGACCGCCATTCATCAGCACGCTTTTTGCGGCGCGTTTCAGGTTTTGCACGGTTCGAGCATTCACAGTTGGTATGAATTTGAACGGCGCGAAGCGGTCAACACATTTACCGAAATCGGCGATATGAAATTAAAATTGTGCGAACTTCTCGAAGTCGGCGACGTGCAGGAAATCCGCGCCGGACGAGAATATATTCACGGACTTTTCCATCTCGATATGCCGTCGGCGACGATTGTCGTCCGCACTCATAAAAGTCCGATGTTTCTGCCGCAATATTCTTATCACAAACCGTTTCTGGCGATTGACCCGTTTTTTGAAGAACCGAATACGATAAAAAAATTGCAAAGCATTACGGCACTCATTCGCACCGAACATCCCGACACCGACAAATTTATTGCCGAACTTTTGGAAAAATCCGATTTTCAAACGACATACATAATTCTTTCAACTCTCAGAGGTCATCTGCAAAAAGGTCAAATCGGACATTATTTCAACCCGAATGCGGCGCAAAATCAGTTTGACGCGCTTCTGGAAGTTGCCAAGAAACGGCACGGTTCATTGGCGGAATGTCTGCCGCAGGTTTTTGCACACCAAGCACAAGTTGATGAAATCGTCAGCCGGCGCGGTTATGTCAATGATCCCGAACAGCGGTTTTTCCTTGCTCTGCTGATGAACGTCGAAGGCAGAGAACAAATTTTTTCCCTTATCAAAAAGCGTTTTCCCGATGCCGAACCGCTTGATAAAATTCTCGATTGGGTTTATGACCTTTCGCAGACAAAAGTGTTAGGTTTGAACATTCCGAACGCGCTCGGCATTGCCGATTTCGGCGATCTCGATTTGTTTATTCTGGAAAATATGCTGAAAAATACTTCGGACGAGGAAATGCGAAATGCTTTGCAAACCGAATACGGAATTGAAGATGTTGAGGCGTTGGAGCAAACTCTAACAAACAAAAAAGAACAAATCAAACAATCCGTGATTTTTCAGCCGCTGCTTGTTTGAACTTTATTTGGTAATTTTTGCAAGAAACGAATAATATTCGGCTAATTTAATTTTCCGTTTTCTATTTTCCGTTTTCCGTTTCCCACTACTGCCGAAACGATAAATAAACTCATTAAAATCAACTCTCTAACCGACTGTCTAAATTTGCAAAAAAATGGTATAATTTTCAAGTAATTTATGAGTAATTATCGAAAAAATAAATTTATTGAAAGCGACATTGAAAAACTCGGCGGAACGCCTGTTTTTCGCGGAACTCGTGTGCCGATTAAGAACCTTTTCGATTGTTTGGAAGCGGGCGATAGTCTTAAGATTTTTCTTGATGACTTTCCGACGGTTTCGCACGAACAGACAATCGGAGTTTTAGAGCTTTATAAAGAAAAACTTGTAAAGCAATATGAAATTATTGCTTGATGAATGTGTGCCGTGCCGTTTGAAAAGGGATTTTGTCGAACACGACATTTCGACGATTGATGAAGCAAACTTTAAGGGTTTGAAAAACGGAAAATTAATTAACGCGGCAAGCGAGTTTTTTGAAGTTTTAATCACCATAGACAAAAGCATCCGGCATCAGCAAAACAGAGATGATTTGCCACTCCCAATTATTATTTTATCGGCTAAAAGCAACCGTTACGAATCACTCTCGCCGTTGATTCCCGAAGCATTGAAAATTTTACAAAGTATTAAACCGGCGAAATTATTTTAATAAAATAGAGGACAAATAAAATTGGCTAAACCAAAAACAGAATACGGAGCAGATCAAATCACAGTTTTAGAAGGACGCGACGCGGTTAGAAAGCGTCCGGCGATGTATATCGGTTCAACCGGCGACATCGGACTTCATCATCTCGTTTACGAAGTGGTGGACAACTCGGTTGATGAAGCTCTCGCAGGCTATTGCGATACGATAAATGTGGCAATTCATATGGATAATTCGGTTACCGTCATTGACAACGGGCGCGGAATTCCGGTTGATATGCACAAACAAGAAGGTCGTTCGGCGGCGGAAGTCGTTATGACAATTCTGCACGCGGGCGGCAAGTTCGATACAAATTCTTATAAAGTTTCGGGCGGTCTGCACGGTGTCGGCGTTTCCTGCGTTAATTTTTTGAGCGAAACTTTGCAGCTTGAAATCTGGCGCGACGGCAAAACTTATGAAATGGAATTTCGCGCCGGAATTCCGGTTGCGCCTTTGAAGCAAACCGGAACGACGACGAAACGCGGCACGAAAATCACCTTCAAACCGGACGCAACTATTTTCGACACGGAAATTTACAGTTTTGAAAGACTTTCTGAACGCTTACGCGAAAAAGCCTTTTTGAATAAAGGAATTCGCATTTATATCAAAGACGAGCGCGAAGTGCCGGAAAAATCACACGAATTTTTTTACAAAGGCGGAATTGCCGAATTCGTCAAACATCTAAACAAAAACAAAAGTCCCGTTCACGACGAACCGCTTTATTTTGAACAGATTGACGACGAACTTTCGATTGATATTGCGATGCAGTACAATGACAGCTACGACGAAAAGGTGTTCAGCTTTGCCAACAATATCAACACGGTTGACGGCGGAACGCATCTTTCCGGTTTTCGCGGCGCAATCACCAGAACGATCAATTCTTACGCGCAAAGTTCGGGTTTG
>JBBPXX010000092.1:0-10141 GCA_038200505.1 Pyrinomonadales bacterium | reverse complement strand
GGGTCTTTTATTTTCCCGACACTTTCAAATAACGTCTTTGTTTTTAATTGTTTCAATCTCTCTCCTCATCCCAAAATAGAATAAGTTCAAGTTTTACACACTTTTCTCGCTTCTTACATTTTTAATGCGTTTGCCCTAACCGCGCCCGGAATCGTCTTGACAACATCAGCGACTTGGCGCGAAATCTGTTCGATTTTTTTCAAATCGGCGCCGTAAATTTTGATGCCGACTTCCGAGCGAATTCCCGTCGCCAGCATTTCGATTCGATTGATAATCGGCTGCGTCCAGATGTTCGTCACGCCCGGCATCTTCAATTTCGCGTCCATTTCCGCAATCAGCGATTCGCGTGTAACTCCGTCGCGCCATTGTTCTACGGGTTTTAAATGAACGATTGTTTCGTTCATATTAACCGGCGCGGGATCGGTTGAAGTTTCGGCGCGTCCAGCTTTTCCAACTGCCGATTCGACTTCGGGGAAAGTTTTCAAAATTTCGTCCTGACGGCTCATAATTTTCAGAGCTTCGTCAATCGAAATCGCCGGATCGGTGATCGGCATAAACATTACATCGCCTTCATTAAGCGGCGGCATAAATTCTTTGCCGATGCCGGAAGCGAGAAAAATTGCGCCGAGAAACAAAATAAAAGCGATGGAAATTGTGATTATTCGGTTCTCCAATGCCCAAAGTAATGCAGGTTTATAAAGCGCGTGCAAAAACCGCATCACGGGATTTGATTGCTCCGAGTGAAATTTTCCCGCCAAAAGATACGTGCATAAAACCGGTACGAGGGTTACGGCGATAATCGTCGCGCCGATCATTGCAAAAGTCTTTGTAAATGCAAGCGGATGAAATAGTTTGCCTTCTTGTCCGGTCAGCGAAAAAACCGGAACAAAGGCGAGAATAATAATCGCCATCGAAAAGAAAACAGGTCGCCCGACGAGTTTTGTAGATTCCAAAACCGTTTCCCAAACGGCGCGTCTGTCCTTCGGATCAATTTCGCGCTGTTCCATAAACCGAAAAGCGTTTTCCATCACGACGATTCCGGCATCAACCAAAACGCCGATGGCAATAGCGATGCCCGACAGCGACATAATATTCGAGCTGATGCCCGCGTAATACATAAACAAAAACGAGATCAGAACGGCGAGCGGCAGTGGAATCGTTACAATTAAAATCGAGCGAAAATGTGCGAGAAAAACGATGTGCGCGAGCGTTACGAGCAGTAACTCTTCTAATAAAGTGGTTTTGAGCGTGTTTGTCGCACGGTTGATAAGCTGTGTTCGGTCATAAAACGGTACGATTGAAACGCCTTCGGGCAGACCGACTTTTAATTCTTCGATTTTCTGTTTGACCGCATTAATCACGTCAAGCGTGTTCACGCCGTAACGCGCAATGACCACGCCGCCGACGGCTTCCGTGCCGTTTTTGTCGAGTGCGCCCGTGCGAAAAGCGTTGTCAATTTTGACTTCGGCGATGTTTTTGACATAAATCGGCGTTCCGTTCGATTCGCCGATGACGATGTTTTCGACATCCGCCGTTGATTCGATCAGTCCGATGCCGCGCACGACCGACCATTGTCCGGCTTGTTCGACGACGTTGCCGCCGACATTCGTGTTTGAACCTTTGACGGCTTCGACGACCTTTGACAACGGAATGTTGTAGCCGCGCAGTTTGTTCGGGTCAACATTTACCTGATATTGCTGAACATAACCGCCGACGGAGGCGACTTCCGCCACGCCCGGCACTGCATTTAATTGATAACGAATAAACCAGTCCTGAATCGTCCGCAACTCGCGCAAGTTGTGTTTGTCGCTTTCAATCGTGTACCAAAAAACCTGTCCAACGCCCGTCGCATCAGGTCCGAGCGTCGGAATCACACCTTCGGGCATTTGTTTGGCGACGAGATTAAGTCGTTCCAAAACGCGAGTTCGCGCCCAATATAAATCAACACTATCTTCAAAAATAATGTTAATCATCGAAAAGCTAAACGCCGACGAAGCCCGCACAACTCTTACGCCCGGAAGTCCTTGCAGATTCGTAACCAACGGGTATGTAACCTGATCTTCGACTTCCTGCGGCGAACGTCCCGCCCAATCGGTAAAAACAATCACTTGATTGTCCGAAACATCAGGAATCGCGTCAATCGGCGTGTGAATTAACGCCCAATAACCCCACGCCGCGAGTCTCCAGATACAGCGCGATGATTAAGATTCGGTTATTGAGCGACCATTCGATTATTTTATTTATCATTTTTATAATTATCGGTAATCAGTTGCTGATTTTGATTATTATCGGCAACTGATTACTGAATATCGCCTTAATAGGCTGTAACGGGAAATGAAGTTTTGCCATTTCCAGCCGCGCCTTCGTAACTGATTTGTGCCTGCCATTCGCCCGGCATTTGGATATTTACGTTTCCTTTATAAAGTCCGGGCGTGGAAGTCGTTGTCAAACTCGCCGCGTCGTTCATCACCGCCATCGAACCCATCGCGGGCATATAGAAATTCAGCGAAGCCGCGCCGACATCAACCGCTTTACCCGAAGCGTCGGTAAAAGCCAGCATTACTTGTTGGTCGCCGGTTTTCAGTTTGCCCGTGTCGTTTGAAAGCGTAACCGTCATTTTGTCGCCAATCGGCGCAGATTTGATGACTTGTCCTTGACCGCCGGACGATGAACTGCCGCACGCCGCCGCTAAAATGATTAGTGAAAAAAGTGTAATTAAACCGATAAATGTTTTTGTCTTTTGCATATTATTCTCCTGTTAAATCGAGTCGGAACCGCCTCGGTAGCGGGCGGTTAAACATTGTGTTGCAAGCGTTCGGCAAATTCTTTGAATGCCAACATTCAACCATTCGCTACCGCAAATGGTTCTGACTTATGAACGCAGAAATGCGCCCGTTTTACAGACATAATTATCCTGTAAAAAAGACGCACTACGCCCTTGAAACTAAATTAAAAATGATTGGTGTTGAATGTATTTCGGTTGGAAAGTTTTTAGCTGCGCCGTTTTTGCAAACAAAGGCTGAGAATTATCTTTCGGTTGCGGCACAAATAAAAATTGAAAAATCGTGAAATTTTTCAAGATGACAAGCAACGGCGCAAGATTCGTCTGTGTCGAATTCGCGGTCGAAATCGGCACAGGATTTGTGCAGTTAATCGTTCGGCACAAATTCGCAGCATCCGTTTGCTGCGGTTTGGCGGATTCGGCTTTTTTCTTGCAGCACTTCATCGGACACGAATCTTTTTTCATATTATTGTCCGCGAACGTCGTGCCTGAAAACACACCGCCGCACAGGACTAATATAAAAAAATAAAGATTTGAGCCGTTTTGCCATAAATTAGACTATATTCTAATCACAAAATTTTTGTCAACAAGCGTTTGATGCACAATTCTCTTTTTATGTTTCAATTTTTTCAGCAAATTCTATTTTCGCAAAAGAAAAACCTGCGTGAAGTAATAAGTTCCGTCAGCTAAAATTGCAATGCCGATTCCCGATTCCTGCCAGCGATTATTTAAAATGTTGTCGCGGTGCGCGGGCGATTTCATCCAGCCTTCAACCGCAAATTCGAGCGGATTTGCGTAGCCGCGATTGTAAGCGATATTTTCGCCGATTGAACGCCATTTGCTCAAGCCGATTGCGTCAGCGCGGTTGTTGACCATCAAACCGTTGAGTCCTTTATGGTCGAAAAATTTATTATTTGCCATTTCTTCCGAATGAACCCGCGCGATTTTCGCAATGTCGTCATTCCAAACCAATGGATTCAAGCCGTTTGCCGTGCGCTGTTTGTTAATAAGTTCAAAAACCGCATGTTCATAGCTGAAATTAACAGTTGCTTTCGGCGCGGCGGCGGTTTCGGTTGCTTTGTTATCGGAAATTTCTTTCTTGACCGGACTTTTAAAAACACGCGGACGAACAACGGCGGAGTTTTCGTCATTTCGATTGACGAACAAAACTCTTTTGTATTGAACTTCGCTTTTTTGTGCAAAGACGTTTCGGGAAGAAACACAGAAAAGAAAATTGATTAGAACGAACAGAAAAACAGTTAAATATAAATTGGCTTTCATCAACAACCTCACTTCGGGAATCAGACAATCTCAAATGAATGAGATTCACGATTTTGCGTCTTCCGCATCGCTGCGGAGTTGCCTTTATCGGTCAAGGTTTCGGATAAATTTTGATAACTTATCCGCTAATTTTTTGTCGGCAATTTTGCAGATGGCAATTTTGCTAATTATTATTAATCGTTAATGTTTATAAATTTCCATAAACAATTGCCACAAAAAACGCAAAAAACACAAATAAAATTTTTGAGAATTTTGTGCCTTTTGTGGCAATTATCTTAAACTCTATTTTAAGGCTTTTGAGTTTAATTTTGTTTTAAGACGATTTATTTCATCCAAATCACTTGTCAAATTAAGAGCCTTTTGCCATGCGGATTTGGCGAGTTCGAGTTTTCCCTGTTTTTGATGAACATCGCCTAAATGTTCGTTGGTTGTTGATGAAGAAGGATCAAAGCGAAGAGCATCTTTCAAGTATTTTTCGGCTTCGTCGAGTTTTCCGAGTTTGAAATACGCCCAACCCAAACTGTCCAGGTAAGAAGAATTTTTCGGGTCAATTTTAACGGCTTGCTGTATTAAATTTGAGGCTTCATTGAGTTTTTCATCACGCTCAACCAAAAAATAACCCAAATTATTGAGCGCAACCGGATTTTTCGGAGATTCTTTGAGCAACTCGCGCAAAGTCGTTTCGGCACCGGCATACTCGCCCGTCATTTGCTGCGCGGTTGCCAATGTCAATTTGGCATTCAGCCGATCATTACCACTTTGCGCGATTTTCAACGCTTGATTCGCCGCTTCGATGGCTTGTGTGCCGCGCTTTGCCTGAGTGTAAAGATTGGAAACGAAAATATAATTTCTGAACTTTTCGTCAATTGCCGGATCAATCGAAACTTTTCCCGCGCCCGCGCCTGAACCGTAACCGCGCGGAGTATTAACCCAATTATTCATCAGCGCGACGGCTTCATCAACCTTTCCGTTTTCCGTCAAAGTCGTCGCTTCCAATCTCAAAAGGTCTGTATCCAACGAATTTTTTGCCCGAAGCCTGCGAATCGTTTCCAACGCTTCCTGCGGACGATTGGCTTTTTTATAAGCGTTTATCATTCTTCCGTAGACAGCCGTCGCAAATTCGCGTTCGTCGTCGGTAACAAGTTCTTCCTTGCCGATTCCACGCGCCGCCAAAGCGTTTTGATAAGCGGCAATCGCTTCGTTGTAACGGTTTGCAGTAACATAAATGTCAGCCAAAGCGATTTGCAAAACGGCGGCGGAAGCATCGTTTCTGTCGGAAAATTTGATGGTTGCGTCGCGCAAGGTTTTGGTCGCGGCATCAACTTTTCCGGTGCGGTTTTGAACCTGTGCCAGAAGTATTACTAAAGAAGCATTGTCGGGATCAGCAAAAACGGCTTGCTCTAAGGCTTGGACAGCCGTTCCGATCGAGATGTTGTCGGAAATTTCGATTGCGCTGCGTAATAACTCAATAGCTTGAGAATTATCGGGATTATCGGCAACGGCGCGGCTTAAAATCTCGACGGCTTCTCTCGCTTCGCCCGATTGTATTAATGCCTCGCCCAGTTCGAGCGAAGCGTATTCGGGCGAAAGATCAGCTTGTTTCCCGATGACTTTGCGATAAAATCTTGCATCGAGCGGCGTTGCCGCCGCCAGCCATTTTTTTAATGTTTCAATGCGTTCATCCGGCTTATTGGTTTTACCGTAAAACTCACTTAAAAATGCAAAGGCTTCGGCATTTCGCGGATCAAGCCGCGCAATTTCCTTCCATTCGGCAATCGCTTTTTGCGTAAACTCCGCATTCAAATTCCCCGAATCCAAACCACTTTTGACTGTATATAACCGTGCTAAAAGCTGGTGTCCGCCGAAACTATTCGGGTCAATTTTGACCGCCAATTTTGCCAAATTTATCGGTTCGTCATTATCTTTAGGCGATGTTCTTGAAACAATATCAGCCAGTGCCGTGTAGCCTTCCGCCAGATTCGGGTTAAGTTCAACCGCTTTTTGCAAAGATTGTCCGGCTAACAGCAGCGCAGCCGTGAACGCCGATTGTGAACGCTGCGGCTGTCTCAAATTCCAAATGTAACGCTGTCCTTCGAGCAGTTTGGCATAAGCCTGTTCGCGTCGTTCGCGCGAAACTTCGGTGTTTTTTTCGAGATTTTTTGAAAGTATTTCGGAAAGTTTCGGCGATTCCGATATTCCGGGCAGCGGCGCGGGAGGATTGTTTTGTGCTGAAACACACTGCAAGCCGGCAAATATAAAAACCGCTAAGACAATAAAACTTTTACTTTTCATTAAAAACCTCTTGAACATTCTCCAAGTTTACCACAATCTTTTTCCACACCGTTTTGCGCGGAAAATTTATCAAAAAAACGAGCAAAGCGACGGCACCTGCTCGAAAAACATCAAATTTAATGCTGCCTAAAACAGCAATTAAAAATCCGATAATCGCAATTATTTCCGCCAACGCACCGATTATAATCGAATTTGTTTGCAATGCGGCAAGCGCACCGGAAATGCCTTTGGTCAGAGCGATATTTTTCAATCTTTCCCAACGATTGAGCATTCGCCTGAGAAAAAATGTGCCGACGGCGATAAAAATAACCGCAATCCATAATATCGTCAAAGAATCGTTTGAAACGGCATTTTCCGAACTTGCCGCGTAAAACCAACCGACGACTATTAAAATAATAGTCGTCGTAATTTGCGTCAAAACAATAATCGCGGTTAATCGGTATCGCTTTTCGATTTCAGCGAGATTTTCAGCGGCTATTTTATTCATACAACAGACGATTTTATTGCTGCGGCACGACTGCCTGACGTTGATTGATTACTGTGGTTAAAGACTTCGGAATCTGCGAAGCGTTGATATCGCCTTGATTTTCGATAATCTGGTCAATCAATTCAAACTTCTTTTTATCAAAATTATCCGTCATCAGAACGCCGTCTTTATCTATTGTCAAAGGATAAATCCCGAAGAGTTCATCTTTGAAATTGGCAATAAACGATTTCTTTTCCGGCGGCAGAACTTTCATTCTTTCAGAGTTCGATTCGGGAACGGTTGCGCCGATAAGCTGCAATTGCTCCTTCGATTTTTCGACATAATCGCTGTTCGGATAATCGCGCACGATTTGGGCAAAATACTTTGCCGCCTGATCGGTTTCTTCTTCGACTTGGTAAGTTACGGCGAGTTTGTAAAGTGCTTCGTCCAAATAAGTAAAATTCGGATATTTGTCCAGAATCTCACGATAACGCGACTGCGCTCCTTTGAGTCCGCCTTTTTTCTGGTCAATCGAAAGCGTGTAGTAATAATTGGCGACGTAAAGATTATGCAAACCGAGATTGTCCTGAACTTCTTCGAGTCTTGTTTCGGCTTCTTTTCGCATCACCGGGTCTTTCGACTGCTGCAATAACGCCCGCAGACGCTGTTCGGCAATTCTGGCTTTTGATGAATCGCGGTCGGGCAAACCGATTTGACGCATTTGCGATTCGGCGATTTTTAACAAAACGCGGTCGGCAAGCGGATGCGTCGGGAAAAATGTCAGCCAGTCCTGATAACCCGCCGCCGCCTGAATCAGCGAACTGGTCGAGCCTTCGAGATAAAAAGAATCGGCAACGGCGAGTTTTGCCATCGGCAGATACGGCGAATCCGGGTAAGTCGTGATAATCGTTTGAAATAAAAGCCGTCCGACATCGTAATTGTTTTTCCGCACGTTCTTTGTCGCTTCGATAAATAGTTCGCGGTCGCGTCCCGGCACAACCGTTCCGATTAATTCTTCATATTCATCTTCGCCGCCGCCGAAAATCCCCAGAAATTTTTTCTTTTTCTTTTTTTCACGTGCCGTTCCAA
Source organism: Pyrinomonadales bacterium (assembly GCA_038200505.1). Lineage (GTDB taxonomy): Bacteria > Acidobacteriota > Blastocatellia > Pyrinomonadales > Pyrinomonadaceae. The sequence goes on along the minus strand of JBBPXX010000092.1, from coordinate 2,231 downwards.
CGTCCGACACCGGATTTGCCCGCGCACTCGCCGTTTCGGTCAAAGCGTTATCAACGCGCAATTGAAATTCCGAAACTCTCGTTTCTAATTGGTCAATATCGCTTTGTTCGTATTTTTCCGAACGGTCAACCTTTCCGCGCAAGTTATTGACTTCCGACGACAACCCCGACGCTTCCTTTTCCAGCGATTTCAAGCGTCCGAGCGGAGTTTCCAACGCATTTTTGTCGTCCTTTTTCGATTTATCTTTATTGTCATCCTTTAAAGCTGACGACGCACTGCTCAAGGAACGCCGCATCGTGTCGAGCTTTTGCTGCATAATTTCAAGCCGCTGCAACGGCGTGTTGTCGCTTGATTTCTTTTGCGCCAAACCCGCTGAAACAAAACTCAGCATTAAAAATAAACTGAAAATTATTGATTTATTTTTGTTAAAAAACATAATTACCTCTTTTTAAGATTCAAGATTCAAAATTGAAGATTGAAGATTATAGGAATCCGAAATCTTCAATTTTGAATCTTGAATCTTGAATTATCAAACCCAAACCGTTCCCGCATCTATCAATTCTTTGACCGCTTCGGTTGGTTTTCCGCCGCCGAAAACAGCCGAACCCGCGACGATTATTTCCGCACCGGCTTCGACGACTTTTTGAATATTCTCCACCTTGATTCCGCCGTCAACTTCGATGCGCGTCGACAAACTGCGTTCATCAATCATCCGGCGCAAACGGCGCAGTTTGTCAATCGAAGTAGAAATAAACTTCTGACCTCCAAAACCCGGATTAACCGACATCAGCACAACAAAATCGGCAAACGGCAAAACTTCTTCGAGCGAAACCAGCGGCGTTGCCGGATTTATCGCCACACCCGATTGACCGCCCGCTTCACGAATCGCGCACAAAGTTCTTTGCAAATGAATGTCGGCTTCGAGATGAACCGAAACCATATTCGCGCCCGCTTCGACAAATTTCACGGCATAACGGCTCGGTTCTTCGATCATCAAATGCGCGTCAATCGTCATCTTCGTGGCTTTTCTGATTGATTTCAAAACCGGAAAACCAATCGTGATATTCGGGACAAATTGCCCGTCCATCACGTCAAAATGCAAAATGGTTGCGCCGCCCTTTTCGATAGCGTTGATTTCTTCCGCAAGCCGCGTAAAATCCGCCGATAAAATTGAAGGTGCTATTTCAAACATTAAAAATATTTTTTTGGATTTTTGACTGTTATCTTTGTTGCAAAAACAAATTATTCGGTTGCCCCTTTTCAAGGCAGCGGCGTTTTTCGCGGACGGGTTTCACCGCTTCCCGAAGATTTTGCCGGTTTCGGTTTATCGGTTTCCGCAGGTTTCTTCGTATCCGTATTTTTCTTCGTGTCCGATTCTTTTTTCGTATCCGTTTCCTTTTTCGTATCGGTAGAATTAGATTTATTTCCCGAAGTCGTCGAACTGTTTTTGTTGCCTTTTGACGAATTATCGTTTGAATCCGAAGATTTATCCGAATTGCCGTCGGAAGAATCGTCTGATTTATCGGCTATCACATCGCGGGTTGTCGAAGTTTTTTTCTTGTTGGAATTAGTCGTTTTCTTGCTGACTTTCGGTTTATCAGAGATCAGTTCTTCGATTTTCGCGCTATCGTCTTCGTCATCGTCCTGTTTGAGCGTGGCTGGTTTGTCCTCTTCCTTTGCGTCAGGATCGAATTTGCTTCTGACGACAAGTATCATCTGCCCGGTTTTAACGGTTTCGCCCGCTTTCGGCAGTTGTTCCAAAATCGTATTCGGCTTTTCGCTGCTCAAACGGTCAGCTCTTTTTTTGATTCGCAAACCGAGCGAAGCGAGTTCATCTTCGCTGGCGGCGAAATCCTTGCCGACAAGATCAGGGACTTTTATTTCCTCGCCTTGCAGCGACATATAGACAACGCCGAACAAACCGACAAGAAATGTGGCGGCAAGCACGGCGACAATAACCAATTTTCCAAGCGCGGACGCGCCTCTTTCTGTAAAACTCACTTTTTTATATTTTTACTTTTTCCAAATTACGAAAATTAAAACGGCAGTTTAGCATTATTTGCTAAAAATGTAACGCCGTCCGTCCCGGCGGTTAGGGCAAACGCATTAAAAGTTGAGAACTTTAAGTAGGTAGCTTTCATTCCAGCCTGCTTTCTTGCGTTTGCCTTCAATTCCCCTTTTGCAACTCTTTTCTTGCTTGAGTAGATTCAAGCCGAGATGTCGAATAGTCG
>JBBPXX010000091.1:0-49932 GCA_038200505.1 Pyrinomonadales bacterium | reverse complement strand
GTGTTTTCTTTTTATTCTGACACACGCAGACAAGGCTGCCCGCGCTCCAATCAACCTATTTGTTGTTCGAGTGCTTACCGGCAATTGATTAAATACTCTCGACGATAATTATTTCAGCGGTTGCTGTTGAAACCGTATGCTCGCAAAGATGCAAAGATTGCAAAGACAAAGATAAGGTTTTATGAGAGAATTTCTTAGATTTAGAGAAAATCTTATATGCCGCAAACACCACACATTGAAAAACATTTTACGTCGGGCGAAGTCGTGCGTGATGTCGTGATCGGAATGGCGGACGGTTTGACTGTTCCGTTTGCGCTGGCGGCGGGACTTTCGGGCGCGGTTTCTTCGACGACAATCATTGTAACGGCAGGACTTGCCGAAATTGTCGCGGGTTCGATTGCGATGGGACTCGGCGGTTATCTGGCGGGAAAATCCGACATCGAGCATTATGACAGCGAATATAAGCGCGAAATGTATGAGATTGAAGAAATGCTCGAACACGAAAAGGATGAAGTAGTTGAGATTTTGGAAGATTACGGTTTGACGCGGGCGGAAAGTTTTCCGATTGTCGAATCGCTCGCCGCACGTCCGAAGGATTTTGCGGATTTTATGATGCGCTTTGAACTCGGACTGGAAAAGCCGAGTGCGAAACGCGCTTTGCAAAGCGGCGTAACTATCGGCGGCGCGTATATTTTCGGCGGTATGATTCCGCTCGCGCCGTATATAATTTTGCCCGAAGCGCACGAAGCACTGCTCTGGTCGGTAGTTATTACGGTTATCGCTTTATTTATTTTCGGTTACGTCAAAGGCACTTTTACCGGAACAAGACCATTTAAAAGCGCGATTCAAACCTGCCTGATCGGAAGCGTGGCGGCAGGCACGGCGTTTTTGGTGGCGCGTCTGATCAGCGGTTGAAAGAAAGTGAAAATGTTTAATAGTGAAAAGGTGAAAATGTATGAAAGCAAAAAATTACAATGCTCTTTGACTTTTAAACATTTTCACCTTTTCACCTTTTCACCTTTTTTCCTGTATTCTATTTGTTTGATACTTTTTAATTAAGTAATTATTCAATAAACGGAGATTTTATGAGCGTAGAAGTTGTGATGCCGCAAATGGGCGAATCCATTACAGAAGGCACGGTTTCAAGATGGTTTAAGCAGGTTGGCGAAAAGGTCGAGAAGGACGAAATTATTTTGGAAATTTCAACCGACAAAGTTGACGCGGAAGTTTTCGCGCCGTCGGCAGGTGTTTTATTGGAAATTCTGACAAATGAAGGCGAAACCGTCGAAGTCGGAACGGCAATCGGCATAGTAGGTGAAGAAGGCGAAGAAGGCGAAATGGAAGTCCAAAGTCCAAAGTCGGAAGCCCAAAGTCCAACTGAAACGGCGCAGATTGAAGAACTGAAAGCTGAACAACCTGAACAACCCGAACCTATCGAAGAGGCGCAAACTGTTTCATCCGATTCATCTAATTCGGTCAGCTCGGAAAATTCAACCGAAGTCGTAATGCCGCAGATGGGCGAATCCATTACGGAAGGAACGGTTTCAAAGTGGCTCAAAGCCGTCGGCGATAAGGTTGAAAAAGACGAAAACATTTTGGAGATTTCGACGGACAAAGTTGACGCGGAAGTTCCATCGCCGGTTGCGGGAACTTTGCTTGAGATTCGCACGAATGAAGGTGAAACCGTCGAAGTCGGCGCGGTTGTCGGTTTGGTCGGTGCGGAAGGCTCGACAGTCCGAAGTCCGAAGTCCGAAGTCCGAAGTCAAACTTCCGCCGCCGGACAAGCGCAAGCCGAACGGCAAACGGCTCAGGCGACAAGCGCGACTGCTTCAACTCAAAAAAATGTTTCGATGTCCGCCGAAGAACAGAAAGAAATTGAAGAAAGTGAAGGCAGAAGCTACGATTATCAGCGTCCCGAAGCAATAGAAGACGCGCAGAGCAACGGCAAATCGAACGGCGAAATGTCGGTTGAAGATTTGCGCCGCACGAAATCGAGTCCGCTTGTCCGCAATATTGCTAAAGAACACGGCGTTGATATTTCGCGCATCGAAGGTTCGGGAATGAGCGGGCGCGTAACGAAAAAGGATATTTTATCGTTTATCGAAACCGGCGCGGCACTTCGTCCGCAGGATTTACTTCGCAAAGACGCGCCGACTGCGCCGCAAAGCGTTCCGCAAACTCAAACGCAGACAGCGCAAAAACCGGCGTTTTCAGCGGCGGCGACAATGCCTTCCGGCGCGGACAAGGTTGAGCCGATGTCCGTAATGCGTAAAAGAATCGCCGAACATATGACGTTTTCAAAACAAACTTCGGCGCACGTTACGAGCGTTTACGAGTTTGATATGACGAACGTGGCGAAGTTCAGAAACAAAAATAAAGCGGAATTTCAAACGCGCTACGGCACGAAATTGTCGTATATGCCGTTTATTTTTCAAGCTGTAACACAAGCGTTGCGGCAGTTTCCGATTGTCAATTCGCAGGTTTCGGGCGATCAAATCATTTATAAAGGCGATGTTAATTTAGGAATGGCGGTCGCGCTTGATTGGGGTTTGATTGTTCCTGTCATCAAACGCGCCGACCAGCTTTCGCTATCAGGTTTGGCTTTAGCGGCGAATGATTTGGCTGACCGTGCGAGAACGAAAAAATTGATGCCGGATGAAGTCGCGGGCGGAACATTTACGATCACGAATCCGGGCGTTTTCGGCGGACTTTTTGGAACTCCGATCATCAATCAGCCGCAAGTTGCCATTCTCTGCGTCGGCACAATCGAAAAGCGTCCGAAAGTTATCACGACCGACGAAGGCGACGATGTAATTGCGATTCGTTCGATGGCGTATTTCGCTCTAACATACGATCATCGCGTGGTTGACGGCGCGGATGCCGAGAAGTTTTTGTCGTTTATGAAAAACTATCTGGAAACTACTCAATTTACTTTATAAATTTTCGATAAACTTATAAAAAAAGCGCGAAAATCTTTGTATTTTCACGCTTTTTTTTGTCAATAACTCATTTGAATCAAATGCGAACACAATTAAGTATATTATTTTTAATTGTATTAACAAGAAACAGTTATTGTTTTATAACATTCGGATAATATTTTCTGCAAACTGTTTTTTTGTAGTTATTTAAAAGAATTTGCAACTTTTTGGCACGTCAGTTGTGTAATACTTTATTTTGTGAGATGACCAAATACCAAACTAAAGAAATGCCCGGAGAAAGTTGAGTTAATTACTGAAAAGTGTGTAAAAGGCAAAAAAATGTTTGGTAAATCAGATTTTTTATTTATAATGAATAAATTATATGACAACCTAATTGGTAAGGTTGCCGTCCCAAGAAATTGCTTTCTCCCTAGATTTAATTTTAATTAGGAGTGTAAATATGTTTAAGAAAATTCCGGTGTTAGTTTTAGCTTTGTTAATAGGTTCAGTGGGTGTTTTTGCTCAAATCGGGCAGCCGCAAACTGCACAAGATACGCAGTTGCGTAATTTAACCGTCGGACAAAAGTACAAAATCAAGGGTGTCGTCGTTTCCAGAGATGACAGAAGTTTTACGGTTCGTGATACTGTCGGCGTTGATACGCGAGTCATTATTAGTCCGAATACCAGCATTAAAACCAAAGGCGGCTTTTTCGGCGGCGGCGATAGAATCGCGTCAGACCAAATTATTCGCGGTTTAAATTTGCAGGTTGAAGGTCGCGGCGACAACGTGGGAAGTTTGTCGGCTGAGAAAGTTCGTTTCGACGACGATGATTTGCGCGTCGCGCAGTCAATTCAAAGTCGCGTTGCGCCGGTCGAAGATCGTGTAACGCAAACCGAACAAAACGCCGAGCGTATTTCGGGACAGATTGACGAATTGATGGCGATTTCAAACGCTGCACGCGGCGGCGCGAAAGCCGCCCAAGATTCGGCTGATGCGGCGATTGCCGGTGTCAATGCGACGAATCAAAGAATTTCGTCTTTGGATGATTTTGTCGTTCAAAAAACGTCAAATGTAAATTTTAGAGTCGGCAGCGCGATTTTGTCTGATGAAGCGAAATATGAATTAGATCAAGTTGCTCAAGCGGCAATCACGATGAAAGGTTATGTTATTGAAATAACCGGATTTGCTTCTTCTGACGGCGATGTCAAAAAGAATAAAGTTTTGAGCGAACGCCGCGCACAGGCTGTTATTGATTATTTGGTCGAAACACATAATGTTCCGCTTCGCAGAATCGGAACATCATATGGTTTCGGTGAATTACAGGCGGTTGCCGATAATTCGACTCGTGAAGGACGCGAACAAAACCGCCGTGTTGAAATCAAACTTCTTGTCAACCGCGGCTTGAATCAGAGTGTCGAAGTTAGAAAAGACACTACTTTGAATGACCAGTAAACCTTTTACAAGTTAAACTTATCAAAGAATGAGGTGAAAACGGTTAAAATGTTTTCACCTCTTCCTGTTTGTTAGCTGTGCGCGGCAGAACAAAATTATTTTATTTGAAGGTGTAAAGAAATGAACCGACGACAACCGATTTTTATATTGACGCTATTTTTCTCTCTCGCTTTTTCAGCATTTGCCCAAACTACATCGCCGACACCGCCGGAAGAAGATGTGATTAAAATAGATTCGCGTCTTGTAGTTGTGCCGGTTTCTGTTTTAGACGCGAACGGTCAGCCGGTTCAAGGTTTAACGGCAAATGATTTCCGTGTTTCCGAAGATAATAAACTGCAGGAAGTAGCGCAGGTTTCCGACGCGGAAAAAGTGCCGCTCGAAATTGCTTTGTTGTTTGATATTTCGGCGACGACCAATCCGATGTTTGATTTCGAGCAGGAAATTGCCGCTAAATTTTTACAGGAAGTAATGCGTCCTGCAGACCACGCGACAATTTTTACCGTCGGTGAACGTCCGGTTATTGTTCAGGCGCGGAGTTCGGCGCAAAATTCGGCGATTGCCATTAAAAGAATTCAGCCGACCAAACAATTTACGGCATTTTTTGACACGGTTTCCGCCGCTTCCGATTATCTCGAAAAAAACGCCGTGTCCGGCAGCCGTAAGGTTATTATTGTTATTTCGGACGGCGAAGACACCAACAGCGACCGCATCAGAAAAGCAATTGACAGCGGTTATCAAAAACTCGGTTCTCAAATAAATACTTTGGATTCCAAAAAACTTTACGAATTCACACGCGCTAACCGCGACGCGGCAAATGACAAGGAAGTTACCCGTGTTCTGCGGGTTTTGCAAAATTCCGACGCGGTTTTTTATTCGATAAATCCTGCCGGAAATTCATTTCAACTAAATAAAGTAAGCGTCAAAGGACAAAATAATCTGCAAAAATTTGCCAATGAAACCGGCGGCACGGCTTTTCTGCCGAAAATTCTGCCGATAAATACAAAGGACGCTTCGCAAAATTCACAAAACAGACGGATCAACGAAGATTTGTTAGTAAAAATCTTCCGCCAGCTTGCCAACGAACTGCAAGCTCAATATCTCGTGCAATATTATTCGGAAGCCGATTTCCCGCAAAATAAATATGTCAAACTCGATGTCGGTTTGAAAACTCCGCAAAATTATCGCGTTCGGGCGCGGCAAGGTTATTTTGTTAAAAACTAACGCTTTTGTTTTAGTATAGTTTGACGTTTGATTTTGCCTTGCGTATGTTGCGGCATAATCATATCTCCCATTATTGATTTGGGCGCACCTTGAAATGCGGTATTTAAATTTTCCTCAATGACAGTTTCGCCCATTGCCGAATTTCAGTTTTCAGCGTCATTTTTCCCATCAAGTGATTGTCGGTTTCCGCTGTCGCAAAATAATTTGTCAAACCGATGCCGCTCAACGCCGCAAAAATGAGCGATGCAAAAGCCGTCGCCGTCTTTGAAAGGCGGCGTTTAATCGCTTTCCAACCAACCGGGCAATTTTTTGTCAAAACAGTTCCGTCGGCGCGTTTGAAATAGCGCACACAAACGCGACCTTCCGCCCGAACGAGGAAGTTTTCCACTTCACGTTTTGTCATTCCCGACAAGTTATAAACATTCAATTTGCAGTCGCCGCAATGCCGACTGCGTTCATTTCCGATCATCGCGTCCCAATCCGCCGCGCAAGGAACTGGCGATTTTGATGTTGTCGAGCGGATTCATAAGTTTAGTCATAGAAAAAACTCCGTTAATTTTTAGATTCGGCTTGTGCCTTGCCTAACTACCGAAGCGCTTAATTTTTTCTTCAATCATTCCGAACCGCGCTCCTTCTGTTCCCCTCAAAAAATTATTTATGGGGGGTTGGCGAAGTGATGGAGCGCGTTCCGCGACGAATGACAATTACAACGCGATAAATTAATCTATAATTTAGTTAATAAGTCGGAACAAGGAGGAAAATATGATAAACATCAGACGAAGTAAGGAACGAGGACACGCCGATTACGGTTGGCTCGACACGAATTATACTTTTTCATTTAATAATTATTACGATCCGCAATTTATGGGATTTCGCAACCTGCGCGTGATAAACGAAGACTTTATCGAACCGAAACAAGGTTTTCCGACGCACGGACATAAAGATATGGAAATAATCTCGTATGTCGTCGCGGGCGAATTGGCGCATAAAGACAGCACCGGCGTTTCGGAAGTTCTGCGCCCGCACGAAGTTCAGCGAATGACTGCCGGAACGGGCGTTCGGCACAGCGAATACAGTTCGGAAACGGAAAAAATGCATCTTTTGCAAATTTGGATTTTGCCGGAAGAAAACGATTTAACGCCGGAATATGAACAGACGTATTTCGCGCCCGAAGAAAAGCAAGGCAAATTAAAATTAGTCGCTTCGCGCGGCGGCGATGACGGTTCGGTGACGATTCATCAGGACGTTGCGCTCTACGCTTCGATTTTGGCGAACGGCGACGAAGTTTCGCACGCATTGGACGAAAACCGACACGCTTGGATTCAAATTATCAAAGGTGAAATTGAGTTGAACGGCGAAAAACTAAACGCCGGCGACGGCGCGGCAATCAGCGATGAAAGACTTTTGAAAATCAAATCGCTTGAGGATGAAACGGAATTTTTATTATTCGATTTAAATTAAAACCGAATTAGACGCGGATGAACCCTGATTCGGCGGATGAGCGCGGATTATTTTCATATTTTTTGCCGGTCTATTTAGCAATCTGAATAAAATCAGCGAAAATCCGTCATATCCGCGTTCATCCGCGTCTAATTGTTTTCCGGTTTCAAAAAAGAATAAACCGAGAGAAGAACTGTAAGACAAATGCAGGGATTTTCCGACTTGCTTTTTTATTTTAAACAATTTGTTTTTGAAAAGTTGAAAGATTTCCTTTGACTCAAACATCGCTTAAAAGTTACTCTTTGATAGTTATTTTGTGCAATAATTCTTTCACCGATGGAACATATATCCGAAATTATCGAAATATACGGGATTTACGCGGTCTTTGCTCTTTGCACCGTCGAAGGAGATATAACGCTGCTTCTTTCGGGAGTGATGGCGCACAGTTCTTTTTTCGGTCCTTACAGTTTCTTCAAAGTTTTCATCGCCGGAATGCTCGGCGGCGTGGTCGGCGATAACACGGCTTATTTGATTGGAAGATTATTTAGGACAACAATCAAAGATTATAGTTTTTACGAAATGGCGCGACCGCGCATCGAGCGTTTGATAGACAAATTCGGTGCTTTTGCGATTGTTATTTCCAAATATATTTACGGCATCAGAGCCGCAATGTGTCTGTTTTACGGCATCGGCAGGATGTCTTATCCGCGCTTTTTGTTTCTCGATACAATTAGCTGCGCGATTTGGGCTTTGCTTTTATCGGGTATCGGATACTTTTTCAGCGGCGCGATCACCGGAATAATCGGTGATTTCAAACAAATCGGCGTTGCTCTTTTATTTGTCGTTCTGGGCGGCATCATAGTTTTTTATATTGTCGAGCGTTATTACCTGTCGCAAAAAGTCGAAGAAGTTAAACCGGAAACGATTCATAAAATCGAAGAAAAAATTCATAATATGGAAGAAGCCGCACAGGTTAAACTTCACGGTCTCGGTGAACGGCTTCATCTGACAAGTTCGCCGAACCGCGAAGACACCGAAGAAACTAAAGAAGAAAAAGCCGCTGCCGCCAAAGAATAAATCGTGCCGATTGTGCATTACAAACCGTTAATGATAATATCCAATTTTTATCGCTAAATTAAAAACAATAAACATCTGTTATAGACTGAACTATGATAATCGAAACATCTGCTCCGTCAAGGGTTGATTTGGCTGGCGGAACAATTGATATTCCGCCGCTTTTTCTTTTTCACGAGGGCGCGGCAACCGTGAATTTCGCGGTTGATTTAATGGCACGCTGCCGGATTGAAACACGCGGCGATGATAAAATCGTCATCGAATCGGTTGACCGCGATCAGAAATTTGAAACTTCGCTCGATAAAATCAGCGAATTAAAAGACGAGCCGCGTCTGGAACTGCTTTCTAAACTCGTTTATTTTTTCAAACCCGAAGTCGGTTTTACAATGACCACCGAATCGGAAGCTCCGGCAGGCGCGGGTTTGGGCGGTTCTTCGACGCTTGCAATTGCCTGCATCGGCGCGTTAAATCATTTAGTCGGTAATCGTTACGCGCCCGACAAATTTATTCCGATTGCGGCAAATGTCGAAACGCAGGTGATCAGAGTTCCCGCCGGTTTTCAGGATTATTATTCGGCGCAATACGGCGGCGTGTCGGCGATTCATTTTCGCTCCGACGGCATCGAGCGCGAAGCGTTGGAAGTTGACACTGCAACACTCGAAGAAAGAATTGTCGTTTGTTACACGGGCGAACCGCGCAATTCCGGCACGAATAACTGGGAAATTACGAAGCGGCACATTGACGGCGATGTCGAAACTTTTGCAATTTTTGAAGGTATTCGTGATACATCGCTCGATTTGCGCGAAGCCCTTTTATCAAGCGATTGGATAAAATCCGGCGAAATTTTGAAAGCCGCGCATCCTCGCCGCAAAAGTTTATCGCCGAATATAACGACTCCGCAAATGGATGTGCTGATTGAAAAAGCCGAAGCAAACGGCGCGATTGCCACGAAAGTTTGCGGCGCGGGTGGCGGCGGCTGCATCGCTTTTTTCTGCGAAGAAGGTCAAAAATCGCAGGTCGAAAAAGCTTTATCAGAAGAACGGGATGCGGAAGTTTTGAATTGGAAATTATCTCAAGCAGGTTTGACCATTGAGGAAAAATAACTTTATAAATTTTGACGGCAAACTCGTTTTTTGTTTTTATCTTCAAAGAAAGCGTTTGTTTCTCCCCTAAATTTTAAATTGGAAACAAAAATATGAAAAAAACATTTCTTTTATCGCTGCTTTCGATCCTACTTTTTAGTTTTTCCGCCTTCGCGCAGATCGAAAGTGATCGTTATGCTTCGTCGCGTCTTGAAAGTTTAGCCGACCAATTAAAACGGGACACGGTTGATTTGGCTGATCACACATCGGAAGAATTACGAAAGAGAAACTCGAATCGTAATGACGTTCAGTCGGCATTTTTAGCGCATCAGCTAGATGCCAGCGTCGGACTTTTTCAGCAAATGGTGCGCGACCGCAACAACCGCGCTGCGGATTTGCGCGATGCCGCCGCAATTTTAACGGATTTGGCACGTCGTGCGCCTTCTTACGGTTCTAACACTAATTTGTGGCGCAGCGCACAAAATTCCATCAATGATATTAACCGCGAAATCGGCAGTAATAATAGTGGCGGCGGGATTGGCGGTGGAAACAATAATGGCGGCGGACAGAGAAACGGACGTGCTTACTGGCGCGGACTTGTTGACAAACAGGTTCAGTTGGTGATCAGAAATCGTAATATCGAAACACAGACGATTGGAGGCAGAGCATATCCGGCGGGAAGATTCAGTTTTACCGCTTCGCTTCCGACGCGAAATGTTTCGGTTGATGTTGACAAAAAATCAGGACGCGGAGATGTGCGCGTTATCCAACAACCGAGCCGCGATAATGATTATACCGCGATCATTCAAATCAGCGACAGCGACAGCGGCGCGAAAGAATATCAGTTGGAAATTAATTGGTAATAAAAAATTCCGGATTCCAGATTGCAAATTCCAAATTAAATTCGGAATCTGGAATCTGGAATCTGGAATTCTTCAATCGCATTCGTCAGCGAACGAAAAATATCGCGTCCGTCGTTTGAGCCGAGCAGTTCTTCGCAGGCACGTTCCGGGTGCGGCATCATTCCTAAAATATTCCCTTCTTTATTACTGATTCCGGCGATATTATCGAGCGAACCGTTCGGATTTGCTTCGTCCGACGTTTCGCCGTTTTCGTCGCAGTAACGGAAAACAATTTGATTATTATCTTCGAGTTTCGCCAGAGTTTCGTCGTCGCAGACGTAATTTCCTTCAGCATGAGCAATCGGAACGGAGAGAACTTCGCCGCTTTCGAGTTCGCCCGTAAAAGGCGTTTGATTATTTTCGACTCTGATATTAACGTGCCGGCAAATAAAATGCAGATTGCGGTTTCGCATCAACGCGCCCGGAAGCAAACCCGATTCGCAAAGAATTTGAAAACCGTTGCAAACGCCAAAAACGAGTTTTCCTTTCTTCGCAAACTCTTTGACCGCGCCAATGACGGGCGAAAAATGTGCCAATGCTCCGGCACGCAGATAATCGCCGTAGGAAAATCCGCCGGGAATAATCACGGCATCATAACTACTCAAATCGGTTTCCTTGTGCCAGACAAAATCAACCGGCTGACCGACGTGCTTTGAAATAACGTGATAAGCGTCGTGGTCGCAGTTTGAACCGGGAAAAACTATAACTCCAAATTTCATTGTTTTGTCCTTTGTCCTTTGTCCTTTGCTTTTACGTTAGAATTAAACTTAACAAAGTTTTGCAAAGGACTAATGACTAATTTCTATAATATAATCTTCAATAACCGGATTTGCCAGAACATCTTTGGCGATTTTTTCGGCTTCGGTTTTGGCTTCAGCTTCAGTTAAATCAGCATTTAAGGCAATTTCAAAATATTTGCCCTGCCGAATGTCGGCGACGTTTTCAAATCCCAGAAGCTCAACCGAATGATGAATCGCCTTGCCTTGCGGATCGAGAACATTCGGTTTCAAGGTTACATAAACTTTTGCTTTCATTATAATTCTCCAAAATAAAGTATAAATTCTTACGCAATTTTTTGTTTTTCGCAACGTCTTTATGATAGATTTACGTTGAATAAAGTTTTAACCCCCAAATAATTCAAAATTGTTTCAATACAAAAAAGGAGATTTTTAAAATTATGCAAAATGCAACCGAAGGCAAATCCGCGCTTGGACTTGATGGAAACGTTACCGCTTTGATCGGCTACATTATTCCGTTGGTGGCTCTTATTTTAGTTTTTATGGAAAAAGACAATAAATTTGTTCGTTTTCATTCGATTCAATCGCTTATGTATGCCGTGGCGATTTTCATCATTCTGTTTTCACTGACGATATTTTCGGTGATGTTAGCCTTTATTTCCGGCACTTTAGCCACTCTTTTTTCATTGATTTCACTGCTCGTCTGGTTGGGAATTATTGCCGGAGCAATATTTTTAGCTTTCAAAGCGTATCAAGGACAAATGTTTAAACTTCCGGTGATCGGCGATATGGCTGAAAAATGGACTTAAACAAATCTAATTCATAATTGCAGCAAAGCGGGAGTTTCGACCCTCGCTTTTTCTTTATCTTTCAATGAGCGATGAATAATAGATACATCACCCAAATTTTTTGGAGCGCGGAAGACGAAGGATTTGTCGCTGTTTATCGGGAATTTCCCGGTCTTTCGGCGTTCGGCGAAACACGCGAAGAAGCATTATACGAAGCGCAAATTGCTTTGGATTTGATGATAGCAACTTATCGAACAACTAATGTTCCGCTACCCGAACCGCAAGCTGCTTTGCTCGAAGCCGCTTAACTGAAAACTCTTTCAAAAACTTTTTCGACATTTCGCAAATAATGTTTCACGTCGAAAACATTTTCGATTTCTTCCGCCGATAATTTTGCGAGAATGTCCGCGTCATTCATCACTAAATCTTTGAATTCGCCGCCTTCGTCCCAAACCTTCATTGCGTTTCGCTGTGCATAAACGTAAGCGTCTTCGCGTGAAACTCCTTTTTGCGTTAAAGCCAATAGCAATTGTCCGCTGAAAACCAAACCGCGTGTCAAGTTTAGATTTTTGAGCATATTTTCGGGATACACAACCAGTGAATCCAAAAGCGAAGCGGTTTTCGCCAGAATATAGTCCAAAGCCGCCGAAGAATCGGGCAAAACGATGCGTTCAGCCGACGAATGCGAAATATCGCGTTCGTGCCAGAGCGCAACATTTTCCAAGCCGACAATCGAATTGGCGCGAATCGTCCGCGCCATTCCGCAAATTCTTTCGGACAAAATCGGATTGCGTTTGTGCGGCATCGCCGACGAACCTTTTTGTCCGGTTTTAAATTTCTCCTGCGCTTCGCGGACTTCCGTTCTTTGCCAATGTCGAACTTGAAGCGCGAATTTTTCCAAACTCGAAGCGATGATCGCCAATGTGCAAAGATATTCTGCATATCTGTCGCGCTGAATGATTTGCGTCGAAATATCCGCCGCTTTTAAGCCGAGTTTTTCGCAAACTCTTTCTTCGACATCAGGATCGAGATGTGCAAACGCTCCGACTGCGCCGGAAATTTTGCCGACGGAAATTATTTCCTTGGCTTTTTCCAAACGTGCTTTATTTCTCTGCATTTCCGCAAACCAAAGTGCGAAAGTCATCCCGAAACTCGTCGGTTCGGCGTGAATGCCGTGCGTTCTGCCGATTTGCGGAGTGTCTTTAAATTCAAAAGCGCGGCGTTTCAAAACTTCCAAAAGCGCGTCAATTTTCGGCAGCAAAATTTCGCACGATTCTTTTAGCAAAAGCGCATTCGCCGTGTCAACAACATCGCTCGAAGTCAAACCATAATGCACGAAACGCGCCGCGTCGCCGATATTTTCCGCCAGATTCGTCGTAAAAGCGATAACATCGTGGTCAGTTGTTTTTTCGATTTCGTTGATTCTTTCAACCGTAAACGCGGCTTTCGATTTTATCTGTTCGAGCGCGTCGTTTGGAATAATTCCATCTTCGGCGTGAACTTCGCAAACGGCGATTTCAACGTCGAGCCATTTTTGAAATTTATTTTTCAGCGACCAAATCGCGCCCATTTCGGGCAGTGTGTATCTTTCTATCATTTTTAATTTTTGAACCGCAAAGGACGCGGAGGACGCAGAAATTTTTTATTCTATTCTAATTTCCTCTGCGTCCTCCGCGTCCTCTGCTGTTACCTTTTCTTCATTTTCCTCGTTAATCTCAGTATCTTTATCGCCTAAAACATCTTGAATATAAACCATCTGCACCAAAACCATCACTACGGCAAGCAGCGGCGTTGCCAGAACGAGTCCTAAACCGCCGATTAAAACACCTAGAGCCAATTGAGCGATAATCGTCAGCGCGGGCGGAAGCTCCACCGTTTCGCGTTCGATCATCGGCGTTATCAAATTTGATTCGATGAGTTGAACGATAATATACAAAATCAAAACATAAAGTGCCTTCATCGGACTTTCGATAAATGCCAGCAGAATCGCCGGAATTGCCGACAGAATCGGACCAAAATTCGGGATAAACGATAAAAGTCCGGCGATTAACCCGAGCGTTAGCGAAAGCGGAACGCCGAGAAAATAAAGTCCGGTCCACGTCATCAAGCCGATGACGAGCATCGAACCCATTTTCCCGATCAGCCACCAACTCAGCGTGTCGCCCGTTTGCGCCAAAATCTCGCGCACTCGTGCGCGGCGTTCAAATGGGAAAAGTTTGACAAAGCCGTGAATATAAGTCTGCGGCTCAGTCGCCAGATAAATCGCCAGCAAAATAACGATAAAAAAATTCGCCACCGCGCCCGCCGTAGTTGAAAAAAATCCGCCGACGCTTGAAATAAAATTCGCGGTGGTCAAATTATCTATGACTTCATTGACATCCGGCAGTTGGTCAATAATCGCTTTGCCCCAGCTAAATTCGGAAATGTATTCGCTGACATTTTGTGCCGACTTCGGCAGTTCTTCGCGCAGATGTTCGACTTGTTCGGCAACGCTCGGTGCAAGCAGCGCAATCGCGCCGCCCAGAATTACTAACAAAAGAAACGATACGATCACGACTGACAAACCTTCCGAAAGTTTTGTATAGCGGCGCGTCAAATCTCCCAAACCGCGCAGAAAAATCGCTATCAAAACAGCGGCGAAAAGCAGCAGGATAATGTCAATTGCGTAATAAACCAATAAAACAAACAACATTGCGGCAATAATAATGGCAACGGTTGTCAAAACACGCTTAACGAATTTCTGACTGATATTTGTTGGTGAAATCATTACTTTAATAAGTCTTGAAAAGCATAATTATCTATGTTGAACGGTAATTTTCAAAACAGGTTTCCTCATTTTCCAAGTCGGGACAAAAAATGTTTATCAAATTTAACCGAAAAACACGATTATTACTTGCCACAACCGCCTAAATCGTGCATAAATATAAAAGTTAATCCTTCTCTCGCGTGTCAACGGTGATGCGCCCGTTTATTCTAAGGCGTTTTGGATGGTTCGAGATTAGGTTGTTTTTAATTGCAGAAGTAACTCAAAAATTTTGAGTATCCGAAACCGACCCTTCGCGTTACAGACCGTTTCTCCGAAGCCAATTCGATTCGACGCTTCTTTTGAAAGCCTTTATAAAAAGGCAAGGTATATTATTATGTCAACGAAACTTTATGTAGGAAATCTTTCCTTCGACACTTCAGGTCAGGATTTGGAAGAATTATTCGGCGAAGTCGGAACGGTTGAATCGGCTTCGGTTATCGAAGACCGCGACACGGGACGTTCACGCGGATTCGGTTTTATCGAAATGTCTTCTAAAGAAGAAGCAGCACAAGCCATCGAACAATTCAACGGCAAAGAAGTTGATGGTCGTGAATTAAAAGTCAACGAAGCTAAACCGCGTGAAAATCGCGGCGGCGGCAGCGGCGGCGGACGCGGTGGTTATGGCGGCGGCGGTGGCGGCGGACGCGGCGGAAATCGCGGCGGCGGCGGTGGCGGCGGATACGGCGGCGGCGGCGGCGGTGGCGGCAGTTCGCGCTGGTAAGATTTTTACAAATAAATAAAAAATGCCTTCGTCTAATGTAGCGAAGGCATTTTTTTTTGATCTTTCGGACTAATCAAAACGCGCAAAGTTCCGCAGTTTGCATCTATTTCACTCCAACTTTCAATCTGTAAATCAACCACAGCTAAATTCGCCGTCGCCATTGTCTGAAATTCGCCGGTTAAAATTTTCAAAAGTCCTTCAAATCCCGGATTATGTCCGATAATCATTAAAGATTCGAGTTTATCGTTCTGCTCCGAAACAATTTCCAAAAGTCGGCGCGGACTCGCTTCGTAAATTTTTTCGTCATATTGAATTTTGCTTTCAATCTGAGCCGACGCGCGAACCAAAACTGCCGTTTGTTTCGCTCTTTTCGCCGGTGAACTGACAATCAAATCAGGCTGAAACTGATTTTCATATATTATATTTCCCATCAACGGCGCGGCTTCAAGTCCGCGTTCGTTAAGCGGACGATCAAAATCCGCCAAATCGGAATTATCCCAACTCGATTTGGCGTGGCGCAAAATAAATAGTGTTTTCATTGTTTTTAATCAGTCGGAAACTTCCTGAAGAACAATCGGACGCGGCTGAAAAATCGCTTCCAGCGTCGAATAAATTTTCTTTTTTAGTTTCTTGTCTTTCCGAACGGAAATCAGAACGTCGGTTACAGATAATATACCGACAATTTTGCCGTCTTTGCCGGTTACGGCAAGACGTTTCAACTGATTTTTCCGCATCTTTTTCAGCGCATCTTCAATTTTATCGTCCGCCGAACAATCAATTATTTTGGTCGTCATCAATTTTTCGACTTTTAACTGCGAAATTTTAGCATTTCCACTCGCAAAGGCAAGACAAATATCGCGGTCGGTAATCATTCCGATAACTTTTTCGTTTTCGTCAATTACCGGCACAACGCCGCAATCGTGCTGCTGCATAATTTCGGCGGCTTTCGCCAACTTATCTTCGGGATGACAAAAGCCGACGTTTTTGGACATAAATTCTTTAACTTTCATAATTCGCTAAATGGTAATTCAAAGGTGATTTGTTTTATTATCTATCAAAAGGATGAAAACACAAAAACTCGCCGCGATAGACATCGGCTCAAATTCACTAAAACTCGTCATTATCGAAGCCGCCGCCAGCGATTCTTTTACCGTGCTTTTGCAGGATCGTGAGCGCATCAGGCTCGGACACGAAACACTTAAAAACCGTTTTTTGTCGGAAGAAGCGCTCAATCTTTCAGCCGCCGCGATTGCTAAATTTCGTTCAATTGCCGACAGCCGCGAAGTTGATTCGATTATAGCCGTTGCTACAGCTTCGGTGCGCGAAGCTGACAATGCCGCCGAATTTGTTGACGAAATCGCAAAACGGACGGGAGTTCAGATCGAAATTCTATCGTCGCTCGAAGAAGCCAGATTGATCGGCGTGGCGGTCGCACAATTTTTCGGCGCGGACAAAGATTCGCTTTTGAATATAGACATCGGCGGCGGTTCGACCGAACTTTCGCTGATGAGAAACGGTGTGCCGGACAAACTTTTTTCGATGAAGCTCGGCGCAGTCGGTTTGACGGAAAAGTTTATTTTCAGCGATCCGCCGAAAGCTAAGGAAATTAAAAATTTACAGGCTGAAATCGTCTTCGCGCTCAAACAACCGATGCGGAAAACGGAAGGCGAAAAATGGACTTTTTCCACCGGAACTTCCGGCACGATTCTCAATCTCGCCGGTTTGCTCAACGTGCAAACGCCGGATAAAACGGATATACAACTTAAAAAACTAATTGCTTTGAATAAAAGTCTGGCGAAAACTTCGCTGGAAAAACGTATTCAACTGCCGGTTATCAGCCCGACTCGCGCCGAAGTCATCGTCGCCGGCGGGCAGATTTTGGAAGGCGTAATGCGGGCGTTTGGTATTCAGACGCTGCAGCCGTGTTCTTACGCTCTGCGCGAAGGCGTGATTATTGATTATCTGCGCGAAATCGAAGCTGAGTCTTTGCCGCCCGTGCCGGATGTCGAAGATATTCGTCTGCGCGACGTTTTCGCCGTCGGCAGACGTTTCGGTTACGAAGAACAACACGCTTTGCAGGTCGCAGATTTGGCAGAAAAGATTTTTGACGCGCTCGCGCCGATTTACAGTTTGAAAAGACACGGACGAACTTTGCTTTCCGCCGCCGCGCTGCTGCACGACATCGGTTATCATATTTCGCACGAAGCTCATCATAAACATTCTCTTTATTTGATAAAACATTCGGAAATTACGGGCTTTTCGGAAAACGAAAAACTGATGATCGCTAACATCGCGCGTTATCATCGTAAAGCTCTGCCAAAAGATAAACATCTCGATTTTATCCGGTTAAACGAAAAAGATCGCAAAATCACGGCGCGGCTCGGCGCGATTTTACGAATTGCCGACGCGCTCGACCGCAGTTACGAAAATCACGTCAAAGATATTCAGTTCAAACTCGATAAAAAGAATCTGCGTTTAAAACTTATCAGTGAACAAGACTGCACGATTGAACGAAAAGCGATTGAGCAGAAAAAAGACTTGTTTGAATTTGCGTTCGATTGTAATTTAGTTGCTGTTTGAAGTCCAAAGTCCAAAGTCCAAAGTCAGTTTGTCTTTAACTTTGGACTTTGGACTTTGGACTCGCTTTGCGGGCTTACACAAAAACACCCCGATTCCCATCAGGATAAAAAAGACCATCGCAACTTCCGCGTCGCCGAGATTATAATGCACGATTCCGCCGGTAAAAAATCCGATTAAACCGCCGAAACATCCGAGAATAATTCCTCTTGTCTGCCAATCGGCAGGTTTCAGGTTCAAGATTTCAAGTTCAAGATTCTTGATTTCGGAATCAGAACCTTGAACCTTAAATGTTGAACCTTGAACCTTGATTCCGCGCCAAAGCATTGAGCCGTAAGCAAATAAAACCCACATCCACAACAGAAGTGCCGGAAAACCGCGTTCGACGAGAAGCTGTAAAGGCGTTGAGTGAAAATGTCCCATCGGGAGTTTCCCGTCATCAAATAAATGCCAGTCTTTGGCATAACGCTTGATCGAATCCATTCCCACGCCGAGCGAAAAATTGCGCGGATTATCTGTCCATAAATTGAAACCTTCGCGCCAAACCGTTTCACGATAAATCGTCGAATCGTCTTTTCGGTCAAAAAATCCGACGTTGCGACTTTGCTGCAAAAAGAAAACTCCGACAAGCACAACCGGCAAAGCGATGGCGATTAAACTCAAAAGTAACTTGCGATTGCCGTTGACTAAAACGATGGCGAAAGCCGAAACCAGAAAACCGAGCTGCGAAGCGCGTGTAACGGTCAAAAGCAACGCAAAACTCATTGCCGCAACGCAGAAAAGAAGAAAATATGTTGATGAGAAAAGCCGCGCGAGAATAAATTTCGGCTTGTTTTGTATTTCCTTTCTTTTGCCGAACGACGCTATTAAAAGTCCGAAGGTGAGCGACAAAATTAGCTGCAAAACTTCGGCAAAAGTCGTGTAATGTCCGTAAAATCCGGCGGAACGCCAATTTCGGCTGTGTTTCCAACCGCCGATGCCGAGTTTCTCATTTGCGGTTGTGCCGCTTAACAAATCGGCGCGTTTGAGTTGCAAAGGCAAATAATAATCCGGGCGATAAAACCTGATTTGTACGGTTTCGTTTTGTTCCAGTGCGCTGACCAATTCTTCCGGCGTGCGAATTTTCTTTTTGTTGACTTCGAGTAATGTGTCGCCGTCCTTCAAAACGATTTTTTCCGAATTATTTTCCAGATAAATCGCTTTGGTTAAAGGACTATTTGCCGCAACATTTTGAATTTCCACGCCGCGCCCGAAAATTCTTTCAATCGGCGATAAAAGAACGCTGACCATTGATGAAAAAATCAGCGCAAACGCCAGAAACTTTGCGGCGCGAACGGTTCGCAAATTGCCGAGGACAAAATAAAAAATCAAAAAAAGCAAAGTATTTCGCAAACGGTCAAGCGAAATGTCGGGCGCGAATGAAGTGATCGAAGTAATCAAAGACCAAAATAAAAAAGTCCACAAAGTAATATCGAGCGGCTTTTTAAATCGAAGCGGGCTTGCGGAGATCGGCGGACGCGGTTTGACGAAAAAGCGAACGATCCACGCCGTCATTCCGCATAGCCAAGCTGTCTGCGTCGCAGCAATCGAATTCGGCGCGGACAAAACCATCAAAATCAAAAAGATGAAAACGATGCGGTCAAGCCATTTGGCGGCAGAATTTTCCGTTTCGATTTTGGCGATGTCGTCAATCCACTTAAAAATTTTTTGCATAAAAACAGAAATAGTGTTCATAGTCCGTTAAAATATAAAAACAAAACACTGATAAACACCGACTTAAAAAATTTTCGCTATTTTTCACAATGTAATCAAAAAAATCATAAATCATCTAAATAAAAAAGGCGAAAAGTATAATAACCTTTCGCCTTTTCCCGTTATACTTTCGCCTTTCTAAACGCCTGCGCCGTGACATTTTTTATACTTTTTGCCCGAACCGCAATAACACGGATCGTTCGGTTTGACCTTCGGCTGATCGCGGACGAACGGCGTTGATTTTATCGCTTCTTCGCCGGCAGTTGCCGCGCCTGCGTAAGCACCTGTGAACGCCATTCCCGCCGCTTGTTTGCGGGCGCGTTGCCGTTCGAGGCGTTCGAGACGTTCCATTTCTTCCTGTTCGTCTTTGACGACGACTTCCAAATTAAACAGCGAGCGCGTCGTGTTCGTGTCAATGCGGTCGAGCATATCCTGAAACATATCGAAACTCTGCTTTTTGTATTCGACGAGCGGGTCTTTCTGCCCATAACCGACAAGTCCGATGCCCTGTTTTACGTGGTCAATCGAAAGCAGATGATCTTTCCACTGCGAGTCAATAATGTTGAGCATAATATAACGCTCATACGCCCGCAAAGATTCATCGCCGACGAGTTTTTCTTTTTCGGTGTAACTTTCGACCGCTTTTTGCCAGATTGCGTCTTCGATTTGGTGCGGATTCATTTTATTAAAATCAACGTCCGCGTCAACCGCCGGATCAACCGCGTAAATGCTTTCGATTTCCGCCGCGTAAGTGTCAGCGTCCCATTCACTCGCGCCGACTTGCGGATTCAGATATTGATCGGTCAAATCGCCGAGCAAATCTTTGGCAACGCCCGTTTCGCCCAATAAATATTCGCGGTGTTCGGGCTGCATCATCAGTTGACGGCGCAAACCGTAAATCGTGCCGCGCTGTTTGTTCATCACGTCGTCGTATTTGAGAACGTGCTTGCGCGTTTCAAAATTTCGCGCTTCGACGGCTTTTTGCGCCCGTTCGATTTGTTTGGAAACGGTTTTTGATTCGATGGCGACACCTTCTTCCATCCCGAGCCATTCCATCATCGAACGAACCTTATCGCCCGCGAAAATTCGCATCAAATCGTCTTCGAGCGACAACGCAAAGCGCGTCGCTCCCGGATCGCCTTGTCGTCCCGAACGTCCGCGAAGCTGATTGTCAATGCGTCTTGATTCGTGGCGTTCGGTTGCCAGAATATACAAACCGCCCGCTTCTAAAACTTCCTTGTGTTCGGCATCAACAATGCGTTTCGCCTTTTTCAGTTCTTCTCCAAACTGTTCAGGCGTGGCTTCGTCAGGATTAATTTCCTGACGTTTTAAATAATCTCGCGCCAAAAATTCGGGATTTCCGCCGAGAATAATATCCGTTCCGCGTCCTGCCATATTCGTGGCGATTGTAACCGCGCCTTTGCGTCCGGCTTGCGCGACGATTTCGGCTTCGCGTTCGTGATATTTCGCGTTCAAAACATTGTGCGGAACATTGATTTTCTTGAGCTTTTCCGCAATAAGTTCACTCGTTTCAACCGAAACCGTTCCGACTAAAACCGGCTGTCCTTTTTCGTGACGTTCCTTGATTTCATCAACCACCGCGTTCCATTTTTCGGGCAAAGTGCGATAGATGACATCGGACATATCATCACGAACCATCGGGCGATTGGTCGGAATAACGATCACGTCCAAGCCGTAAGTTTCGCCGAACTCTTCGGTTTCCGTTTCCGCTGTTCCGGTCATTCCCGAAAGTTTTTCATACATTCGGAAATAATTTTGCAAGGTAATCGTCGCCAAAGTTTGATTTTCCTTTTCGATTTTCACGCCTTCTTTGGCTTCGACGGCTTGATGAAGCCCGTCAGACCAACGGCGACCTTGCATTAAACGTCCCGTAAAGTCATCAACAATAATAACTTCGCCTTCCTGCACGACGTATTGATGATCGCGTTTGTAAAGCGTGTGCGCTTTTAACGCCTGTTCGACGCAGTGCAGAAGTTCCATATTCGCCGGATCGTAAAGATTAGAAACACCGAGAAGTTTTTCCGCTTTCGTCACACCGGCTTCGGTTAAAACGGACGAATGATTTTTCTCGTCAAGCAGAAAATCGCCCGTCGTGACTTTTGTTTCTTCGTTCTTTTCGCCGCGCTCAAAATGCGGAATAATTTGATTGGCAACATAGTATTTATCAGTCGCTTCGTCACTTGCGCCGGAAATAATCAAAGGCGTTCGCGCTTCGTCAATCAAAATCGAATCAACTTCGTCAATAATCGCATAATAATGATCGGGCTGAACGAGTTGGTCGGGATCGAATTTCATATTATCGCGCAGATAATCAAAGCCGAATTCGTTATTCGTCCCGTAAGTCATACTGCACGCATACTGCTCTTTGCGCTCGTAATCGTCCATATCATTTTGGATACAGCCGACGGTCAAACCCAAAAATTTATGAATTTTTCCCATCCATTCCGCATCTCTTAAGGCGAGATAATCATTGACCGTAACGATATGAACACCGCGTCCGGTCAAACCGTTCAAATACGCGGGCAAAGTCGAAACGAGCGTTTTCCCCTCACCCGTTCGCATCTCGGCGATTCTGCCTTGGTGCAGCGCGATGCCGCCGATCAGCTGCACGTCAAAATGGCGCATTCCCGTAACTCTGACGGACGCTTCGCGCACGACGGCAAATGCTTCGGGCAAAATTTCGTTCAAAATATCCTGCTCTTTTTTGCGCCGCGTGTCCTTATCGTCAATTCCTTCGAGCGTATTATTGATTCTTTCTTTGAACTCGATGGTTTTCGCTTTTAATTCGTCGTCGGAAAGTTTTTGAATGTTCGATTCTAAATCGTTGATCTGCTGGACAATCGGCTTGATTTTCTTTAGAAAAACGTCGCTGTTGCTGCCCAGAACTTTTTTAAAAAATTTATCTACTAAACTATTTACTGGCATATTTTCCTCATTATTTATGTTCTGAGTTCAAACTTCAGTTTGGTTCCGCCACGTTTCGTCGGCGAAAAACACGCTCTATGCGCGAACTCAGAACATTGATTTATAATTATTAAAGTTTGGGCGAGTTATCTTTGGAAAGTTAAAATTTCTTTCGCATCTCGCGCCGCTTATTGTGCGTCTTTATTAGCGAGAAACGCATCAAGTGAGCCGCGCGGAAGGCGTGTAACGATGAAAACTTGGTTGTTTTCGGAAGTTGCTTTTGTATTCTCATAAATTTGCTTGGTTAAAGCATCATTAATCGAAATAGCAGATAAAGACCAATCTTTGTTAAGAGATTCAGCAAATAATCCGGCATTAACTTTGCCGAAGGAAATTTTCAGCGATAAATCCGTGTCTGTTGCTTGCAGATTTAATTTTACATCTTTTGCTGTAATTCTAGGATAATCAGCTAACTCGGAAGCCTTCGGAGCAAATTTTTGGCTAAAAGCATCTGAAACAA
This sequence comes from Pyrinomonadales bacterium, assembly GCA_038200505.1. GTDB lineage: Bacteria > Acidobacteriota > Blastocatellia > Pyrinomonadales > Pyrinomonadaceae. The sequence continues at coordinate 27,016 of JBBPXX010000091.1, read as the reverse complement.
TCTCTGCTAAATACTTATCGGCAGAAGGCTCTGAGCCGAAGCCAGAACCATTACACATTTCTGAATAATTAAAATGCGCTTCAAAACGAAAATTCGTTTGATTTTGCGGCGCGAATTCTCCTCTTTCAATACTTTCCTTAATTTCGTTTAGAAGTTGAGCAAATAGAATAGGAAAATCTTCATTTGAAATATTTTCAGTTCCTTCGCCGTCAGGCTTTTTATCCAAGTCATCCTTGACTTCAATTTCATTTTGATTATCAAACTGCTGTGTCAAAGCCGCGTGTGCCAAAACCGGCGGAGTTCCGCCGACAAGTACCAAGCCGAGATAGACGGAGAGCGTCGTGAGAAAAACTATTGAATTGTAATTTTTTGAATTACTCATTACTAACAATAAACTACGCGAAAAAGGGGAAAAGCGGCAAGCATTAAAGCTGTGCCGCAAACTGGCGCAATTATTCTAACATACTTTCTCATTGATATTACGCAAAATTAGAAAAAGACTGGAGCGCAAGCGTCCCGCTTGCGCTCCAGTCCTGCATAACACATTTTTACTTACCTTTCGTCAAACTTACGTTGGTATTTTGCGCCGCGCTGTTCGGCTGTTTTTCCTTGGCTTTGGCTTCGGCTTCCTGCAATTTTTGCTCGATCATTTTTTGAGCAATCGGTTTTTCAATTTTGAAATTCAAAACAAAGTTTTTCCCTTCCGGTTCGACTTTTGCGGAATTAAGCAGAGTTTTCAATTCTTCTTCTTGAACCGTCAATTTAGCAATCGAAAGCAGATTATTAAAACCGCTGGAAATCGTTTTGGCTTTATTTTCGTCCTTCTGGCTTGACGAAATAACCGCGTAAATCTGTTTGTCGTCCTGAATCAATGTAAAATCAACTTTGTCCACGCCGAGCGTTTTCAGATAATAAAATAAACCGCTGTTGTTGATGGCTTCAATCGCGTCTTTGGCAACATCCACCATTTCCTGATCGCCTTGCTCTTCGTCTTTGAGTTTTACATAACCCGATTTTTTCGGGTCTAATTTTCCATCTTCGGTCAAAACGCCGGTCATTCTGACTTTGAATGCTTTGGTCAAATCGAGTTTTTTCTCTTTACCGGCGCGTTTCGCCAAAATCTCGTCGGCAAAATCTTCGAGCGGTTTTTTGTTCGGTTTGAAATCCGTAACAGCTTCGCTGTCAACCGGCGGCTGAATCTTTTGAACCGCTTCTTTGTTTGCATCCTTGTTCGCATTTTCGGCAATCGTGTCGCCGCTTAAATCCGGCAACTTGCTTGGCGAAGTGTTTTTAACCTTCGGCATTTTAGGCGTTCTAATGCGTTTCGGCGGAGTGTAAGGAATCGGATTTTCGCCGCCGAATGAAAACGGCGAATCGGGAATTTGTCCTTTTATCGCATTATCGTTCGGTGTCGGCACAACCTGCGGCGTGTTCATCAAATCCGTATTATTTTGAACTGTCGGATTAATCGGCGGAAAACCCGGAATCGAATTATCCATCGGAAAATCCATATTCTGCATCATCGCAAATTCGTCGGGATTGGCAATGGCAAAATAACCTTCGGGATATTTGAGCGGCGGCGTTATACCCGTCGCATCAATAAACGTAATATCCGCATCGGCGAGTTCGGTATTTTCATATTCCTTGCTGACAAAATCGGTGTCTGTTCCCGCCAAAAGACTGCTGACATAAATCGTATCTAAAACCTGACAAATCTGATTGACAAACGGGCTGTCGCAGCCTTTTTTCGTCAAAAGATTCGTCTGCGCGATAAACCCGATTGTCAGCAGATGAAAAACTGCCGCTGCGCCGATGATTTTATAAATGCGCGGTGTGATATTCCAATTTTTTATTTCGTAACTTTCAAAAAGTTCTTTTTCCTGTTCCTGCATAATTCCCTGTTATAAAATTTTATAAAAATAGTTAAAATAATTATTGTCAAATTATAGATGCCGAACGGCAAAAATCCGTTGCGAAGCATTTAGATTTTATCACTTTCGCGTTCCGATTGAAACAATAGACTTTGCGCCGCGAAACATTTAACATAGCTTTTTATGGCTCATACGCGGAAAAAAGATAAAAAAAACAATCGGGACAAAGCGCGTTCCAATACTAACCGTCGTAAAGAACGAAAATTTAAACGCGAACTTGCACCGGAAAGTTCCGCCAAAAAAGATTCGCCGAGATTTTCGCCCGCGCAGTTAAAATCCGTCGAAAAACTTTTAAGCGGCATCGGAACGCCGAAACCCTCGCCGTTTGTGCCTGACGATTTTCAAACCGAAGCTCTCGAAGCTATTGAATTTGAAGACGTTTTAGTTACCGCACCTACGGGAAGCGGCAAAACTTGGATCGCCCGCGAAGAAATCCGCAGACTTCTCGAACAAGGCAAACGTGCTTGGTACACAACGCCGCTCAAGGCTTTGACAAACTCGAAATACGTCGAATTTTCCAAAGAATTCGGCGCGGAAAATGTTGGAATTCTAACGGGTGATAGAAAGGAAAATTATAACGCGCCGCTGATTGTCGGCACGACGGAAATCTACCGCAATCAACTTTTTGACGCACTCAGAAGCGGCGAACAGGTCAACACGGATTTTGTAATTTTAGACGAAGCGCATTATTTAGCGGACGAAGAACGCGGTCACGTTTGGGAAGAAGCGATAATTTTATCACCGCCGCGAATTCGTCTGCTTTTATTATCGGCGACAGTCGGAAACGCCGAAGAATTCGCGCTCTGGATTGAAGAAGTGCGCGGCGTAAAAGTTCACGTCATCAACCGCGCCGGAGCGCGTCCCGTCGAACTTCGCGCCGCTTTTCTCGCGCCGAACCAGCAGCTTTTTCCGCTTTTTAACGAAGAAGGAAAGTTTAACCGCGCCATCGAACAATTCGCGCAGGAAGGTAACCGCCCTGAACGCCACCGAAAACGATATTAGAAGACGGACAATTTTTAACTTACTCACAAAACAACTTTTCTTTCCCGCTTTAACAAACTCGATTTTGCTTGCTCTCTATTTTTTCTTTCTCTAAAATTAGTCTAAAATCTAAACAAATCTAAAATCCAAAAACTAAAAATGCACATCACGAAAATTGAACTCGAAGACATCAAATCTCACGCTGAATTCACGCAGGAATTTCAGCGCGGAACGACGGCGATCACGGGCGAAAACGGCGCGGGCAAAACGACTTTGATTGAAGCCGTCGCGTGGACATTATTTGATTTGCTCGATTATAAAAAAGACGATTTTGTCCGGCGCGGCGCGAAAAAAGGCGTGGTTAGAGTTACGTTTGAAAGCGGTTTGGACGAACGCGAATATCTTGTTCACCGCGACACCGGAACGGGTTATTATGTCTATGATCCGCAGTTAAAAATGCGGATTGCCGAGAAAAAGGAAGAAGTCGGACGTTTTTTGTGGGCGCATCTCGGAGTTGAAGCCGGGACGGATTTGGAAGCACTTTTTCGCCGCGCCATCGGCGTTCCGCAGGGAACTTTTACCGCGATTTTTCTGGAAACTCCGGCGGAACGCAAAAAGGCTTTCGACAAACTTTTAAAGGTTGAAGAATACCGGCAAGGTGCGGAAAAACTGCTGGAAACAGCGCGTTATGTCGAGAGTCAAATTAACGCTGTCAACATTCGTATCGGACGCGCCGAAGGTGAACTTGCGCGGTTTGAGGAAATCGAAAACGAACATAAAATTCAAGCCGAAAAAACTTCCGAGCTTTCCAAAACTGCCGAAAAATTAGACAAAGAAGCCGCAGAAAAAACCGAAATCGTCAAAAAATTTGACGAAGCCGAGAAAAAAGTCAATGAACTGAAAACTTCGTCCGACAAATTAAAAACCGAAAGCGCAAAGGCGGAAATTATCGCCGCGCAAAAGGAAACGGAACGAAATCAGGCATTTGCGGCGCAGGAAAAAATCAAACTCGTCGAAGCAGATTCCAAAAAGCACGTTGCGGCGTTGGCGCGTTTGAAGGAATTGGAACGCGAACGCACCGAACGCGATAAATTAAACACGGAAAAATCGCGCGTCGAAACCGCGCAGATAAATGTTAAAGCCGACCAAAAAAAGTTTCGGGAAGATTTGGAAAAATCCTTGAAAGCACATCAGGAAATCTCCGCGCTTGAACCGAAAACCAAAGAGCAGGAACAATTTGAAAAGATGCGTGAAACTCTGCGAAATCAGCTTGCCGATGCGAAAGCGACTGCAAATCAGATCAAAAGTCTTGACGAAAAAATGAGCTTTTTGCGCGTTAGTTATTCAAATAATAAAGCGCAAATAAAGGAAGTCGAAACGAAAAGCGAAAAGGCTGAGTTGTTTGAAAATCTGCAAAAACGCGACGGCGAAATTATCAATAATCTGGCAAAACTTCGCGCCAAACTCGAAGCCGACGAAAAATTTCAAAGCGAAATAAGCAACGGTTTGTGTCCGATTTTGTCGGAAAAATGTTTGAATTTAAAACCCGGACAAACGCTCGACAGTTTTGTTACAAATCAATTCGGCGAAGTCAGAACGCAGATTTCAACGCTCGAAAATGAAAAGAAACAACTGGCGGACGCGCTAAGAATTTCCCGCGAAGCCGGGAAATTCTTAGCGACTCTCGAAACTTTGCGAAATCGTGAAACGGAAATCGGCGACGAAGGAAAACGCTATAAAACCGAAAAGGAAAGTTTAGAAAAAAAGGCGGAAAATTTATCGAAAATCGAAACCGATTTGGCTGAAACCGAAAATAAATTAAAAGATTTGGACAATCCGAAAGCGAAAATTAAACTTTTGCAAACGGAAGCTAATCTTGAAATCACAATCAGAGAAAAAATCACGGAAGTCGAAAAAAATCTGGAGCGTCTTGAAAATGATCGCAAAATTTTGCTCGAACAAATGGCTTCATATCAATTTTTGGACGCGCAATGGAAAGAATTTTCCGAGATGCGCGACAAAACCGCCGCCGCACATCGTGAATTTTTAATTAACGAATCGCTCGCTAAAGTTTTGCCGCAGCGTGAAAGCGAATTTGAAACGGTAACGAAAGAACTTTCGCGTCTGCGTGAAGAAACGGAAAAAGCCGAAAACGAATTGGCGGCGGCAAGTAAAGATTACGACCGCGAAACACATTCACGCGAAAAAAATTCGCTGACCGATTTGGAAAAAACGCGGGCGGAAACGCGGGTTAATCTGGATTTTACCAAACGACGCGCCGACGAATTGGAAAAACAACTAAATCATTTGCGCGGCGTTCGTAAAGCGATGCAGTTTGAATTTCAGGAAAAAGAAAAACTCGAAAAAGTTTCCGAAGCGACAAAATTTATCCGCGACACGCTCAAAGAAGCTGCGCCGCGTGTCGCCCGAAATTATGTTCACCACGTTTCTCTGGAAGCCAATCAAATGTTCCGCGAAATTTCCGGCAACGCAGAAAGAACCTTGAAATGGACGGAAGATTACGGCATTTCGCTCGAAGAATTCGGACACGACCGCCCATTTGTCAACATGTCCGGCGGCGAACAAATGGCGGCGGCTCTGTCGGTTCGACTGGCTTTATTAAAACAGCTTTCCGATATTCGCATCGCGTTTTTTGACGAGCCGACAACCAACATGGACGCGGCGCGGCGCGAAAGATTAGCTGAACAAATCGGTCAGATAACGAGGAAAAAGATTGACGGAAATCCTACTTTCGACCAACTTTTCGTAATCTCTCACGACGATACTTTTGACGAATATGTGGACAATGTAATTTCGATTGAGGAAAATGAAGCGCAGTAAAATTTAATTTCTAATAGCAGTTTTTGTTAAATTAACTTTTCATTTGGTAAATATCTGTTTACATAAACTTCTGTCTGACTTCTTGCTGAATGAGCATTCATTCAGTATGATATACTCATTCAAAAATCAACAAAGGAAAGGTAAAATATAAAAATGATGAATATCGGAAAAGCCGCCGTTTTGGGCGCGGGAACAATGGGCGCGGCGATTGCGGCGCATCTTTCGAATGCGGGAATTCCAACTTTGCTGTTGGACCTCGCGCCGAAGGAATTGAACGAAGCGGAACAGAAAAAAGGTTTGCCGCTCGATTCGTATCACGTTAGAAATCGGATTGTCGGCGAAATGTTTGACGCGGCGAAAAAGTTGAAACCCGCGCCTTTTATGCTCAAAGATAATGCGGGTTTGATTGAAATCGGAAATTTTGAAGACGATCTGCACAAAATAAAAGACTGCGATTTCGTCATCGAAGCGATTGTTGAAAATCTCGACATCAAACACAAACTTTTTGCCGAAGTCGAAAAACACAGAAAAGACGGTTCGATCATCGCTTCAAATACGAGCGGAATTCCAATTGAAAAAATCGCCGAACCTTTCGGCGACGACTTCAAAAAACATTTTGTCGGCGTTCATTTTTTCAATCCGCCGCGTTATATGAAACTCGTCGAAGTCATTCCGACCGAAGACACGAGCGGCGAAGTCGCCTGCGCGGTAACGGGATTTCTTGACCAAAGACTTGGCAAAGGCGTTGTTCCGGCGAAAGATCGTCCGAACTTTATCGCCAATCGCATCGGCGTTTTTTCGATGATGGCGACAATCAAAGAAATGATCGAAATGGGTTTAACGCCGACGGAAGTTGACCAAATCACGGGCAAAGCCATCGGACACGCTTCTTCGGCGACATTCCGAACATCTGATTTGGTCGGTTTGGACGTAACGGCGCACGTCGTCAAAAATCTTTATCCCGCGATTCCCGACGACGAAGACCGCAAAGTTTTTCAAACGCCCGAACTCATCAATACATTGATGGAAAAGAAAATTTTGGGCGACAAATCAAACGGCGGATTTTTCAAAAAGTCGAAAGACGCGGAAGGCAAACGGCAGATTTTAGAACTCGATTTGGAAACTTTTGAATACAAACCGCAGGAAAAAACAAAATTTCCGTCGCTCGACGCGGCAAAACAGATCGAAGATTTGCCGAAGCGCGTTAAAACACTCGTTTGGGGCGACGATGAAGTCGGCGAGTTTTTGTGGAAAACTACTTCGAGAATTTCGCGTTACGCGGCGAATCGCATTCCCGAAATCGCCGACACGATTGTCGAAATTGACAACGCGATCAAATGGGGTTTTGGCTGGGAAATCGGCGTGTTTGAAACGTGGGACGCAATCGGCGTTCGTGAATCGGTCGAGCGAATGAAAGCCGAAGATCAAAAAATTCCCGCGAATGTCGAGAAAATGCTCGAATCCGGCGCGGAAAATTTTTACAAAAACGAAGACGGACAAAAATACTATTTTGATTTGGTTGCGAACGAATACAAAAAAATGCCCGACCGCGACGGCGTAATCATTTTGAAATCGGTCAAAGAACGCACGGGCGTTATCAAGAAAAACGCGGGCGCGTCGCTGATTGATTTGGGCGACGGCGTGGCGTGTCTGGAATTTCATTCAAAGATGAATTCTATCGGCGGCGACACGGTGCAGATGATGAATTTTGCGCTTGACGAAGTTGAAAAGAATTTTACGGGTTTAGTCGTCGGCAATCAGGGTGGAAATTTCTCGGCGGGCGCGAATATTATGCTGTTGCTGCTGGCGGCGCAGGAAGAAGAATGGGACGACATTAATCTGATGATTCGCCAACTGCAAAACGCCGTGATGCGTCTGCGCTATTCGCCGAAACCCGTCGTTACCGCGCCTTACGGTTTGACGCTCGGTGGCGGCTGCGAGATTTCGATGCACGGCGACAAAACACGCGCGGCGGCGGAAACTTATATCGGCTTGGTCGAAGTCGGCGTTGGTTTGCTTCCGGCAGGCGGCGGCACTAAGGAAATGACTTTGCGAACGATGGATATGGCGAAATCCGTGCCGGATGCCGATCCGCTGGCGTTTTTGAAGGGAACTTTTGAAACAATCGGAATGGGCAAAGTCGCAGCGTCGGCGCAGGAAGCTAAAAGTATGGGACTGCTTAGAAAATCCGACGCGATTTCGATGAACGGCGACCGTTTGATTGCCGATGCGAAACAGGAAGTCTTAAATCTCGCTTCAGCAGGTTACGTCCAGCCCAATGAGCGCGAAGACATTTTGGCGATGGGCGCAGCCGGACAAGCGGCGTTCAAGCTCGCTCTGCACACGATGAAAAAAGGCGCGTTTATTTCCGACCACGACGAACTGATCGGCAATAAAATCGCCAAAATCTTGTGCGGCGGCGATTTGAATCATCAAACTTTTGTGTCGGAAAGATACTTGCTCGATCTGGAACGCGAGGGATTTTTATCGCTTTGCGGCGAACGCAAAACGCAGGAACGAATCGCGGGAATGTTGAAAACGGGCAAGCCTTTGAGAAATTAAGTGCGAAAAATGCGAAGGAGAAAATTTTGAAAAACTCCTTCGCATTTTTTGTGTCTAAAAATTCTGTTAAAATGTATGACAGGAGAAAAAACAATGACAGTAACAGAACTTTTACCAACGCTGAAAGAATTAAATCATAAAGAGAAGATTCGTGCGATTCAATTCTTAGCAAATGAAGTAGCAAATGAAGAAAATGTTTTGTTTGTCGAAAATCAAGAACACGAGTTTATTTCGCAAACCGATGCTTTTGAGGCGAGCCGAACATTACAAAATTTATTAGAAGAAGACAAAGCCGATGCAAGCAAGTAAATATCAATATCTGCAAGATTTAGGCGAAAGACGTTTGATTGAACCGATGCCATATTTGCCGTTGATGCTTGAGCGTGAAGGCAATAGGAAAAAAGTTTTCGGGCTTTTGGATTCAGGTTCAACTGTTAGTGTTCTGCCTTACAAAATTGGATTAGAACTTGGCGCAACTTGGGGAAGTCAACGAATTCCGTTAAGTTTAGTGGGAAATTTAGCAGACTTTGAAGCCAGAGCCTTATTTGTAAATGCTCAAATACAAAGTTTCCCAAAAGTAAAATTGGCATTTGCGTGGACAAAATCCGAATATGCAACTTTGATTCTCGGTCAAACGAACTTCTTTCTTCTATTCGATGTCTGTTTTCAGCGGACTGATTTTGAATTCGAGATAAAGATAAGATGAACGAAATAATTTCCGAACTTGAAACGATTTCCGCAAGTGTGCAGGACGCTTTCGGCAAACTTTCGCCCGCGCAGATCAATTGGAAATCTTCCGACGAAAGTTGGAGCGTCGGGCAATGTTTCGAGCATTTGATAAAATCGAACGAACTTTTATACGACAAATTCGACGAAATCGCTGACGGAAAACAGAAGCATTCAACGCTCGAAAAGTTTTCGCCGCTTTCGGGATTTTTCGGGAATTTATTAATCGGTTCGCTAAAAAAAGACGCGCGAAAATTCAAAGCACCGACGCAGAAGATCGTGCCGCCAAGCGAGATTGACCCGCATATCATCGAGATTTTCGCCGGACATCAAGCGGAACTGATCGGGAAAATAAAAAAAATCGAAACGACGGATTGCAGAAAAATTAAAATCACGTCGCCCTATATGAAATTCGTAACTTATCGTTTGTCTGACGGTTTGGCAGTCGTCGTCGAACACGAAAAACGACATTTCCGGCAGGCGGAAAGAGTAAAGAAAGAAGGCGGTTTTCCGCATTAAAAACAAAAAATTATGACACCGACCACCGAACAAAAAATTTCAGTTGAACAGCGCGGACACATTCTTTTAATCGGCTTGAATCGTCCGGCGAAACGCAACGCTTTTGATTTACAGATGCTCGAAGAACTCGGACTCGCTTACGCGCGTTTAGAAGACGACGACGAAATCCGCTGCGGCGTTTTGTTTGCAGAAGGCGAAATGTTCACGGCGGGTTTGGATTTGGCGAACGTCGCGCCGAAAGTCGTTGAAAAGGGGATTTTGAGTTACTCGGAAAATGCGATTGATCCTCTTAATCTTGACGGGAAGCGTTCGCGGACAAAACCGATTGTCGCCGCTGTTCACGGAAAATGTCTGACCATCGGAATTGAATTGCTGCTCGCGTCCGATGTTCGCATCGCTTCGGAAAACGCGACGTTCGCGCAAATCGAAATCAAGCGCGGAATTTTCCCGTTCGGCGGCGCGACGCTTCGTTTTCCCGAAGTCGCAGGTTGGGGAAATGCGATGCGCTGGCTGCTTACGGGCGACGAATTTGACGCAGACGAAGCCTTGCGAATCGGACTTGTGCAGGAAATTACCGAACACGGAAAACATCTCGAAAAAGCCGTCGAAATCGCCGAAAAAATCGCCAAACAAGCACCTTTAGGCGTTCGCGCGACCATCGAATCGGCGCGAAAATCGCAAACCGAAGGCTTTACCAAAGCCGCCGAACATCTTACGCCGCAGATTCTCGAACTCTTTGCTTCCGAAGATGCGAAAGAAGGCGTGCAGTCATTTGTCGAACGCCGCGAAGGAAATTTCAGCGGCAAGTAAGATTTTTTGCCCACGAAATATACGAAAGAAACGAAAATTAAGATAAAAAAATAATTATTTCTTCTTTTCGTATTTTTCGTGTATTTCGTGGGCAAATCCACCTTTTTTCAGTTAAAATAACGAGATGAATAATTACGAAACACGCGCGTTTATTTTCGATATGGACGGAACGCTTGTTGACAATATGCACTATCACGGCGCGGCGTGGCAGAAAATGCTCGGCGAAAACGGCATTGAAACGGACGCGCACGATTTTCTCGTCAAAACGGCGGGCAAAACCAACCGCGAAATTATCCCGAACTTTTTCAAAGATGCGAGCGAAGACAGATTACTGGAACTCGGTCAGCGCAAGGAAACTCTTTACCGCGAACTTTTTTTGCCCGAAAGACGCGCGATTGCGGGCGCGATTGAATTTCTCGAAGCCGCCAAATCGCTCGGTGTAAAAATGGCGGTGGCGACCGCCGCGCCGGTGGCGAATATGGAATTCGTCCTCGACGGTTTGGATTTGCGGCGATTTTTTGACGCGATTACAACGGCGGCGGATGTCGAAAACGGCAAACCGAACCCGGAGATTTTCCTAAAATCAGCAGAGAAACTCGATGTTGAACCGAAAAACTGCCTTGTTTTTGAAGACGCGATCAACGGTTTTGAAGCCGCACATCGCGCCGGAATGAAATCAGTCGGCATTGCGACGGTCAATTCGGTTGCGGATATTTTAAAACTCGCGTCGGTCGTCGAAGCCGACGTAAATTTCGTCAATCTGAAACCTTCAGAGTTGATCGAAAAATATCTGCCGTTTGAAACTTATGCCAAATGAAAAAACGCGCTGCGGCTGGGCGAAAAATGACTTATCAATTTTGTATCACGATTCCGAATGGGGTGTTCCCGCGCACGACGACAAAAAGTTATTTGAATTTCTGATTCTCGAAGGCGCACAAGCCGGACTTAGTTGGGACACAATTTTGAAAAAACGCGAAAATTACCGCGCCGCATTTGATGATTTCGACGCGGAAAAGATCGCGCGTTACGATTTGAAGAAAACTGAAAATCTTCTGCAAAACGAAGGCATTATTCGCAATCGTCTGAAAGTCGCTTCGGCAATTCGGAACGCACAGGAATTTTTGAACATCCAAAAAGAATTCGGTTCGTTTGATTCATACATCTGGCAATTTGTCGGCGGCAAGACGATTGTCAATGCTTGGGAAAATTTCAAAGATGTTCCCGCAACAACCGAAGTTTCCGACGCGATGAGCAAAGATTTGAAAAAGCGCGGTTTTAATTTTGTCGGTTCGACGATTATGTATGCGTTTATGCAGGCTTGCGGTTTAGTGAACGATCATTTGGTTTCGTGTTTTCGATATAAAGAGGTTTAATTTGCTATGAAACGAAGTGTAAAAATGAGAGTCAGCAACAATTTTTCAAAACCAATAACTTTATGGTTAGAACCTTGGGGCGCAGATTTTGGAATGATGCCTGATGATGAATTTGAAGTTATTGCAGAAAATGCCGGTAAAGACTTCTATTTTCATATTGTTTTTAATGAAGAGATTCGATTATATGCGGAAGGACAAAGTGATTATCCGGGAATTTACCAAAAAGGTTCAGAATTGGAAACTGGTCATAATAGATTTTGGGACAAGTCGGAAAATGAAAGTTGATATGTCGTCGAAAGCCGTTACTAAACGACTGAAAATGATGGACGAACTTTGGCTTTTGAGCGTTAAACTGATGAATTCAAAGAAGATTAAATTAGCAAAGGAAATCCAATCGTCCGACAAAGAACGAGATGATCATTAGCATCGAAAAGAAGTGAGGTGAAAATTTTATGATGGCAAATTTAGAAAAAACATTAATCGAGAAAATTCACGTTTTGCCGCCCGAAAAGCAGGCGAAGGTTTTGGAATATGTTCAGGAAATCGAGGTTGAGATTACTGAAAATAAAATTGATACGAAGGAAGAAGAAAGGCGTAAAAAATTGATGCGCTTTGTCGGAATTGCGCGTAGTAAATCCGGTGATGTGTCGGAAAGAGTTGACGAAATCCTCGCCGAAGGAATTGACAAAGGAGAAGGTTGGAGTTTGCCATAATGCAAAATTCGTTAATTGTTACAGGTTTTTTGCTTGCTGTCTTTGATGAAAAAGATTCTCATCATTCTGATTGCAGCGAAATATTCGGACGCGAAATCGTTACGGCAATTCTTCCCGATGTCGTTATCCCGGAAATGGCTTATCTGATTTTGCGGGAGTTGAATATAAAACTCTCGTCGAATTTTTAAGAGCCGTCGCCGGCGGCGAGTATTTGGTTGAGCGGACAACCGAAAGCGATTTGGAACGTGCCGCCGAGATTTTGGAAAAATACGACGACAATAACATTGATTTGGTTGATGCGGCAATTGTCGCAATGGCGGAAAGATTGAACATTACGAAAATTTTGCCGGTTGATCGTCGGCATTTCAGCGTTTTTAAGCCAAAACATTGTGAAGTATTTGAAATTTTGCCGTGAATTTTTAAAATGAATTATCCGATAACGCCCGCGATTCGCGTTTTGTGCGGGAAAAAAGTTGAATTTGAACCGCACGTTTTTGAATATGTCGAAAAAGGCGGAACAAAACATTCAGCGGAAATACTAAAAGTTGATGAACACGCGGTCATTAAAACTTTGATCTTTGAAACAAACGAAAAAAAGCCTTTGATTGTTTTGATGCACGGCGATTTTCAGGTTTCGGAAAAGAATTTGGCGCGAGTTTTGAAAGTAAAATCCGTTGCGCCCGCGACGGCTGAAAAGGCGAATAAGTTAACGGGTTATTTAATCGGCGGAACTTCACCTTTCGGGACGAAAACGAAGATGCCGGTTTATGCGGAAAAGACGATTTTCGATCTTTCGCACATTTATATCAACGGCGGCAAGCGCGGATTTTTGATTAAAATTGCGCCGAGAGTTTTGAAGGAAATTTTGCCGATTGAAGAAATTGAAGCGGCAATTAAAGAATAAATTATGTTCACGCATTGGGCTTGTTTTGATTGCCGTAAAAGTTTTGCGAAAGAACCTTTGAGCGAGGGCGCGAGAAAATGTCCCGAATGCGCGAAACCGATGATTGATATGGGCGCGTATTTCGAGCCGCCGCGCAAATTGAACAAAAGGCGTTGGGCGGTTATGAAGGTCTTGGTTGATTACGGCTATAAATTTCAGTCGGAAGGAAGCAAACATTGGATTCAAAGCCGAATTTTACAGGTGAAAAATCCGCGCGTAGCGGACGTGATCGAGAGAATCGAGTTGGAAAAACGGCGAAAGAACTAAAGTGGAGAAATTATGCCGATTACAATTAAATTCAACCTTTACTTTGCGCTTTCTTAATTGCCTCTAAAATTTCATCGTCTTTCGGACGCAGCAAACTCAACATCTGAACTTGATGATAGCGAACCACGCCTTTTCCATCAATGACGACCACGCCGCGTGCCGAACGTCCGGGAAGCCACGATTTCATATCGTATTTTTCCAGCGTTTCACCGTCTTCATCCGCCAGCAGCGTCAGCGGCAAATCATATTTTCCCGCAAAATTTTTGTGTGATTCCGCGGAATCAGTCGAAATGCCGACAACTTCCGCGCCTGTTTTCTGATAATCTTCCCAATTATCTCTGACCGAACACAACTGCCGCGTGCAAACCGGCGTATTATCGCCCGGATAAAACAGCAAAACGACTATTTTTCCTTTTTGTTCGGACAATTTCCAATCGTTTCCGTCGATGTCCTTTAATGTAAAATCAGGCGCATTTTCTCCAATTTTCATTCATTTATCAACCAAATTTAAAATAATTCCGTCTGTATTTTCCTGTTTCCTGCGATATGCGATAACAACTGCGAATATAAAACTTGTTCCTAAACCAAATGTTACAAATCCCAGTCTTTCCCAGCGGTGTCCGTAGGTCTTGGTCATTGTACAAGAATAATCATCAACTTCAGGGTAAAGTTTATATTTCTTATCGTAGCCGATACCAAGAGTGCAACTATCATAAGATATAGCGAAAAGGAAACAGCTTGCCAAAAATAAATTTCGTATATTCTTTTTCATTTTGACCTCCAAAATTTTAGACAATCAAAATCAGTTTTTGTTCCCGAAATCTACTGAAAATCCCGAATGTCCTTGAACGGCTTTTCCGCATCTGTAAAATCAGGACGATAATAATGCGAAGCCGATTCGTATTCCTGCATAAAACCTTCTTCGATTCCCAAGTCTTCGAGAATTTCGATTGCTGAAAACCATTCGCGCTCGGAAATTCGGCGGGAAAGCAAAATGTAACGCTCATCGGTGGCGGCTTTGTTCGTCGCGTAGTATTGCGCCATCAGTGAAATTGCAGTTTTCGGCGATAATTCATTACGAATCCAGCGCAGATTTTCTTCAATTCCCGCAATGTCATTCGGCAAAACGAGCAGACGAATGACCAAACCTTTTTGCAAAAGACCTTTTTCATCATAAATCAGTTTATCGCCCGTTTGACGGAACATTTCTTTGATTGCGGCGCGGGCAAAAGTCGTGTAATCGCGCACTTTTGAATGCGTAAATCCCGCGTCGTTTTCGGCGTATTTCAAATCGGGCAGATAAATGTCAACAATTCCGTCCAATAATTTCAAAACTTCGACCGAATCATAAGCATTGGTGTTATAAACAATCGGCAGACGCAAACCATTTTCCGCCGCGATAAGAATTGCGCGAGCCATTTGCGGCACAAAATGCGTCGGCGAAACGAAACCGATGTTATGACAGCCTTTTGCCTGCAATTCGAGCATCATTTCCGCCAAGCGTTCGTGTGTTATTTCGTTTTTCTTGTTTGTTTTCCACGTTTGCGAGATTTGATAATTCTGACAATAGACACAGCGCAGATTGCAGTTGCCGAAAAAGATATTTCCCGCGCCGTTTGTGCCGGATAAAACGGGTTCTTCGCCGAAATGCGGCGTGTAAGACGACACAATCGGCAACGCGCCCGAATAACACGCGGCGATTTCGTCATTCAGACGATTGTTTCCGCAGTCTTTCGGGCAGATCGTACAGCTTTCGAGCAGTTTTTCGAGTTTTTCAACTCTCGTTTTCAGTTCGCCCGTCTTCCAAAGTTTCAAGAACTTTGCGGCGGAGTCGGCGTTTTCCGTGTGCATTGTAGATATATTTGTTGATAATTTCCTGCGGCGCGACCTTGTTTGCCAACGCCCACGTAAAATCCATTTCGGCATTGACCGTCGCCGTCGCCATTCTGGTTTCGAGCAGCATCAAAATACTGCCGTAAAATAAAAAGACAATTCCGATGATGCCGACCGGAATCGGCAGCCAGCGGTAAGTATTGAAAAACGCACCGATGGCAATGGTTACACTCGTTAAAATAAAAAGACACAAACCGTAATAAAATGCGCCCATCGCCCGCTGCAAAATCCGCGCCCGACTCGTTACTTTGTCGAGCAGATTGACGACCGCATCAACCCGTTTTTCGTAAAGCGGAACTTCCTTTTTGTCTTTGACGTGAATCAATTCACCCAAACGCTGTTCCAAATCGCGCACGCGGTCAATCACACGCCCGAGCCGCGTCGAAGTCGAAAGCACGAGCGAACCCGTCGCCGAAATCAATAAAGTCGGCGTAACCATCGCCGTCAAAAATTCGATGGTCGAATTGAGCGCGTTCGGGTTTAATGAAATGACATCTTCGGCGAAAAACATAAAAAGATTCTAACGCAAAGGCGCAAAGATGCAAAGAATAATTTTATCTTTAACATAAAAACTTTTGCGCCCTTGCATCTTTGCGCCTTTGCGTTAAAAAATAAAGCTATGAATAACAACAATCGAAAACAAGGCACGATAAAAGTTTTGCGGCACGAAAGCGAAATCTTGAAAAACAATCCGCTCGGCGACAATTATATCCGTGATTTAATCGTTTATCTTCCGCCCGATTATGATGAAAATAAATCTTACCCGACGGTTTATTGTCTTACCGGATTTACCGGACGCGGCAAAATGCTGCTCAACAACAACGCTTTTTCGCCGGATTTGGCGGAAAGAATGGATAAATTGATTTCCGATGAAATAATCAAGCCGATGATCGTCGTGATGCCCGATTGTTTTACGCATTACGGCGGTTCGCAATACATAAATTCGAGCGCGACGGGCGATTACGAAGATTATTTAACGCGGGAAATCGTGCCGTTTGTTGACGCGCAATTTCGCACGATAAATGATAAAAATTCACGCGCTGTGATGGGAAAATCTTCGGGTGGTTACGGCGCGTTGATAATGGCAATGCGGCATTCCGACATTTTCGGTTTGGCGTGTTCGACGAGCGGCGATTGTTATTTTGATTATTGTTATTTGCCCGATTTTCCGAAAGCGTTTCGCGCCGTCAAAGGAAATCCGCGAAAACTCGTCGAAAAAATGTGGAACGAAGAAGCGAGAAAAGGCAATGACGATTTTGCCGGATTAAACATTATCGGAATGAGCGCGTGTTATTCGCCGAACGGAACGGATTTTGATTTGCCGTTCGATTTGAAAACAGGCGAAATTCGCCTTGATATTTGGGAAAAATGGCTCGAACACGATCCGGTGCGGCTTGTGGAAAAGTCTGTAGAAAACTTGAAATCTATGAAACTTCTCTACATTGATGCCGGAACTCGTGATGAATTTTATCTGGATTTGGGAGCGAAGATTTTGTGCGAAAAGTTAAAAGATTTTGATATTCCGCACATTCACGAAGAATTTGACGACGGACACATGAAAATTTCGTATCGCTACAACCGCTCGCTGGAATTGATTTCGGAAAATATCCAAGAAATTTAACAGGATGGACAGGATTTACAGGATTTTTATAAATCTTAAAAACCATCCTGTAAATCCTGTCCATCCTGTTAATTATTTTCTCAAAACTCTTTCAACCTCAGTATTCATTTTACCCGTCAACATAAACCAAACCATTTTGTAATCGCTAATAAACGACCAAAATGGGTATTTGAAAGATGCGGGTTTGTTGTGTTCGACGAAGAAATGAGAAAACCACGCAAACGCATAACCGACTACGAAACAAAGCGGAAGATACAGCCAATGTCCGCCGCGCACGAACCAAACGAGCAAAACAATTCCCAATGTCGTGCCGATAAAATGTAAATATCGCGTCAAAGGTTCTTGATGTTCGGCGACATAAAAATCCCAAAATTCAGCGTAATTTTTTGGTTTATTCATTTTACTCAAAATAAAAATGCGAATCGGCAAGTTAAAAATATTTTAGATTTTTAATTCCTTTACTTGGCGAACTTTGCGCCTTTGCGGGAGAAAATGATTTCCCGCAAAGGCGCAAAGTTCGCAAAAAAATCGAAACATTTTGACATTCATTTCAACTACTGATTCACATAAAAACACGAATAAGTCTGAAAAGACGAATCCGTGTTTATTCCTAAAATTTGATGAACAATTTTAACCGATGAACATTTCGTCTTCCGTGTAAACGCGGTCAATCCGTTTCGGCGAAGGCGCGAGCAGAACTTCCAAACCTTTTCGCACGCCCGCCATAATCGCCGCAATTTCCCGCGCCGGTTCGACGACTTTTTCCTGTATAAAATCCGTCGTCGTCGTAACTTGCATTTGAGTGCGGTCAATTGTTTTACTAACCAGCGCGACTTTTTCTTTGGCTTCGCGCGCCGTTATTCCGACAAGCTGTTTGAGTTCGGCGACTTCATCTTTAATAAGTCCGGCGGATTCGGAAAAATACTTGGTCGCCGTCGAAAGATTGCCGGAAATTTCCGTGAACTGCACCGAAATTTGTTTGCCCTGTTCGCCGATGGCATTAACTTTTGTCATCAGCGGTTCAAATTTTTCTTCGACTCGTTCAACTGTGCCGGTAACTTTTTTAATGATCAGAGCAATCGCAATCAGCGCAACTGCCATCACGATAAAACAGAGGGCAATGACAATTGACGCAATCATTATCCAAAATATCGGTTCGCTAGTGTTCATTGTTTCCTCTTATTCTTCTTTTTTCGCGTCGCCCGGAATTTCTAAAATTATGTCTTTATTATCTTTAATCGGATAACTCGGACGACCTTCGGCGATTACATTCGGTTCGGTGCGGCGTTTTTCATCCTGATAGGCTTCCTTACCGGCTTCAATCGCGGCGGAAAACGGATTTTTTGTGGTGCTGACCGCATCTTTCGCCTTTTCGGTTAAACCGCCGGCTTTTCCTGCCAGTTCTCCGGCTTTGTCTTTTAATTCACCGGCTTTGTCCTGCGCTGTTTGATAAAATTCAGTCGCTTTCTCGCGGCTTACTTCGTAATAATCACCGGCTTTTTCCCCGACCAACGCGGCGGTTTCTTTGCCTTTTTCAACACCTTTGCGGGTTACGTCGGCAATATCGCCGCGCAGTTCCTGTCCCGATTTCGGCGCAAAAAGCAATGCCAAAATCGCTCCGATGCCGATGCCGCCGAGCAAATAAGTGATTTTTGTCGTCGCACCCGCTTCTCTTTCATCTTCGTATTCGTATTTCATATATTTTCTCCTTTTTGAAAAAAATCCACAGCAAAATTCCTGTTAAATTTTCGATACATTAGAATATAGCAGAAAGAAACTAAAAAATGAAAACTAAAAATTAAAAGTGAAAAACTAAATTTGCTTTGACAATTCGCGGAATATTTTGCAGATCGGGTAAAATCTCGACGCTCTGCCAGATTTTGGGCGAAAACATCTTTTTTACTTCGTCTGCTTGACCGAAACCGATTTCCATTAACAAAAATCCTTGCGGCTTTAGAAATTTTGGAGCATCGTCAATAATTTTTTTGATAATCGAAAGTCCGTCCGCGCCGTCCGTCAAAGCTGAAAGCGGTTCAAAATCACGCACTTCCATCTGCAAATTTCTTATATTTTTACTTGAAATATATGGCGGATTTGAAACTATTAAATCAAATTTTTCGGTTTGTAAAATATCGAAAACATCTGAAATTTTTAACTCTAATCTGTCAAAAACATTGTGAGTTTCAGCATTTTTTCCGGCGATTTGCAAAGCACTTTCGGAAACGTCTGAACCAATCGCCGAAGCCGTTTTAACTTCGTGCAGGATCGAAACCGAAATACAGCCCGAACCGATGCCGACTTCACAAAACCTACCGTTTTCCGGCAAAAGTTTGATTGCATTTTCGACAATCAATTCAGTTTCCGGGCGCGGAATCAAAACGTCTTCTGTAACTTCAAAATCCAAACCGTAAAATTCCTGTTTTCCTGTAATATATTGAAAAGGTTCACGATTTGCGCGTCGCCGCAAAAATGCGCGAAAGCGCGTTTCTTCTTCGCCGGAAAGCTCGTATTCGGAATATGCGATGAGAAAAGTTTTATCTTTTTGCAATGTAAAAGCGAGAAGGGAATTCGCTTCGCGGCGCGGTTCGGCAATGCCGCTTTGCCGCAAAATTTCGGCGGCGATTTTCAAAGTGTCGGAAATGTTCGGCATTTGTCTAGTTGTTTGTGGCGAAAAATTTACATTTTAACCGCTTTTGTCGCCACAAAAGTCGGAATATATCTATTCAAAATCCGCGCTTCGTCCGTCCACCAATCTTCGTAAAAACCGCCGATTAAAAATCCGGCTTCGATTTGTCCGCCAATTTGTTCATCAAGCGTATGACTGAATTCCAAAGGTTCGCCCGCTTCGAGCATTTTGTTTAATTCGTCTTCGTCGAGCGATTCCAAATCCGAATACGGAATTCTATGTTTAACCTCCAAAACATTTCTTTCTTCTTCGGCATAACGGTCAAAAATATAAGTAAAAGGTTGATTAAATCCAGAAAGCAAAACGCCGCCGCGCCGCAAAACGCGGTAACATTCGTTCCAAATCGGCTGCAATTCCGCCATAAAACAATTCGAGCAAGGATGGAAAATCAAGTCAAAAGATTCGTCTGCGAATCTCGATAAATCCGCCGCGTCGCCTTGTTCCGTTCTGATTTCGAGATTTTCCCGCGCCGCGACAAACTCATCGCGTTCGAGCTGTTTCGCCGAAGCGTCAAACGACGTTACATTTGCGCCCGCCGCCGCTAAAATCGGCACTTGTTGACCGCCGCCCGAAGCCAGACACAAAATATCTTTCCCGCGAACGTCGCCGAACCAATCGCGTGGAACGCTTTTTATCGGCGTTAGAATTATTTCCCAAACTCCGCGCCGCGCATTCTCGATTTCTTCCGCGCAAACCGGCACACTCCATTCGATATTTTCGTCGGCTAATTTGTCCCACGCTCTGCTGTTGTGTTCGCGTATGTTCATTTTTGATTACCTCGCGCCGTCGCCGCGCAGAATTGCCGGAAGCGTCAGCAAAATTATTTTCAAATCTAGCCACAGCGACCAATTTTCGATGTAAAACAAATCAATTTTGACCATTTCATCAAACGTCAGGCGATTTCTGCCGGAAACCTGCCATAAACCTGTAATTCCGGGTTTCATATCGAGCCGTTTGCGATGCCAGATTTCGTAGTTTTCGACCTCGTAAGGAATCGGCGGACGTGCGCCGACGACGCTCATTTCGCCTTTTAGAACATTCAAAAACTGCGGAAGCTCGTCTAAACTCGTGCGCCGCAGAAACTTTCCGGCTTTTGTAATTCGCGCGTCGTTTTTAACTTTTCCGAACACGGGTTTTTCGTCATCGCCCGCGTTTGCTTCGCTCGAACCTTCGATGTTTTTACGATAAGTTTCGCGGTGAACTGTTTCGTCCGCGTCGGCTTTCATCGTCCGAAATTTATAACAGAGAAATTTGCGTCCGTCCATTCCGACGCGCTCTTGTTTGAAAAGAATCGCGCCGCTTGAGTCGGATTTTATAAACAGCGCGATTAAAAACCAAACGGGCGAAAGCAAAACGAGCGTAACGCCGGAAATCAAAATATCCGAAGTACGTTTGATAAATCTTTCCGCGTCCGACAAAGGTTCGCGGAAAAGCCGCACCATCGGCAACACGCCGATTTGTTCGACGCTGGTTTTTTGCGGCAGAAAGTTAAACAGCGACGGCGCGAGCCGAAATTCGACTTTTTGTTTGCGTCCGATGTGCATCATCGCTTCAAAAAGTTTTTCGCTCGGAATTTGATTGTCGGTGATAATTACTTCCTGAATCTCGAGTTCGCGGATAATTTCCGGCAAATCGTTGAGTGTTCCGACAATCGGAACTTCTTTTGAGTCGTGAGTCGTGAGTCGTGAGTCGTGAGTCTGAACCTTGAACCTTGAACCTTGAACTTTGAAATCTTCCGCCGCGACGATACCGACGACGCGATAACCCAAATCGCGCCGTTCCTGCAATTCACGAATCGTTTGTTCGGCTTCGGCGTTTGTGCCGACAATCAAAGTCGGAATCAAATTTATGTCGCGTCGTCTAACCAAAGTCTGCAAATAACGCAAACCGAAATGGAAAATCGTAAAAACAATCAACGCCAACGCAAAATCGAGCGCGAAAATGCCGCGTGAATAAGAAAATTCACGAAACGCGAAACCGCCGCGAAACAGAAATGTAAAAGCGATGATCAAAAGTGAACCGAGCGCGACGGCTTTGAAAACCTTGATAAATTCGGCGATGTAAGAAAACGCGCCCTGAAAACGGTAAATTCTCTGCGAAATAAACATCGCCAGACGAATCGGGATTATAAAAAACAAAACTCCGGCGTATGGCGCAAAATCTTCGCTCCAATTCCACGATGTTTGCGAAAAAATAGAATCGCCTTCACGCGAAACGAAAGCGAGCGCGAAACATAAAACCGAGAAAATCGCGTCGAATAAAAAAATCGTAGCTTTGACAGACGGCAAAACCCATCGCGGAACGCGGTTTTTCGTTTTGGTAACTTTATTTGCCGGTCTGAGAGCCGTTTCTGCTTTCATTGCTGTCTATTCTTTTTAAGATATTAAACGATTATCTGCAAATTATCTCAGACTGACATCTTTTTGCCGTGGATTGTTCAGTTTGATTGTTGATTTTTTCACGCCAATTGTCCGATAATTAGAAACAACGCAAAACCAAAAATAAAATCACAAAAAATTTCGATAAATTATGGATAACGAAAAACAAAATCGGCGCGAATTTTTGAAATTGGGCGCGGCTGGAATCGCCGCGATAAGTTTGATAAAAAATACCAAAGCGGGTGAAATTTTATCTTTTGAAACGGAGTTTGAATTGACCGAAACAACCGTCGGCGAGCTTCAAACGAAAATGAAATCCGGCGAGCTTTCTTCGAGAAAACTCGTCGAAATGTATCTGCAAAGAATTAAAGAGATTGATCCGAAAATTAACTCCGTCATCGAAATCAACCCGGACGCGCTGAAAATCGCCGACGAAATGGACAAAGAACGCAAAAAGGGCAAAATGCGTTCGCCGATGCACGGCATTCCCATTTTGATAAAAGACAATATTGACACCGCCGACAAAATGAAAACGACCGCCGGAAGTTTCGCCCTTCTTGACGCGCCGACTCCGAAAGAAGATGCGTTTCTGGTCAAGCAATTGAGAAAATCCGGCGCGGTCATTATTGGCAAAACGAATCTGAGCGAATGGGCGAATTTTCGCTCGACAAAATCAATCAGCGGTTGGTCGGGACGCGGCGGACAGACGAATAATCCGTACGTTTTAGACCAAAATCCGTGCGGTTCTTCCGCCGGAACAGGCGCGGCGATTTCTGCCAATCTCGCCGCAGTCGGCATCGGCACGGAAACCAACGGTTCGATTATTTGTCCGGCGACGCGCAACGGGATTGTCGGCATCAAACCGACGCTCGGACTCGTTTCGAGAAGCGGCGTGATTCCGATTGCACACACGCAGGACACGGCGGGACCGATGACGCGCACCGTCGCGGACGCGGCGATTCTGCTCGGCGTATTGGTCGGGAAAGATAAATCGGACGCGATTACTTCAGACGCTTCAAAAGGGCAAAAAGATTACGCGAAATTTCTTGATAAAGACGGTTTGCGCGGCGCGAGAATTGGCGTGGCGCGGCAGTTTTTCGGCAAAGACGAGAATGTTTTAGCCATCATCGAAGCGCATTTGCAAACATTAAAAGACGGCGGCGCGACTTTGATTGATGTCGAATTTCCGACCATCAAAGATTTCGGTAAATATGAAACGGCGGTTTTGCAATACGAATTCAAAACCGATTTGAACAAATATCTCGCCGCGCGAGGCGCGAAATATAAAACGCTCGCCGAATTGATAAAATATAACGAAGAAAATAAAGACCGCGAATTGCCACTGTTCGGGCAGGAAATTTTTATCGAATCGGAAAAGCGCGGCAATTTGACCGACAAAGAATACATTGAAGCTCTGCAAAATTTGAAGAAAGGAACGCAAGCCGACGGAATTGATGCCGTCGTCGCCAAAGACAAACTCGACGCGATTGTTTCAACGGCGGGCGGTGCAACGTGGTCGCTGGCGGCAGTTGCGGGTTATCCTTATATCACCGTTCCCGCCGGTTTTATTGACGAAATGCCGGTCGGCATCGGATTTTTCGGACGCGCATTTACCGAACCGCAATTGATTAAAATCGCTTACGCCTTTGAACAAAAAACTAAAGCGCGGCAAATGCCGAAGTTTTTATCGACATTCAAACAATAGGAAATTACCGAAAACATTAAGACTTATATACCAATCAGAAAATTGATCGTGAAAATTTTTTGATTGGTATATCACTAACATAGTTGGAAAAAAGTATTTTTGGCGTATTTGTTAAAAAATCAAATCAAAACTTCTTTCATTCTTCTCACGCCTTCGGCAATTTTCTCTTCATCGTTACAAAATGAAACGCGCAAAAAGCCTTTTGCTTCATCGCCGAAAGCAATTCCGGGAACGGTTATCACGCGATTTTGCAAAAGTCTTTCCGCAATTTCCAAATCGTCGCCGATTCCGCGCACATCGAGCATCGTGTAAAACGCGCCTTCCGGCGAAGTTCCGCGCAGACCGAGTTCGTCCTGTAAAAGTTTTATCAAAAATTCACCGCGCCGCCGGTAAATTTCACGCGTCTCGGCTTTGGCTTTTTCGGCTTCTTCCGTCCAGCCGAGCAGCGACGCTTTTTGCGAAATTGTCGAAGTGCAAACGGTCAAAAATCCGTGCAGAGTCAGCGCAGCTTTTACAACATCGGTTTGCGAACTCGCCAGCCAGCCGACGCGCCAGCCCGTCATACTCAAAGACTTTGACAAACCCGAAACGATAATCGTTTTGTCGTAAAATTCCGAAGCCGAACGCGGTTTTTCGGCGGTAAAATACAAATCCGAATAAATCTCGTCGGAAATCAGATAAATTCCCGTGTCTTTCAAGGCTTCGGCAATCTGCTTCAAATCGCTTTCCGTAAAAATTTTGCCCGTCGGATTTGACGGCGAAATGACAACCGCCACTTTTGTTTTCGGCGTGATTTTCGATTTGAATTCTTCGATGTCGAAACCGAAATCTTTTTCCGCCGGAAGACGATAAAAAACCGGCACGCCTTCGGAAATCTTGACGCAGTTTTCATAAGCCGGAAACGACGGATTCGGAATCAAAACTTCGTCGCCTTCGTCAATCAACGCCAAAAACGAGGCGGTCATCGCTTCCTGCGAACCGACGGTTACGCAAACTTGGTCAATCTGCAAATCAAGATGCGCGTAACTAGCCGCAATTTTTTCGCGCAGCGCGGGCAGACCGGCGTGATTCGTATAACCGTTTTGTTCTTCTAAAGTTACACGCGCCGCTTCCGCACGAATAAAATGCGGTGTCGGCAAATCCGGTTCGCCGAGTCCGAAATTTATCGAATCAGGTAAGGCACGATTAAAAATCTGACGAATCAAAGTCGGCTGAACGCCTTGCAGACGTTTCGGCAATCGTAGTTGTGTTTTTTCCTTAATAGCGTCCATTTGTTATCAAAATTGTTATCAAAAAATCCAAAACTTGAGAAACTGATTTAAAGGACTTGGAGAATTGAGTTAATTAAGATATTTAAAAAAGAATTATTAAAAGCGATTAAGTCCTCGATTAGAAAATAACACAATTTCGTCGAAAACGGCAGTTTCCGACATCTTGACGGCTTTCAAATGATACGGGAAGAAGATGAATAAATTTCATCGGAAAATTGATGAACTTTTGTCATTAAAAGGATAACTCGAGCAATTTGTGGAAACTTTGCCGCAATACGGTAAAATTTCTAACTAACAAACAACAATTCATTCCAATTTGTCGTATAACTCTGGCTTTTTCGCGTTTGCTTCATTTTCCAACTGCCCGTCGTTTTGACGTTGCCGAAACGAACCGTGTCTTTGCCGAACTTTTTGTTTAGTTCGTCCATCGCTTTCATCAATTGATGCTGTCTTTGGAATTTCTCATCGTCAAACATTCGCTTTGTTAAATTTTCGTTCGGCACGAGTCCACTTAAAATAATTCCCGCTTTGCGATATTCATAGTCTTCTTTGTAAATCTTTTCGAGTGTTTTTATTGTCCATTCCTGCATTTCCTGATTGCTGTCGCTCGGATAAGTTGATGAATAAGTTGCCGAATTTGAATACGGTTCGGGCATCGGTCTAAATCTATCCGTCGAAATAAAAACCGTGATTGCGTTGGCGGCAAGATTATGTTTTCGCATCTTTTCACACGCTCTTGTCAGGAAATGTAAAACGGCTTCTTTGATTTGAAAATAATTATTGACGGTTTGCCCGAAACTTCTGGAACAGGTGATCGAATGCTTCTTTGTCTGCACTTGCTCAAACGGCAAACATTTTATGCCGCGCAATTCGAGCGCGATTCTTGCACCGGCGACGGTTAAAAGCTGACGGACAAAACGATTGTCCATTTCCCGCAATTGCCACGCGGTTAAAATATCATTGGCTTTAAGTTTCAGCGACGAACGATA
Organism: Pyrinomonadales bacterium; assembly: GCA_038200505.1. GTDB lineage: Bacteria > Acidobacteriota > Blastocatellia > Pyrinomonadales > Pyrinomonadaceae. Next base: position 807 of record JBBPXX010000091.1, on the reverse strand, counting down.
ACCGATTCCCCAAATGTCTTCAACATTTGTTTCCTTCAAAATCGGTTCGGTCTTTGATGAACGGTAAAGATTCAAAACGCCGTGTGCTTTCAGTTCGGCTTTTTTGGCGCGTTTGTTGGCGATTTTGGCTAAAACCTTTGTTTCGGCGATGCCGATAGAAACCGGAATGCCCGTCCATTTATACATTTTTTCGCGGATTGAATGAGCCAGATTATCAAGTGAATGTTTGCGCGGTTCGAGATTCAAGAATGCTTCGTCTATCGAATAAATTTCGACTTCCGGCGTGAAGTTTTCAAGCAGATTCATCACGCGCCCGCTCATATCACCGTAAAGCGCGTAATTTGACGAAAAGATTTTTGCGTCGTGCGTTTCGAGTAAATCCAAAACTTTGAACAGCGGTGCGCCCATCGTTACGCCGATTTGTTTGGCTTCGTCGCTTCTGGCAATAACACAGCCGTCGTTGTTGGACAAAACGACAATCGGCTTTTCTTTGACGGACGCATCAAAGACGCGCTCACAGGAAGCGTAAAAGTTATTGCAATCTAAAAGCGCGATGGCATTTTGCATAATCGTTTAGTGTTTATTGATCGAACAGACGACTTTTCCCCAAATCTCGAAATCCATATTTTCATCAATGATGATCGGCTTGTAATTTTCATTTCTCGGAATCAGCAAAACTCTGCCTTCATCGTCAATAGAAAGTTCTTTAACACACATTTCATCGCCGATTCGCGCAATGACAATATCGCCGGGTTTGGTTTCGATGGCGCGGTCAACAATCAGAGTCGCATTCGGACGGATGCCCGC
>JBBPXX010000090.1:0-5977 GCA_038200505.1 Pyrinomonadales bacterium | reverse complement strand
TTGAAATGTTCCATTACCGCTTCTGAGAATGTAGAAAACCGCCTGATCGAACGAATCTTGTCCGGGACGCTGAACTGCGAAATCAAACTTTTTGTCGCCGTCATAATCGCCGGGAACGGCAAAATCTGTTGCCGCGCCGAACTGCGTGGCGTAAAAACCGCGCATACTTCCCAATACATACCATGTCAATACACTGTTGGCTTTACGCACGACCGCAATGTCCGTTTTGCTGTCGCCGTCGTAATCTCTGGCAATCGGTTCGTCGTCTTTTTGACCGAATTGAACGGCGGCGAAAGTGTTGTTGGAACTGTTAAGGCGATACCAAACGCCGGTTGTTTCGCGCCAGACGGAAATATCTCCTTTGCCGTCGCCGTCAAAATCGCCCGGAGCCGGCAGGTCAGTCGTGCCGCTGCCGAATTGGATGTATCTGAATGTTCCGCCGCTGTTTTTGAGATACCAGGAATTGGCACTCGGACGAAAAACCGCAAAATCTGCTTTGTTGTCGCCGTCATAATCCAGCGCGTTTCGCAAACCGACTTGTCCAAAAGCCGTTGCCGTCAACAAGAGAAGACAGACACAAACCAGCGCGGTTTGTCCGCTGTTAATTAAATAATTTTTCATTGAATTTTTCCCCTTAATTTGTCGAAATCTCATTTTTCAATCGAGATTCTCGTGTTTTGATGAAGCGACATTCAGCCGGCACAAGCTTTAAGCTGCCGAAAAACATCACTTTATAACTACCCGAAATTGCCGCCGCCGCGATTTAATAAGTAACATTGAAAACCCGCGACATACCGACGGGCGAGCCTTTCGGTCCGCTCATTGTTTCGTTTGTCGTGTGATGCGGAACGTGGCAGTGGAACAGCCATTTGCCCGGCTTGGTCGCCGTGAACGTAACTTCATAAAAGTTGCCGGGACCAATATCAAATGTCGTTATTTCAAAGCGTGCGGCTTCGGGTCGTTTGTGTCCGTTCTGCGATTCAATTGTCATATCGAATCCGTGTTCGTGCATCGCGTGGAAAAGATTACCGACGTTATAGACACGCAGACGCACTTTTTCGCCAACCTTGATCGGCGGTTCGGTGGCGGCATCGCGCGTTTTGCCGTTCATCGTGTGAATATTGAATTCTTTATTTATCGTACCGGGAAAAACGACAATCGGGCTGCCCTCGGATTCCCAAAACCAGGACTGGAGTGTAAAAATATAGTCGCGGTCAACGTGATCTTTCTGCTTTTCATAATAAGGCAGAACGACGAACATTCCGTCAAGTCCTTTTAATTCTTGTTTGGCACTTTCCGTATGAGCGTGATAAGCGAAAGTTCCGGCGTGTTCCGGGTCTAATTCATAGGTGTAAGTTCCGCCCGGCGGAATCGGGTCGGGTTGGCTGACACCGGCAACGCCGTCGTTTTCGTTGTTTTGATGAAGTCCGTGAAAATGCACGGTCGTCGGTTCAGGCAGATTGTTCGTTACGATAAACCGGATTCGCTCGCCTTCATAAGCGATAGCCGTCGGACCGGGAATCGAATTGTTGTAACCCCAAACTTCGGCGAACTTTTTCGGAAAAGTCGAAAGCTGATGTTGAAAGACCATCGGAGTCAGACGAAAGATGCGAACGCCGTCAACTAATTCGGACGGCAAATTCGGCACGTCCGGCGTAACCGGCATCGTCGGGCGAAGCAATCTGCCGCCCGCATCGGGTGTCAGATCACTGCCCTTTTTGATTGTTTGAGCGGTCATATTCGCCGCGCCCGCCAAAAAAACGAAAGTTAAGGTTAAGACAGCCATAAACCTAACAATCATATTTGAATTTTCATTTTTCATTTTCATTTTTTTCTGTTACTCCTTGTATTTTTTTTCTGGTTACTTTGCCATCCCTAATCCGCTCTAAAACAAGCATCCCCGTTTACGGACATTTTCAAATCAGACAAATCTGTTCAGCGAATCACACAAAAATCATTTTTACTTTACGGTAGTAAGGTTTACCAAAAAATTCACAAGTATTTCTCCCTTGTGCGTTCTTGTTAAGACACACTTTTCCCGTAACACATATTCATACAAACTTCGACGGTTTGCTGAAAGATTCAATTGTCGGATAAATCAAATTCGCGGAAATTCACGCGAATCTAAGCTCTGGTTTGGCAAAAAACGGAAGTGATTTTGCCGTGGAATGTTTGTCCCATACCGACAAAATTATCTAGAGATTGCCGGATACTCAACACGAAATTTCAAAAACTGGAACACTCTGCGAAGTTTCACCTTTCTGCCGGGACAGTCCTTTTTGGTGAGTCGGGACATTCTTTTTGGCGAAATGAAAACTTTATTCTATTTCGCCGGTTCTAAAATTTTGGATTCAAATAACTTAAAAATAAACAAATTATTTTTTAAATTACTGTTTTAGCTAGAAAATATAAAGATATAGGAATCTATAGAATACCTTTGTAAGGTATCACTTATAAGATAAAAATTGCAATTAAGATGAGTCAATTTTAATTATATACTCTACATCTAAATTTATTGTCAGCCTTTACAAACGACAAACTTCAAGCGAAAATATTCTAGTAAAGCGGCGGAGCAACTGTGAACCACCCCGCCGCTTTTTTGTTGACGGAATTTTAGCAGCAAACTAAAAAACTCCGTCCTATCCGCCAAAAACCTTAATTGGGTAAGGAGTCAGCGAAAATTGAAAAAAACTAAAAAAAAATCAAACGAAGCCGCTCATGGCGGTATCGAGGTCAATCACGACCGACAGCATCCGCGTCTGAAACGCATTGAAGGACAAGTTCGCGGCTTGCAGAAAATGATTGATGAAAAGCGCGATTGTCTGGAGATAATTCATCAAATCTCGGCAGCCATCAATGCTCTGCGGCGCGTCCAAAAAGATATGCTCGGCGATCATTTGTCCGCTGTCGGCGAAGCGATTATCACTGAAGATTTAACTTCGCAGAGAAGGCGCGAACTGGCGAACGAACTCTCGGCTCTGTTAAAACAGATTTCCTGATCTTCCCGCACATTGATTTTTAGCGGCGTGGATTTGCTGCTCAAAATCCCGCACTCGTGTGCGAGTGAACGATCAGCCATTTTCCACCTTTTTTTTCAAAAATCATTGTGCCGATGCCGCCGGTGTCGATTTTTTGCTGGTTGAAATCAGCCGCCAGCGTGTATTTATAGGTTGCCCAGGCGATTCTTTTATCGGCTTTAACAACGATGTCCGAAACCGCAAATTTCAAATTTTTAAAAGATTTCAGTTCGGGCGCGAGATGTTTATTGCGGTAATTTTCCCACCCCTTATTTACTCCGCCGCTTTCAAAAACAAGAACCGCCGGATCATTCGACCAAATTTTATCGAGTGCCTGCAAATTGCCCTGTTCGACCGCTTCGGCTTGGGCGATCAAAATTTTTCTGACGGCATCTTCGGCTTTTTCATTCGTTTGTGCCTGACCGTCAATTGACACAAAAGCAAGCACGATAAAAACGCTCAAAGCGAACAGCGCGGTAAATTTTGTTATCTGATTTTTATTCATAATTCTTCTCAACTATCAAGTTTGTTCCCGCCCGAAGAAAATCAATCGGCTCAACAAAATAGCCGCCGGAACGAGAACAGTCAACTGCACGAAAGGCAGCAAACCAATTTTTGTAAAAGGCACGACGATCATCTTTTCGTTGTATTCCCAGAGACCGAATGTAAATGCCGTCTGCTCGAAAAACACTGCGCTTAATGCGCCGAGAACAGTGGCGGCAAGATAAAATTTCCAATTAACGACCGCAATAATTTTGTGCAAAATCCGATAGATTGCAATCGCTACAAAGCCGTCAATGACTGCCGCAAATGTGCAGAATAAAAGCATTTTTCCGCCGCTTATGCCGCTCATTTCAAAAGCAAAGGTTTGAGAAATTTCCCAAATCCAATTCAACCCGAAGGCAACAGCGAACAAAACGCCGAAAAAAGTAAATGAAATTTTCGATTTCTTGTTCAGCATTTTTCTCAAATCACATTCAAGTTAGATCTTCCGAAAACGGCGGAACATCGGTTTCAATCATCGTTTCCTCGCCGAACATATTTACAACGCCGGATTTTTCGGCATCGCGTTCCCTGATAATTTTCTCTGCCGCGTGTCTGCCGAATTTATAAAATACGGCGGGCGTAACGATTTGGTCGAGCAAAGTTGACGTTAAAATTCCGCCTAAAACGACAACTGCTAATGGATGCAGAATTTCTTTTCCCGGCGCACCGGCGGCGATTGCCAGCGGAACTAACGATAAACCTGCCGTTAATGCGGTCATCAAAACCGGAACTAATCTTTCGAGCGAACCGCGAATGACCATTTCTTCCGTGAAATCTTCGCCTTCTTCGCGGATCAGATGCAGATAATGCGAAATCATCATAATTCCGTTTCTCGAAGTGATGCCGACGAGCGAGATAAAGCCGACCAATGTTGCAATGGAAAATACACCGCCGGTTAAAAGCAAAGCGGCAATCGCGCCGATCAGGGCGAGCGGGATATTTATCATTACCTGAAGCGCGGAATGCCAATCGCCGAGGGCTTTGAGCAGGATGAAGAAAATGGCGATGAGCGAGAAAATTGTCAGCAAAGACAGCGTTCTCGTCGCGGCTTGCTGCGCTTCAAACTGCCCGCCGTATTCGAGAAAATAGCCTTGCGGCAAATCAACTTGAGCGGCGACGCGCGAGCGCATATCGCCGACGACTGAACCCAAATCGCGTCCCGCCGTGTTTGCCTGAATGACGATTCTGCGCTGCGTATTTTCCCTGAGAACCTGATTCGGTCCGGGCAGATTTTCAATCGAAGCGACTGCCGAAACGGGGATTTGCGTTCCCTGCGGCGTGTCAATCGTGACATTTTTCAAAGCGTCGAGATTATTTCTCGCGTCGTCCGCAAAGCGCACGACGACATCGAAACGCCGCTGACCTTCGACAGCTTCGGAAACTTTTTTGCCGTTGAGAGCGGTTTCCAGCGTTTCGGTGATTTCTCCGGCATTCAAGCCGTATTGCGCAGCGCGGGCGCGGTCAACATTAAAGCGGATTTGCGGAATCAAAACCTGTTTTTCGATCAAAACGTCGGTTGCGCCCGGAACTGCGGCGATGACGTTGCGGATTTCTTCCGCTTTCGAGCGCAAAACTCCCAGATCGTCGCCGAAAAGTTTGACGGCGATTTGAGCGCGAACGCCCGATTGTAAGTGGTCTATGCGGTGCGAGATCGGCTGTCCGACGTTGGTTGAAACGCCCGGAATGACGGCGAGTTTTTCGCGGATGTCTTCGAGAATAACTTCGCGTTCACGCGCGTCTTCCTTTTTCAGATCAACGTCAATTTCCGTGTAATGAACGCCTTCGGCGTGTTCGTCCATCTCGGCGCGTCCGGTTCTGCGCCCGGTCGAAATTACTTCCGGCACTTCCAAGAGAAGTTTTTCGGCGATTTGCCCGATGCGGTCGCTTTCAGCAAGCGAAGTTCCGGGCTGCGCCTGAATATTTATCGTCAGCGTTCCTTCGTTAAATTCGGGCAAAAACGCCGTGCCGACAAACGGCAAAGTCGAAATTGCGATCAAAAACAGAGCGGTCGCGCCGCCGATGACGAGCCACGGATGCCGGATCGTCCGGCGCAAAATTTTCTCGTCCCATTTTTTCAAAAAACGCACTAAAAAGCCGTCTTTTTCCTCGTGCATCGCCTTCATTTTCGGCAAAAGATACGACGCAAGCACGGGCGTTACGGTCAGAGAAACGAACAGCGACGCGACGAGCGCGGTAATATATGCCAAACCCAAAGGCGCGAGCAATCTACCTTCGACACCCGAAAGCGCGAAAAGCGGAATAAAAACGAGCGCGACGATGATTGTTGCAAAAACGATTGAAGAGCGGATTTCCAACGATGCGTGATAAATCACTTCGAGCGACGGGCGCGGATTTGCGAGCGTCCGGTTTTCGCGCAAACGCCTGAAAATATTCTCGATGTCCACAATCGCATC
>JBBPXX010000089.1:0-25777 GCA_038200505.1 Pyrinomonadales bacterium | reverse complement strand
GGACGACATCGAAGCAATTATCGCTTCGATTGGCTGTAAAAGTATGTTGAAGACTTTTTTGTTCACACTTAAACATCTCTTTTTTCATACTTTTACACCAATTCAACTTTACTCAGCAATTCTTAGACCGCTCAGTAATGAAAAGAATTCTAAATTGATTTACTTGAACAAAATTATCCTGAAAATCCTGTCCATCCTGTTAAATTGCTTAAACTTCCTTAAATTCAGAATCAATGTCTTCGCTCGACAGCGCGACGCGGTAATTTTTTGACTGCTTTTGTTTGGTTATCAACAAATCATCTTTCGTTTTAAGCAAATCGGCGCGGTTATAAACCGAAATTTCAAAATTATAACCGTGTGTAATCGCGTCTTTCGGACAGGCTTCGACACAGAAACCGCAGAAAATACAGCGTCCGTAATCAATATTATAAACCTTCGCGTAACGTTCATCGCGCCCGATGCGTTCCTCATAAACACGCGAATCGGTTTCGGCTTCGATATAAATGCAGTCCGACGGACACGCCGCCGCGCACAAATAACACGCCACACATTTTTCCTTTCCGAGTTCGTCAACGTGCAGAAGATGCTGTCCGCGATAACGCGGCTGAACCGTAACCGGAACGTCCGGATACTGAACCGTCCATTTTCGTTTCGGAAGTTGTCCGAGCGTGATGCTCATCCCTTTGATGACGGCTTTTGTTGAATTTATTACGTCGCTGATTATTGACATTTTTCCTCTTATTTAACAAGTTACAATTGATTATAACGCACAATGTCCGCCTTCGTGCAATTGAAGACAGACTTTTAGTTAGTTTCGTTTAAATCTACATATTTCCGAGAATCCCGCCTAAAGCCCCAAAAATGCCGGAATAACTACATATATAATTACCAGAACAATGCCTAATAATAAACTAATTGCACCCGTGATAATTCCGCCAAGTGCTAATCCTCTGCCGCCAAATTCGTTCGGATTTTGTTCAGCTTTATTTTTTGCCATAAATCCTGTTACGACAGCCGCTATTCCCGGAATAATAAACCAGCAGCAAGCCAAACTTAAAATTCCGGAAACGAGTGAAATAATGGCTAAAGTTTGATTTTGCGCTTGTCCGGCGGGCGGCGGCTGAAACGGCGTATTTTGTCCGATTTGCTGGTTTTGCCAATTTGCATCGGGCGCGGGCGGCGGTGTCCAATTCGCTTGCTCAATCGGTTGATTGAATTGATTCTCGACCTGTTCGGCATACGGCGTATTTAATGCTTCGGCTTTAACTTCAGCGACTTCAAACGGTGAAGGCGGTTGAAACGGATCGTTTCCGCCGACAGGAAGCGGTTCGGGTTCATCAAACGGCGGCGGTTTTGCCGGAGCTTGATAACCGATCATTGATTCTTCAAACGGCGAAGGAATCGGCGGACTCGACGGATTTTCATCAATTGGTGAATATCCCGAATCGGCTTGCGGCACTATGTCGTTCGCCGCAGAACTTTGACCGCCAAAGGAGAACTTATCGTCCGAACTTTCCGGTTTAGGGACATCAGTCGAAACATCTTTGCTAAAAGGCGAAGGCGGCACATTTTCAATTTCTTCTTCTGTTTTCGCCGGTTCGCTCATTTTACCGGCTCGCGGAGAAGAAACCATCGTTTTCAAAAAGTCCGGTTCTTCGGGCGTTTCTAAAACTTCTTTTTCCTCCTTTTTCGGCAGCGGCGCAACCATCGTCTTAAACGGATCGGGCGGAATCGCCGAAGTCATTTCCTGACTGCCGCCGACCATCGTTTTAAACGGGTCTGCATTTGCGGCATCCGCAACTTCGACCAATGGCGTGCCGTCAGTCTGGCAAAATCTCATTCCGTCATCAAAAGTTTTATCGCAAGTCGGGCATTTTTTCATTGTTTTTCCATCCTCTTAAAAGTCCGCGGAGTCTAAAAAATCTGGAAAGTCTGGAAAGTCAAAGAGAAAGAAGATTTGCTTCCTAGACTTCCTAGACTTTACTTTATACATTGACAGTTAAACCAATTCAAGTTTGCTGAAGAAATACGAAACCTCGATTGCCGCATTTTCGTCCGAATCCGAACCGTGAACGGCATTTTCGCCGATTGAACCGGCAAATTCGCGTCGCAAAGTTCCCTCTTCAGCTTCCGCCGGATTGGTCGCGCCCATCAAATCGCGCCACGCTTTGACGGCGTTTTCCTTTTCGAGTGCCATTACAATACAAGGACCGCTCGACATAAATTCGGTCAATTCACCGAAAAACGGACGCTCGGCGTGAACCGCATAAAAACCTTCGGCTTCTTTGCGCGTCTGATGAATCAACTTCATCCCGCGAATCGTAAAACCCGCGCCCAAAATTTTGTCAATAATTTTTCCCGAATGTCCTTTTTTAACGGCATCCGGTTTGATAATTCCAAATGTTAAATTGCTCATTATTTATTATTTTTCCTCTTATTTATTTCTTTTTTCCCTTCTGTATTAACGATTATTGGATCAATATAGGTTTTGACATTTAAAGCAATATCAAATTGCATTTTTCCTTTCGATGAATGAACAAAATCAAAATCTTTTATAACTTTTCTTTCAAAACCATGTGCGTCAACTATTATTTCATATTTTGCTATCTTGAAATCAGCATTTCCATTTTCATACGGATTATAAGGCAATTTTAAAATATAAATTCCTTCGTCATTCGTAATAGTTTGAAACTTTTCCCCTTTTTCGTTTATTGCCGTCACTTCTGCTCCGACGATTAGCGAACCGTTTGCATCATAAATGTTTCCGCTCAAAACTGCTTTGTCCACTATCTGTGCATTTGCAAAAAACCCAAGATACGCAATCAAAACCAAAATTTGTAAAATTTTCATACTTCACCTCACCTAATTCTAATTTGATGCGCGTCGGTTCGATGTTTTGCGCTCGTTCTATATTTTTCTAAACCGATGTTTATTCGCTTCAACAACAACGAATGCTGATTTTAAGTCGCCTTCATCGTATAAATTCAAAATTCTTTCAAGTTCGTCATGAACTTGGTTGATATTCGACGGCAAAATACGCAAATACAGAACGCCGCTTCGGATGCCTTTGACAAAAACAAGATTGCCGTAATCTCTATCGCGTGTAACAAAAATGCGATTCGATTCTAAAGCCTTTTTCAAATTTTCTTCGTCGGCAGCACGCGCCATTCCGAGTTCAGCAACACGCACGATATCGTGTTCTAAACCGATTAAAATCGCGCCGTGATTTCATAAACATCTTGGTCGAGTAATAATTTCACGCGGCAATTTTTATATCTTCCGCCGAAATCAACGCAATGGCGTAATCAATACAAGCCTTTATATCTTCGGTTTTCAAATCGGGATAATAATCTTGTTTGATTTCTTTAAACGATAAATCTTCATTGATCAACTCAAGAACATTTTGTACCGTAATGCGCGTTCCGGCGACGCAAGGTTTTCCAAAATGGATGTTCGAATTTATTGAAATTCGCTCGTTCATATTTTTAACTGAATAATGTTTTTAATTCCGCCGTGATGCGCGTCGGTTTCGATTTTTCGCGGTCAATCAAACACCAAACGCTTCGGGCTTTGACTAATAAATCTTCGCCGCGCTTTATTTCGGTGAATCTTTCCCACGAAATGCGCGTCGGTTCGCCAACCCAAGTCATTGCCGTTATTTCTTCATTTTCAAACGCCTGTTTTTTATAATCAATCTCGTGGCGGACGACCAGCCAAATTAGATTTTCGCGCGTTTCTTCTGTTGTCGCCGAAAACCAATGCGCGACGGCAATATCTTGAATCCAACGCACATACGCAACATTGTTGACGTGACCGTTTGCGTCAATGTCGGCGGCGGAAACGCGAAAAGAATGCGAAAATTTCATTTAAGCTGATGCTTTTGAGCCGAGAACTTCCTGCACTGCTTTGCCGATGTCGGCGGGTGATTCGACAACTTTGATGCCGGCTGCGCTCAAAGCCTTCATTTTTTCGGCGGCTGTGCCTTTTCCGCCGGAAATAATCGCGCCGGCGTGTCCCATTCTGCGTCCCGGCGGCGCGGTTTGTCCGGCGATAAAGGCGACAATCGGTTTCGTTACGTTTTCTTTCGCATATTCCGCCGCGTCTTCTTCGGCAGTTCCGCCGATTTCGCCGATCATTACAATCGCGTCGGTTTCGTCGTCTTCCTGAAATAATCGCAAAGCGTCCGTGTGATTCGTGCCGATAATCGGATCGCCGCCGATGCCGATGGCAGTTGATTGACCTAAACCAAGCGCGGTCAATTGTCCGACGGCTTCATAAGTTAATGTGCCGGAACGCGAAACCACGCCGATTCTGCCTTCTTTGTGAATATGTCCGGGCATAATTCCGATTTTGCATTTTCCGGGCGCGATAATTCCCGGACAATTCGGACCGATTAAGCGCGTGTCTTTATCGCGCAGAAATTCTTTGACTTTTATCATATCGGAAATCGGAATTCCTTCCGTGATACAGACGACGAGCGGAATTCCTGCGTCCGCCGCTTCCATAATCGCGTCGGCGGCAAACGGCGGCGGAACGTAAATCACCGAAGCGTTTGCGCCCGTTTCGGCAACGGCTTCTTTGACGGTATTAAAAACCGGAACGCCTTCGTGCGTCGTGCCGCCTTTGCCGGGCGTTACGCCACCGACAATATTCGTGCCGTATTCGATCATTTGCTGTGTGTGAAAAGTTCCTTCCTTTCCCGTAATTCCCTGCACAATCAACTTCGTATCTTTATTTATTAAGATGCTCAAATCTTTGCTCCTTATAAGTTTGTCGTAAAAAAGTTTGTAAATTAAATCGAAAAAAGTATAACACGGCGCAAGTTTTTTATTAAAATTGAGCAAAACAAACTTTATCGAAACATTACCGAAAAAATTGTCGTTAGAAAGATCGACGAACATTTCCGACAGAAATAACAACCATTTTCGACGCGCTTAGGTTTTTTATGAGGCAAGTATTTTCATTTTACACGGACGCTTTTCAAATTTCGGTCAAATCAATTTTAGAGTATAAATTGCGGGCGTTTCTAACTTTGCTCGGTGTCATTATCGGTGTCGCGTCGGTTGTCGTCGTCGGTGCTTCGATCAGCGGTTTGAATTCGTATGTAACGGAAAAACTTTCAAAAGTATTGGGCGCAAATCATTTTATGGTCAACCGGATGGCGCATTCGGGGAAAATGGACGACGAAGAATTTGAACGCAGCAATCGGCTGAATAAAAATGTTACGTGGGAAGAATACGAATATCTTAAAGATAAATGCGCGAAATGCACACAGGTCGGAGCGCAGACTAATTCCGGCGCGGATTTGAATCAAGACGGAATCGAAATGCCTTCGGTCAGAATTTTGGGCGTTACGGCGAGTATGCTTGAAATTGAAGAAAAAACCATTACCGAAGGTCGTTTTATTCTGGATGCGGAGGTAGAACGCTCTTCAAAAGTCTGCGTCGTCGGCGCGGATGTCGTCGAAAAGTTTTTTCCGTATCAAAATCCGCTCGGACAAACGATAAAAGTTCGCGGTTTGCCGCTAAAAATTATCGGAATCGAAGAAAAACGCGGTTCGATGTTCGGGCAATCGTTTGATAGAAATGTTTATATTCCGATCAGTCTGCATCTGCAAATGTTTGAACACGGCAACGGAATTCAGATTCACGGAAAAGCCTCCGACCGCGACGCATTGACGCTTGCCATTGACGACGCACGAACAGATTTGCGAAACAAACGCAAACTTCTCGGCAGCGACGAAGACACTTTCGGACTCGTCAACACGGCGGAATTGGGCAATCAAATTGACGAATTTACGGGCGCGATTGCGGCAGTCGTCGTGCCGATTACGATGATTACATTGATTGTCGGCGGCATTGTCGTGATGAATATTATGCTCGTTTCCGTTACTGAAAGGACTTTTGAAGTCGGCTTGCGAAAAGCACTCGGCGCGACGCGCAAACAGATTTTGCTGCAATTTTTGATCGAATCGTCGTTGCTCTGCATCGTCGGCGGACTTTTAGGTTTGCTTTTAGCAGTTGGCGTAACGACTTTGATTACTTATTTTTTAGAAATAACGATGACCGTAACAATCGGTTATGTTTTGATGTCAATCATCGTTTCAAGTCTAATCGGCATTATCGCCGGACTTTATCCGGCATTTAAAGCGGCACAACTCGATCCGATTGTCGCATTGACAAAAAGTTCGTAAATCGTAAATCGTGAATCGTAAATAGTTATAAAATTTATACAAATTCACATATCACGATTGGCGATTAATGATTCAAATATCTATTCACGATTTACGATTTACGATTTATAACGATTTATAAAGATGAAACCATCAAAAATATTACCGAAAGAAATTCTGAAAATGGCGTTGGACAGCATAATGGGACACAAGTTTCGTTCGTTTCTGACGATTTTGGGAATTGTCGTCGGCGTTTTTACGGCGATTGTCGTCGCTTCGATTTTGACGGGCTTGCGTCAGAGCATTGTGGCGATGATTGAAGAATACGGCACGAATAATATTTACGCTTTTCACCTGACAGACGGATTCGGAGAACCTAATCGTGATGAACGAAACCGCAAACCGTTGACGTTGGAAGACGCGGAAGCGATTATGAAACAATCCGACGCGATTGATGATATTGCCAGCGTCGCGCCGAACATCGGTTCATTCGGCGACGGTTTTGACGATAATCTGACTTACGAAGATAAAAATTACCGTTGGGCTTTGACCGACGGCGTTACGCCGAATTATCCGCAGATTTCAAATCTCGTTCTGCGCGAAGGTCGTTTTATCACCGAAACCGACAACCGGCAGAGGCGCAATGTTTTAGTCGTCGGAGTCAACGCGGCGGACGCGCTTTTTCCGAATAAGGAAGGTGAAATTGTCGGGAAATTTGTCAGAATGAACGGTCAGCAATGGGAAATTATCGGCGTTATCGAAAAACGAAAGGCGGGATTTTTCGGCGAAAATGAAGAAGACCGCAAAGTTTTTATGCCGATTCGCACGGCGCGAAAAGTTGCGCCCCAGCGTGATTATGTCGCTCACATCATCAAAGCCAAATCAGACCGCGTAAAAGACGCGCTGCTCGACACGGAATCGGTTCTGCGTCAGCGGCGGCAGGTAAAATTCGGCGAACCGAACGATTTCGATGTCAAAACCGCCGACAACTTTATCGAACAATTCGATTCGATCATCGGCGGAGTCGGTTTGGCGGCGATTGCTATTTCGTGTCTTGGCTTGCTCGTCGGCGGCATCGGCGTAATGAATATTATGCTCGTTTCCGTCACCGAACGCACCAAAGAAATCGGCATCCGCAAAGCAATCGGCGCAACAAAAAGCGCAATCGTTCTGCAATTTCTGCTCGAGGCGATGACGCTGACGTTTTTCGGCGGCATTCTCGGCGTAACTTTAGCCGTCGGCATCAGCCAACTCATTATTCTTTTCATCCCTTCTCTTCCCGCTTCGATTCCGTTGTGGGCGGTAATTCTGGGTTTGACCGTTTCGGTCGGTGTCGGTTTGATTTTCGGCGTTCTTCCGGCGCGAAAGGCTTCAAAACTAGACCCGATTGAATGTCTGCGTTATGAGTAATTCCAGTTTTTTCACTTTGCATCTTTGCGGGAGAAAAGAAATTTCCCGCAAAGACGCAAAGAACGCAAAGTAAAGAATAAAATTTAGACAATTTTATCTAACAGAATTTTCTTCAAATCTTCATAATTCGCTTCAATCTTTATGCTCTGTTTCGGAAGCGAAAATAAATCCTTGACAGATTCGGGCATTTCGCCGTAAGTTCCGACAATTTTTTCGACTGAATCGAACTTCACAGGATGCGCGGTTTCGAGAAAGATTCCTTTTTCTTTCCGGTTATTTTTCAGATGATTCGACAAAGCATAAAATCCGACTGCGCCGTGCGGGTCTAAAACGTAATTATATTTTTCAAACACTCCGCGCATCGTTTCGGCGGTTTGTTCGTCAGAAACGCTGACGGAAATCAAAATCTCCTTCAAACGCAGATAATCATTATCAAAAATTTCCATAATGCGAGAAAAATTGCTCGGCTCGCCGACATCCATCGCATTTGAAAGCGTAGCGACGGATTTTTGCGGCTCTAAATTTCCTGTTTCTAAAAATCGCGGAATGACATCATTAGCATTAGTCGCCGCGATAAATTTTTCGCACGGCAAACCCGAAATATGCGCCAAAATTCCCGCACAAACATTTCCAAAATTCCCGCTTGGAACACAAATTATTGGTTTTTGGTTTTTAGTTTTCGGTTTTCGGTTTTCGGACTCTCGACTCTCGAATTCTTTCCAAGCATAAAAATAATAAAATTGTTGCGGCAGCCAACGTGCGACGTTTATTGAATTTGCCGATGTAAATGAAACTTTTTGTTTCAAACTTTCATCTGCCAAAGCTGTTTTCGCCAATGTTTGGCAATCGTCAAAGTTCCCGTCAACTTCCAGAGCCGTGATGTTTCCTCCGAGCGTTGTCAACTGCAATTCCTGAACTTTACTGACTTTTCCCGACGGGTAAAGAATCACGACTTCGACGTTTTCGACTCCGAAAAATCCGTTTGCCACCGCGCCGCCCGTGTCGCCCGAAGTTGCAACGATAACGATTGTTTTTTCATTTTTTTTCTTTAAAAAATACTGCAAACAGCGGCTCATAAATCTCGCGCCGACATCTTTAAAGGCAAGCGTCGCGCCGTGAAAAAGTTCGAGTGTCGCAATATTTTCCGTTATTTGGACGAGCGGAAAATCGAAATTTACGGTTTCGGCGCAGATTTCCAAAAGAATATCGTCGGGAATTTCGCCGTTGATGTATGGTTTGATAACTTCAAAAGCGATTTGTTCTTTTGATTTATTTTGAAAATCTTTCCAAAATTTACTTGATAATTGCGGAATTTTTTCGGGAAAATACAAACCTTTGTCGGGCGGCTGACCGTTCAGCGTCGCTTCCCGAAATGAAACGTGAGCGGATTTTCGATTTGTGCTAAAGTATTGCATTGTTTGGGATATTATAGATTCCAGATTCCAAATTCCAAATTCCAAATTTAAGATTTAGCATTTCTTGTAATCTGGAATCTGGAATCTAGAATCTGGAATTTGGCAAAATCATCTTTGTTTTTTATGAAGGAAATCAGCATTTTAGCTCCTGCGACAGTCGCTAATGTCGTTTGCGGATTTGATTGTTTGGGCTTTGCTTTGCACGAACCGAATGACAAAATGACAGTTCGGCTTATTGACGAAAAAATCGTCCGTGTCATTCACCGCGACAATTATAATTTGCCAACCGAAGCTGAAAAAAATGTCGCCGGAAAATCACTTTTGGCAATGCTCGATGCGATTGAAGAAAATATCGGGTTTGAAGTTGAAATCACAAAACACATAAAACCCGGAAGCGGAATCGGTTCGAGTTCGGCAAGCGCAGTCGGCGCGGCTGTGGCGGCAAACAAACTTTTGAACGACAGATTTTCACATCTTGAAACCGCCGAATTTGCGCTCGCCGGCGAACAACTCGCCTCGCAAAGTCGCCACGCCGACAATGTTGCGCCGTGTCTTTTCGGCGGTTTCACGCTTGTTCGCTCGGTCAATCCGCTCGATATCGTCGAACTCGAATTTCCGCCGCTGTTTGTTACGGTTATTCATCCAAACATTGAAATTAAAACATCGGAAGCGCGAAAAATTTTGCCGACGGAAATTACATTAAAAAGCGCAATTCAGGCTTGGGCAAACGTCGGTGCGCTCGTCGCCGCTTTGTCAAAAGGCGATTATGAACTGATTTCGCGCAGTTTGGAAGATTTTATTGTCGAACCCGTGCGAAAAAAATTGATTCCGCATTGTGACGAATTAAAAAGCGAAAGTCTGAAAACAGGCGCACTCGGCGGCGGCATTTCCGGTTCGGGTCCGAGCGTTTTTATGCTTTCGGAAAACTTGGAAACCGCCGAAAAAGTCAAAAACACAATGCGCGAAATTTATGAGCAGACGGAAATTGATTTCAATATTTATGTGTCGGAAATAAACGCTGAAGGTGTAAAATCTATTTGATGACAAATTTTCTAAAAACATCCGATTTTTCGCGCACCGAACTTGAAGAAATTCTTGAATCGGCGTTGAAATTCAAAAATCAAAAGATTGATGATAAACCGTTGAACGGAAAATCTGTCGCGCTTATTTTTTTTAATCCGAGTTTGCGAACGCGGGCTTCGATGCAGATCGGGATTTACGAACTTGGCGGAAATGCGGTTATTTTAGAACCCGGCGGAACGAGTTGGACGCTCGAACATCGTCAAGGCGCGGTGATGGATTCCGATAAAACCGAGCATTTGAAGGAATTTGTGCGCGTTTTGGAAAGATATGTCGCGGCAATCGGTGTGCGGACTTTTGCAAACTTGCAGGATTGGGATTTGGAACGCACCGATCCGATTTTGGCGGCTTTTGCGAAATATGCGGCGAAACCGATTATCAATCTCGAATCGGCGATGCACCATCCGTGTCAGGCAATGGCGGATATGCTGACGATTCGTGAAAAATTCGGCAAACAAAAGAAAAAAGTTTTGCTGACGTGGGCGTTTCATCCGAAACCTTTGCCGATGGCTGTGCCGAATTCTTTTGCGTTGGCTTCGGCGCAATTCGGACACGATTTGCGAATCGCGCATCCGAAAGGTTATGAACTCGATGCGGATTTAATCAATGAAATTGAAAATCAGACTAAAGAAAACGGCGGAAGTTTGGAAATCACGCACGATGTAAATGAAGCGTTTGAAGATGTTGAAGTCGTCTATGCAAAAAGTTGGGGCAGTTTTCAGCATTACGGAAATGCGAATCAGGACGTTCGTGAGCGCGAAATTTATCGCGGAAAGTGGATTGTTGACGAAGCGAAAATGCGGAAAACGAATGACGCGATTTTTATGCACTGTCTGCCCGTGCGCCGAAATGTAATTGTTACAGATGCGGTAATTGATTCGACAAATTCCGTTGTTATTGACGAATCCGAAAATCGTCTGCACGTCCAAAAAGCGATTATGGCGAAATTGATTTATTAACAGGATAAACAAGATTGATAGGATAAATTTCTTAAAATAAAAACTATCCTGAAATCCTGTCCATCCTGTTAATTTTTTTTATGAACACACAAAAACTCGATCTATTACGCGAAGCTCTGCCTTATATTCAAAGATTCAAAGGTAAAACTTTTGTCGTCAAATTTTCGGGCAAAGTTACCGAAGACAAAGAAAATCTCGCATCTTTGGCGGAAGAATTGGCGTTGATTCATCAAGTCGGCATCAAGGTTTGCGTCATTCACGGCGGCGGCAAACAACTTTCCGAACTCGCCCAAAAACTCGGAATGGCGCAAACCGTCATCGAAGGTCGGCGCGTAACGGACGACGACACGCTGGAACTGGCGAAAATGACTTTTGCGGGCAAAATCAACACCGACATTTTAGCCGCGTTGCGTCGCCGGGGCATCGCCGCCGTCGGACTTTCAGGCGTTGACGGCAATATTATTCACGCCGAAAAACGTCCGCCGAAAGAGATAATAAATCGTCAAACGGGAATCAGCGAAACGATTGATTTCGGCAACGTCGGCGATATTTTGGAAATTAACACCGACCTTTTGAGTTTGCTGCTTGACGCGAATTATCTGCCCGTCGTTTCTTCGCTCGGCGCGGACGCAAACGGCGCGGTTTTTAATATCAACGCCGATACGATTGCGGCGGCAATCGCCGTTCAGCTTGAAGCCGAAAAATTGGTTTTGCTGTCCGATGTCAACGGGATTTATCTCGATCCGAATGATGAAACTTCAAAACTCTCACGAATTTCGGTGCGCGAAGCTGAAAAGTTAATCGAAAGCGGAAAAGCTACCGGCGGAATGATTCCGAAACTCGAAAGTTTGATAAAAATTCTCGAAAGCGGAGTCAAATCCGCGCACATCATTAGCGGAAATGACCGCAATGCGTTGCTCTCCGAAGTTTTCACGAATGAAGGAACGGGAACGATGCTAATCAAATAAAAGTATTGCTAATTTCTCAAAATTGAAATAGATTGACGATTGTAACTTTCGCTTTTATATAAACCCGAAAATAATTTTGCAAACATTTATGATAAAAAAAATAGTAAAAATCTCTTATTTTTTAGCTATTTTTCTTTTCATCGTGAATCTTTCAATTTCGGCACAGAAAAAAGAAAGAATTGAAGTCGTTCCAACGATTTCGACGGAAACTCTCGCTGGTAAATGCAAAAATTTTACATTAGGCACGCTTGTGCTTTTACTCCAGCCCGAATATCCGCCGGAAGCAAAAACGGCGCAAATCGGCGGAACGGTTACGGTCAGCATCGGCATTGACGAAACCGGAAAAGTTTCGGGAATAAAAAAAATTGAAGGAAACCGAATTTTACGGGATGCCGTAATAAATGCGGTGCAAAAGGTGAAATTTACTCCGACAATGTGCGACGGAGTTCCAAAGCCGGTCAACGGCTTGCTGACTTATAATTTTATTCCTTATATTTTTACCGACAGCTATTTCAAACCTGAAAAAATCGAAGATTTTGCCGATCTAAAAAGAGATTCGCCGTTTTACGAAGCCGTTCTCGATTTAGCTGAAAATTATAAAATCGCGTTTGGTTACGCCGACAAAAACTTTCATGCCGACGCGCCCCTGACACGCGGCGATTTTGCTCAATCTCTGAGATTGACGCTTGATTTGCTTTCCGAACGAGCCAAAATTATCAAAAAAATCCCGAGCAAAATCGGATTGTTTTATTCTCACAATCCGCAAAAAATAATTTCCGCCGACAAAATCAAAGATATTGACAGGAAAAAAAATCCGTATTTCGATTCGGTCAAAATTCTTCTCGAAAAATATCAAATTGCAATGGTTAACGACAGCAAAAACTTCAACGGAAATCTGCCATTAACGCATAACGAAACGATTGATCTGTGGACGAAAATCTTCGGTGCGGAAGCCGTTCCGGTGAATTTTGAAAGGATAAAAAACGGCGACCGGATTTTTACACGCGGCGAATTTGCACTTTTTTTGCAGGAAAGTCTTAATGTTTTGACTTATAAAGTTCTGCCTTAATAATCAAATAAATTTTTAACGCAAAGGCGGAAAGACGCGAAGGCGCAAAGAAAATTATTTTAAAAAACTTTGCGTTTTTGCGCCTTCGCGTCTTTGCGTTAAAAAAAATTTGTTTCCATAAATTCTATTACAATTTTATGCTAAAATTTTCACAATGAAACTCGATCTGCAAACGCCGCTTCTCGACCTTTATCAATATGACATTGCTAATCTTTCGCAGGCGATGGCGCGAAAATTGGCGATGGCGGCGGCAAATTTTGCTTATAAAACCGATTTAACCGAAGCGACGGTTGAAGATTTGCTCAATTATTTTCCGACGCGCTATGAAGACCGTTCAAATTTGATTCAGATTGACGAACTTTACGACGGTTTGGAAGCGTCTTTGGAACTTTATGCGCGTGTTTCGGGCGGTTTTCGCGTCGGCAAAAATCGCGGTCCGAAAGCTCCGCCGCTTTATATTTTTGAAATTACGGCGGGCGATGTCGAAAGAACGCGCAAACCCGTCGTTGTTTGGTGGTTTGTCGCCGGAAAGCAAGGTCATCACGTTATCAATTATCACAAAGACCGCTTTGAACGCGGCACGCGCTTTGTCGCTTACGGCAAATGGGAATGGGATGCGCGAAAAAATACTTACGCGCTGCGTCTGAACAAACCGGATGAATTGGAAATTTTGCCGAATTTTGAAGACCCGGAAAGTTTTGGTTTGTTAAAAGATTTATCAACCGCGGAAGACATTTCTTCAGAGTCCAAAGTCCAAAGTCCAAAGTCCATAGTTTCAGATGAAGATGAGGAATTAGAAGATATTGATAATCCCGAATTTGCAATGATTCATTCGGGACGCTGTGTGCCAATTTACCGAAAATTCGGAGTTTTTCAAACAAAAAGACTGCGCGAAATTATTTTTAATATTCTGCAAAATCTCGATAAATCTTCGGTCAAGGAAACTTTGCCGGAAGAATTGTGTCAAAGACAAAATCTGATTTCACGCGCTCAGGCGATTGAAGAAATACATTTCCCGCCCGAAGATACGAATATTTCCGAATATGCGATGGCGCGAAGCAACGCGCATAAACGCTTGATTTTTGAAGAATTTTTCTGGGTTTCGTTCGCCCTGCAATTAAAACGCGGCGAGCGCAAACAAGAGCCGAAAGGCACGATTATCGAAATCAGCGACAAAATCAACGAAAGAATCGCCGCGCTTTTGCCGTTCACGCTGACGGGCGCACAGGACAGAGTTATCAAGCGGATTTTTGCCGATTTGCAGTCCGACGCGCCGATGAATCGTTTGATTCAGGGTGATGTCGGCAGCGGGAAAACGATTGTCGCATTTCTGGCGATGTTCGCCGCGATGGAAAACGGTTATCAAACCGCGCTGATGTCGCCGACGGAAATTCTCGCCGAACAGCATTTTAGAAATGCCAAAAAGATTTTTGAAAATTCGCCGTATCGCGTTGAACTTTTAACCGGAAGTTTAAAAGCCGCCGCAAAACGCAAAGTTCAAGGCGATATTGCCAAAGGCGAAATCCACGCCGTTATTGGCACACACGCTGTTATTCAAGACGCGGTGGAATTTGAAAGATTGGGCGTGGCGGTAGTTGATGAACAGCATCGTTTCGGCGTTCTCCAACGCGCCGAACTTCGCGCACGCGGTTACAACCCGGACATTCTTTTTATGACCGCAACGCCGATTCCGCGCAGTTTGGCGATGACGGTTTACGGCGATTTAGACGTTTCCGTGATTGATGAATTGCCGCCCGGAAGAACGCCGGTCAAAACCGTCGTTGTTGGCGAAGATAAACGCGACGGGGTTTATAAAGGAATCGAGCGCGAAATAAACTTGGGAAGACAGGTTTATATTGTTTATCCGCTGATTGAAGAATCGGAAAAAATGGATTTGAAGGCGGCGACGAAAATGCACGAAGAATTGCGCGATAAAGTTTTCCCGCAATACAAGGTCGGACTTTTGCACGGCAAAATGAAAGGTGCGGAAAAGGAAGAAATAATGCAGAAATTCAGCCGTGGCGAAACGCAAATTTTGATTTCGACAACCGTCATCGAAGTCGGCGTTGACGTGCCGAATGCTTCATTGATGATTATCGAACACGCCGAAAGATTCGGTTTGTCGCAGCTTCATCAACTTCGCGGACGAGTCGGTCGCGGCGCGGAACAATCTTTTTGCGTTCTTTTAACCAGCGACAAAAAAACCGCCGTTGCCAGAGAACGCTTGGGAATTATGGAAGAAACAACCGACGGTTTCCGCATCGCCGAAAAGGATTTAGAGATTCGCGGACAAGGTGAAATTCTCGGAACAAGGCAATCCGGCGAACAAACCTTTAAAATCGGCAATATAATTCGTGATTTGGAAATTTTGGACGCGGCGCGACAAGAAGCCGAATTTTATTTAACAAGTAAGCGGTTAACTAAAGAAACTTCCAGACTTATTGAAATCACTAAGTCAGATTCAAGATTTCGACTTGCCGGAATTGGATAAAAATATGCTTATGTAACATACATTACAAAAAATAGTTTGGTTTTTTTGTTCGATTTGTGTTTATATTAAAGATAAAGGTATAACTATTTGTTATCATTTTACCGAAAAGGTATTTGATATTTAAATTTTCCACAAGAAATGTAGTTATTTCTTTTTTTAATTTCAATCTCTCATTAGTTTTTTGAATAAAACTCGATTTATTTTCACTAACGCAATTTGCTAAACGAAAAATTATTCTGTTTTGCAATTATCTTCCATAATTGTTTAGAGAATTAGCTGAAGTGTCAAAATCTATTGAGAAATAGAATAGACTGGCAGAACAGTCATCAGAGAATTTCACGTATATTTTTAAAAGGGAGTAAATAAAATGGAAGACCGACGACAAACAGCAACCGGCACTTCAAAAACATTTGAACGAAAGCCGTACGCAAAAAAAGAAGGGGAAAGAAAGGAAGGGGAAAGACCGCAGCAAGGGCATAGAAAATTTCAATCGCGGGATGATAGATTTCAACCTCGAAACAATCGTTTTCAAGGTAAAAATGACAGAACATCCAACGACAGGTCACCAAACGACAGATCACCGACAGGAAGCGGAACTGTTCAACCGAAAGACAGTAAATTTCAACCGAAAAGCCGCTTTGATCCAAAAGGGAAAAATCAAAAACCGTGGGAAAAAGAGAATCGCCCGCGCATCGTATCGGATATGCAAGTTACAGACGGAAAGCACAGAGGAAAGTATTTGAAAAGTACAACATCTTCCAAAGTGCGCCCGACGGCTCGCCGTGTCCGCGAAGTAATGTTCAGAATTTTGTTCAGGCGCGTCAGAGCCGGCAGATTTCTCGACTTGTGCGCCGGTGCCGGAACAGTCGGCATCGAAGCCATTTCACGCGGCGCGATTGTCAGCACTTTTGTTGATCGTTCCGCCAAAATGTGCAGCTTTATCAAGAAAAATCTTGAATCACTCGGAATCAAAGAAGGACACGGCGAAGTGGTCGAAATGGAAGTCGTCCCGTTTTTGAAACGGATGGGCAAACGCTGCCGCCAATGGGATGTGGTTTATTACGATCCGCCGTATGATACGAATTATGATGAAGTTCTGAAATATTTCGGGCGCGGAATTGCCATCAGACCCGGCGGAACGCTCGTTATCGAGCATCACGCCGAAATGTTTTTCCCCGAAAAATTCGGTGCAATGAAGCGTTGGCGCGTCCTTCTGCAAGGCGACACGGCGTTGAGTTTTTACGAAAGAAAATAGCTTATGAGTCCAAAGTCCAAAGTCCAAAGTTTAATTCGATAACCGACTTTGGACTTTGGGCTTTGGACTTTGAACTTTCTATGAGAGTGATTGCCGGTGAATATCGCGGACGGATTCTTAAAAGTCCCGCGAATATCAAAACACGCCCGACATCCGACCGTCTGCGTGAATCTCTTTTTAATATTTTACAACCGAAAATTGATGACGAAACGTGCTTTTTAGATTTGTGCGCGGGAACGGGCGCAATCGGCATCGAAGCAATTTCACGCGGCGCGAGATTTGCTGCTTTTGTTGATAAATCACGCCGCGCTTGTGCTTTGATTGAAGAAAATCTCGATCTTCTCGACATTCCCGAAGAACAAACAGAAGTTTTTTGCGATACGGCGGAAAAATTCATCACGCGCGAAAGTTCCGCCGTTTGGGATATTGTGTTTTTCGATCCGCCATATCAAACTGATTATTCGATATTTTTGTATGAATTCGGTGAAAATGCTTTAAAGTTGCTTAATGAAAACGGAATTTTAATCGTCGAACATCACGCCAAAAATATTTTGCCGGATTTGGTCGGTGAAATCAGACGCTGGCGGATTCTAAAGCAAGGTGAAAGTCAATTAAGTTTTTACGAACAAAAATAGTTAATACCAATTGCTTGCAAATCAACCGAAAAAGAAATTTACTTGTTATTAACTGAATAATGAAAGTTATCATCTGGCTTATCCTGTGTCTGATTTGGGGAACGACGTGGTTTTTTATCAAAATCGGACTTGAAGACTTACCGCCGATTAGCTTTGCCGCATCAAGATTTGTGCTTGCGCTGATTATTTTGGCTTTTATAATTTTCCTGCAAAAAATTCCGCTGCCGAAAACAAAACGTGATTGGAAACTGCTTGCACTGACCGGAATTTTGCAATTTACGGTCAATTACAGTCTCGTTTTTTGGAGCGAACAATATATTTCTTCAGGTTTGGCGGCGGTTTTGCAGGCGATGATTACGGTTTTCGGACTCGCTTTGGCGTGGATTCATTTGCCTGCCGAAAGAATAACGTGGCTCAAGGTTTTGGCAATTCTGCTCGGAATCGCGGGCGTGGCGACGATTTTTATCGAACAATTGCAGGTTAACAGTCTGCTGGCTTTTACGGGATGTGTAGCAATCGTCATCGGCGCGTATGCAGCGGCTCACGCTTCGATTTTGGTAAAGGCGTATGGCGGAAATCTTCATCCGGCGAGTTTGGTTTTCGGACAAATGGCGTGCGGAATTTTGCCTTTAATTTTGTATGGTTTGATAAAAGAAGGAAATCCGATAAATTTTCATTGGACATGGCAAGCAGTAATTTCCGTTCTTTACCTGACGATTTTCGGAACAATCGCGGCATTTTGGCTGTATTACTGGCTTTTAAGCCAAATCGAATCCACTAAAGCGATGATGATTTCACTCGTTACACCGTTGATCGCCGTCATCGTCGGAGCAACTTTTTTAGGCGAAACCTTACCGCCGCAAACCGTTTTCGGCGGAATTTTGATTTTAGCGAGTATCGGTTTAATCGTCTTTCGTAAAAAGCTAAAACCTGTTCAACTGCCAATTCCAAAGTAAATACAAGAATTTAAAATAGTATAATTAATCACCGCTTCGCATTTGCGCCGAAAGAGTGCGTATTTCGTGTTTATCCAGCAGATGACGCAGCGAACGAACCGGCATTTGCAGCAATTCGGCGGCGCGTGTCTGGCTGCCGCCGGTTTGTTTCAAGGCTTCGACGACGTAGGTTTTTTCGAGATTATCAAGATGCGAAACGAGGTTGATGCCGTTTGCGGGCAAATCGAATTCTGCTTTGATGCGCGTCGGATTATAATTTGTAACGTGGTCGGGCAGACGTTCCGGCTGGATTTCTTCGGTTCTTTCAAGCGCGACGGCGCGTTCGATGGTGTGTTCGAGTTCGCGCACGTTTCCGTGCCACGCATAATCTTCGAGCATCTGCATCGCTTTTTGCGAAACCTTAACATTTCTGCCGGTTTGATCGCAGAACTTCTTTGTAAAATGGTCAACTAAATCAGGAATATCTTCGCTTCGTTCACGAAGCGGCGGCAAAGCTATCGGAATTACCGAAACCCGATAAAACAAATCTTCGCGGAAAGTTCCCTCTTCCGACATTTTTTTCAAATCCCGATTTGTCGCGGCAATCACCCGTGCATCAATCGAAAGTTCGTCGTGTGCGCCGACAGGACGAACTTTTCTTTCCTGTAAAACACGCAGGAGTTTAACCTGCATTGCGGGCGACATTTCGCCAATTTCGTCGAGAAAAATCGTTCCGTGATCGGCGGCTTCAAACAGACCTTTGCGATTAGCGTTTGCACCCGTGAACGAGCCTTTGACATAGCCGAAGAGTTCACTTTCGAGTAATGTTTCGGTAAATGCGCCGCAGTTTATCGAGATAAAAGGCTTTTCGGCACGCGGGCTGAGATCGTGAATTGCGCGGGCGACGAGTTCCTTTCCCGGTCCCGATTCGCCTGTTACCAAAATAGTTGATTGGACTTCGGCGACGGTTTCGATCATTTGATAAACCGCCTGCATTTTCGCCGAATGACCGATGATATTTTTGACGCTTCCGCGATCACGCTGGGCGCGTTTGAAAGCGCGGTTTTCGACTATCAGGCTTTGCCGTTCAAACGCTTTTTTGACGATGATTTTCAATTCTTCGACATCGAACGGCTTTTGAATAAAATCGTCCGCACCGAGTTTGAAGGCTTCTCTCGCCGTATCAACGGTCGCAAACGCCGTCATTAAAACAACGCCGACATCGGGCAAAAGTTCACGCGCCGCGCGGAGCAGTTCGATGCCGTTCATATCCGGCATTTTTACATCGGTAATAATCACTTCGGCAGGTTCGACGTGCAGCTGTTCAAGCGCGTCGCGTCCGTTCATTGCCGTTCGGATTTTATGTCCGTCGCCTTCAAAGACAAGCGTTAAAAGTTGTCTGTAACTTTGTTCGTCATCAACAATTAATAAATTTGACATTGGTTATTTTTGAATTTTCAGTCGGGAATGCAGATATTATCTGCGTGTCAGCGCGTCAGCGCGAAAAAAAACGAATTGGTATTATTGTTTTGTTTGTTTTACAAATCTCGCAGACGGGAATATTTGCGAGCTATATTTATTCTCACAGAAAACGACCTGATTTTTCAAGAAGAAATTTCAGTTTCTTTTTCTTTGACGATTAAAAAGTCTTCAAGACGCGACGGTTTGAATGGATTTTCTTCCACTTCCGTTTCACTTAGAAAACTTTGGTTTTTAATTTCAGTCGGCAATTCAACCGTGATTGTCGTGCCGTCATTTTCACGGCTGCGGACATTTATCGTGCCGTTGTGATCGCGGACAATTTGATAAACAATCGAAAGTCCGAGACCTGTTCCGCCTGTCGTCGAATCGGAAAACGGTTCGAATAATTTTTCGACTTGTTCCGGCGACATTCCGCAACCCGTATCTTCAAATACGATTCTGATGCGGTGATCGTTGATTTCCTGCAAACCGATTGTCAACTTTCCGCCTTCGGGCATCGCGCCCAGAGCATTTCGCGCCAGATTCCAAAAGATTTGTTTCAGCTGCGTCGAATCGGCGGAAATCAAAACCGGATTTTCCGGCAGATCGGTTTCCAATTCGTGATGATCTAAAATATCCGGACTGTGAACAAGAAGCGCAAAGGTGTCATTGATTGACTCACGCACGTCAATTTCCGAAAAATTGCTGACGCGCGGACGCGCATACGTTAAAAAGTTTGTAATAATTTTATTAAGCCGGTCTGATTCGCGCAAAATAATTTCCATCAAGGAAGTCTGCGAACTTTCAGGCGGCATATTTAACTGCATAACCTGAATCGCGCCGCGCATCGCGCCCAACGGATTGCGGATTTCGTGCGCCAAACCCGCCGCAACGCGCCCGACTGCCGCCAACCTGTCTTTACGCCGGATATTTTCTTCCATCGAGCGAATGTCGGTTAAATCCTGAAATGAAATAATCAAACCCGTCGTTTCTCCGGCTTTGGCGAAAAGCGGCGAAATGTGATAACCGATTCGCACGGCGAAACCGTCGGGAGTCATACAATCGGTTTCAAAACGCGGCGGATGTTCGCCGGAAACAGTTGAATAGAGTGAATATTCAATCGGCGTTCGGATATTACCAAAAAGCGAAAAAATTGATTTGCCATTCATTTGTTCAGCTCGATGTCCGGTAATCTCAACAGCCGCCGCGTTAAAAGTATAAATTTTTCCGTCCAAATCCGTCGTGATTAAACCCGAACGAATTGATTCGATAATTCGTTCGTTCAGAACACGCAAATCCGCCAACGATTTGAGAGTTTCTTTAAGCTCTTCGCCGGAAGCGTAACGATCCGACAAACGCGAAGCGAGCAACCCGACCAGCAGCAAAGCGATATTGTAAGAACCGACAATCTGGATGGTTTTTGAAAGTTCAGGCGTTTGAACGAATGTCGGAACAACTCCGTTAACGACCAAAACCGTCAGAAGCGTAAAGAGCGAAACACAGATCAAAGTCATAATGACCGTATCGCGCGCGCTCAGAAAAACGCTTGAAAAACTAATGATTATAATAAACAGTGAAATAAACGGCGAAGTTATATCTCCTGAACGCCAAACCAGCCAGATGACAGTCAAGGCATCAAGAAACATCTGCGTGCGAATCTGCCACGCATAATTATAAATCAAGCGGGAAGCAATAAAATAAAATCCGGTCAAACCGACGGTTATCAACAAAACCGGAAATAATCCTCGCGGATATGAATTAAAAGAAAAAGTTGAGTATCCGCTGTTCCAAATCCATTTAACGACAAAAAGTAGAAAAACGACAAACAAACGCCCAATAATCAGAGTTTGGATTTTCTGCGCCGGTTTTGTGTTGGCGGAAAATCTATTTTCGTCTAAACTGAACATAAGTAATTAATAAAAATTTGGGTGGTAAAATAAATGAAAGCAGAAAATCAAGATAATTCACCAAAATTCGATCAAAGACCGTGGGGAAATTTTACGGTGATTGACGAAGGCGACGGTTTTAAAGTTAAAAGAATCGAAGTTTTACCGAATAAACGCTTGAGTTATCAGAAACACGAGCATCGCGCCGAACATTGGTTTGTTGTACGCGGCATAGCTAAAATAACATTAAACGGTGTTAAATATCTAGTTAAAAATGGCGAAGCAATAGATATTCCCGTCGGCACGGCGCATCGCGTCGAAAACCCGGACGCGGAAGAACTGCTGATTTTCATCGAAACGCAAACCGGCGATTACTTCGGCGAAGACGATATTATCAGGCTCGAAGACGATTTCGGCAGAACTGAGTCGTAATTCGTAATTGGTAATATGTGATTCGTAATTCGCTCATTTCGATTTACGATTTACGATTCACGATTTACAATTTACGAGTTTCGCCGCTTCAAGTAAATCTTTTGCAATTAAATCAGGTTCTTTTTCAAGTTTATCAGCTTCCTTCTGACCGTAACCCGTCAAAACTAAAGCGGTTTTTGCCCCGGCGTTAAAACCCGTTTCGATGTCAATTGCTTTATCGCCGATCATCCAACTGTTTTGCAAATCAATCTCAAAATCATTTAATGCCTGTTCTATTAAACCCGTTTTCGGTTTGCGGCAATTGCAGTTATCGGCGGAATTGTGCGGGCAATAATAAATCGCATCTAATTTTGCGCCCGATTTTGCAAGTTCGCTTTCGAGTTTTTGATGAATTTCACGCAAATCATCTTCGTCAAAAAATTTGCGGGCGATGCCTGATTGATTTGTAATTAAAATAACTAAAAAATTATTTTCGTTCAAAAGTTTTATCGCCTTTCCCGCGAATGAAAAGAGCCGCAAATCTTCCGCCCGCGAAAGATAATTAACTTCTTCGCAAACCGTTCCGTCGCGGTCGAGAAATACTGCACGTTTTTTCATCTATATAAACAATTCAGCCGGAACATTAAAGAATTCCGCCAACTTGCGGGCGGTTTTTAGTGTAATCCGACGTTTGCCGTTTAGAATTTCCGAAACAACGCCTTCCGAACCGAAAACCGATGCAAGGTCTTTTTGCTTCAAATCTTTTTCTTCAAGAAGATATTTTAATCTTTCACACGGCGAAATCTCCGCCATCGGATACGCTTTCTCTTCAAAATCTTCAATGAGCGTAACAAGTAAATCAAATAAAACATCTTCTTCGGGCGAGAAATTCTCCGCGCCTTTATCAATCATTTTTTCAACTATTTCCAGATAATGTTCATTTTGTTCTTCGGTTTCAATTTTTCTCGGCAGAACATTTAACAAAAGTTTTCCGTATCTTTTATCATCAATTGCAATCATATTTCACCTTTTTTTATTTGAAAAGATTTTGTCATATTTCTTATGTGTCATTACATATTTTATAAAAACAGTGTGTTTTTCAAACTCTACTTTTACGGCTAATCTGTATTTATTTCCGCCAATATCGAAAACAATATATTTGCCGAACAAATCGGCACTGGGAAAATCTTGCCGCAAATCGTTCAAATTATGCCAATCAGCCTTCAGCACGATTTTATACCAATTATTAAGCGGAATTTCCGATTGTTTCTCCGTTTCCCAAAATTCCCTCAACGCCTTTCTACTGATTATTCTCATCGGCTTTCTCACAACTTATCTTCGCTTTTTTGAGAAGGTTTGTCAAAATATATTTTGTTTGTAAATACAATTTCGAAGCAATACATCTTGTAACATAAACTTTATTCATATAAAATTTGGGAAAATATGAAAAATCCCAAACAAAAGTTTTGCCTCGTTCTCATCAAACCTTCGCATTACGACGACGACGGTTATGTAATTCAATGGTTTCGCTCGGCGATTCCGTCAAATTCGTTGGCGTGTCTTTACGGTTTAGCTTTAGAATGCGCCGAAGCCAATGTTTTAGGCGAAAATGTCGAATTTGAAATTCACGCTTTTGATGAAACGAATTCTCATATTGACCTGAAAAACATTATTTCTCTAATCGAAAAAGCCGACGACGGAATGGTGATGCTCGTCGGCGTGCAGTCGAACCAATTTCCGCGTTCGCTCGATATTGCGAAAACTTTGCGCGATAAAAAAATCAAAGTCGCAATCGGCGGTTTTCACGTTTCCGGTACGTTTGCGATGTTAAAAGAACGCGACGCGCACGTTGAAAAGGCTTTGGAAATGGGCGTTACGCTTTTCGCAGGCGAAGCCGAAGGACGTTTGGGACAAGTTTTAATTGACGCTTTCGAGAATAAGCTCCCGCCGATTTATAATTTTATGGACGATTTGCCGAATATTGAAGGCGTTGCCGCGCCGTTGCTTCCGGCTGAAAGAGTTCATCTGACGGCGGGCGCGACGACGAGTTTTGATGCCGGACGCGGCTGTCCTTTTTCGTGTTCATTTTGCACGATTATCAATGTGCAGGGCAGAAAATCGCGCCGACGTTCCCCGGAAGACATCGAAAAAATCGTCCGCGCCAACGTCGCGCAAGGTCTTCATTCATTCTTCATTACCGACGATAATTTTGCACGAAACAAGGATTGGGAAGCGATTTTAGAAAAATTGATTGATTTGCGCGAAGTCGAAAAACTCAAAATCAGTTTTATTATTCAGGTTGACACGCTTTGCCATAAACTGCCGAATTTTATCGAAAAATCCAAACGCGCCGGCGTGAAAAGAGTTTTTATCGGTTTGGAAAACATCAATCCCGACAGTTTAATCGGCGCGAGCAAACGGCAAAATAAAATCACCGATTACCGCCAAATGCTGCTCGAATGGAAAAAAGCCGGAATCGTTACATATTGCGGTTATATATTAGGCTTTCCGAATGACACGCAGGAATCAATTTTGCGCGACATCGAAATTATCAAAAAGGAATTGCCCGTTGATTTGCTCGAATTTTTCTATCTCACACCGCTTCCCGGCTCGGCTGACCATAAAAAGTTACACGAAGAAGGAATTGCGATGGACGCGGATTTGAATAAATACGACTTAAATCACGCTGTAACCGCACATCCGAAAATGTCGCGTGAAAATTGGGAGGAAACCTATCAAAAAGCGTGGAAAACTTACTACACCGATGAACATATCGAAACAATTTTAAGACGCGCCATCGCCACCGGAACTTCTCCGGGCAAAACGATGTTTTTTATCACATGGTTTAATGGCTGCATTGACATCGAAGGAATTCACCCGCTCGAAGGAGGTTTCTTGCGCCGCAAACATCGCACATCGCGTCGTTCGGGTTTGCCGCTCGAAAATCCTCTGCTTTTTTACCCGAAATATTTTGCCGAAACGCTGCTCAAACAAATTCGCTGGATTTCGCTTTACACACGCTTGCGGCTGATTTATCGAAAGGTGAGAAATGATCCGAAAAAACTGGAATATATGGATTTGGCATTAGAACCCGTTACTGAAAATGAAACCGAAACCCGCGAACTTTTCCAATCGGAAGCCGCGCATAATTTTTTGGAAAAAGTTCACCGCAACGAAAAAGCGCGTCAGGGGGAAACGGTTTGACATTTTACTAAAAGGATTTATAAATTAAAAAAGCTGAAAAACACAAAAGACTGTTACTTAGATTCAAGTAATACACTTTTCAGTTAGAAATTATGCAATAGCAGAATGCCAAGCGGTCATTAAATATTCAAACGATGTTATCGAACTTAGTGCCTTTTCCGAGAAACTTTTTAGTCCTTGACTGATTAACTTACTCACTTTGGTCATTGTTTCCGGTTCGTAATCGGAAAGCCAATCCTTTAGCTCTTTCCAAAACCGCTCGATCGGATTCAACTCCGGCGAACCGGCAGGCAAGAAGATAAGCACGATATTTTCCGCTACTTTCAACTTTTCCGTGGTATGTGGCGAGGCATTGTCCACCAATACCAAATGTAAACTTTCCGGGTCTTCCTGCTCAAATTCGTTCATAAATACTTGCATTGTCGC
>JBBPXX010000088.1:0-32397 GCA_038200505.1 Pyrinomonadales bacterium | reverse complement strand
TCGCGGGTCTTTTATTTTCCCGACACTTTCAAATAACGTCTTTGTTTTTAATTGTTTCAACTCTCTCCTCATCCCAAAATAGAATAAGTTCAAGTTTTACACACTTTTCTCGCTTCTTACATTTTTAATGCGTTTGCCCTACTTGAGGAATCAAAAAGAAATACAGCTAATATAAACTTGAAGTGAAAAACAAAAAAAATCTCAATTATTAAATATCAATTGCATTATAAGATTTCGGAAATTTTGAGTAAATAATGTAGTAAAGAAAGATTCGCCGGTTATTTTACCTGAATGTCATATTTGTTGTAGGTATATTTTTTCTATGCTAAATTAAAACTAAATTTCCGAGTTTTTAAATAAAGTTAATCGAAAAAATAAAACGGTTTGCAAATTAACCGAATTTATACCGGAAGAAGTATGAGACTTCTTTGTAAGATTAAGTTTTAGAATTGCGGGAGCGGATAAAAAAAATTCCTTTGACAATCTTCCTGCTAATCATTTCAGTTGCCGCGACTCCGGCTCAAAGTAATCCTGAACAAGCAATCCTGAATGCCCGCAAGGAATCTTCCGACATCAAAAATCGTTCGATTGAACTCGAACGAATGAAACGTGAAACTAATGAAATAAATGCGAACAAAAATAACGAACTAAAGTTTCCTCAAATCAAACAGGATTTTGAACAAATTCAACAGTTAAGCAGTAAACTTTTTCAATTAACCGCCGTTAAAACAAATGTAAGTTATAAATCCATTTTTAATTTTGTTTCGGATATAAACCGCCGTGCCGCTCGCCGCAAATCAAATTTGTTCACCGTTAAAATAAAAGAAAATAAGGATTTAAAAAATAAAAAACAAATTGTCGGCGAATCTCGAAACATTAAAATTCTTCTCGACGATTTAGATAATTCTATTAACAGTTTCGTTCACAACTCGATGTTTCAAAACATTCATATCGTCAACACCGATGACTCTCTCAAAGCTCGGGAAGATTTGGAAACCGTGATAGAAGCAAGTTCCTTAATAAAATAAAAAACAAAAATGATAATGAAAAACGATTCTGACAAATAATACCAAAACCAATTAATTAGGTTAATTATGATTGTTTAACAAACCTTTTAAAATGATTTTGGTATAACAATCACGTTATAAAATTTTTTTCGCTTGATTTTACATAAAATCCTGTTGCATAATCTAAATGACAAACATTATTTATCTGTTTGTTAAATATTTTACACAGCGTCCTGCTTTTTTCTTTCCTTCCAATCTAAAAATTTTCAATATGAAATTTCTCAAAGACAAGAATGTTTTAATTTCGCTTGCGTTATCCTGTTTGATTGCGCTTTTTGTCGTCGTGTTGTGGGAATTTAGCGGAAAAACCGTTAACGCCTTGGTTAATTCGGTTACGCCTCCGGAAACAATTTTTTCGTGGTGGAAAACGGTTTTTATAACTTTTTTGGCTTTGCTGATCGGAATTTTAGCTGAAAAGTTAAATACCAAACGCCTTTCCATATATGTAATCTGCTTCGTGTCGGTCTGGTTCTGCGTCAGTGTTTTGTCGGCGCATTTTTTCAAAATCGGATTGCTCTTTGTCCCGATTTTTTTAACCATTTTGTTCACACTTACAATTATTCACTTAAAAAAAATGTGGTTGATTGATTCGGAATTGACGCAAAAGCTGGTCGCGCTGGTTTCGACGGGACACTTGCTCGAAGGCAAATCGGCAGATTTACGAATTGAAAGCGGTTTGAAACTGCTCGAAACTGTTTTGCCGCTTTCCGAAGCGATAGTTTTCCGGTTCACGCCCGAAGGTGAATTCAATCCAATCGGGCGAATGCAAAACAACAAAATGGCGGACTCCGCAATTTCGCGGCAATCTTCGTGGCGCGATAATATCGGGCTTTGTGAAGAATCTTTGCTCGAACGGCAAACGAAAGTTCAAACCGACGAAAACAATAAAGGCGCGGCGCGAATTGCGGTTCCGCTGATTGACGAAGATTTGGCTGTCGGTGTTTTGTTTGTCAAAATTCATCAGAATTTTGACCGCAACGACCAATATATTTTGGAAGCGTTCAGCGGACAATTGGCGCGAAATTTTCAACGTCAGGAACTGCTCGGTAAAAGTTTGCCGCATACTTCGTGGTGGAGTTCGTTTTCAACTCAATCGGCGGAAAATCGTCTGGATATTATCAATTTGGTAAATGGCATCATTAAAGAACAGTCGTTCAGCGCGATTGCCAGTTCGTATCTTAAAGAAGCTCACGCCATCGCTTATTTGGATGGAACTTTGGCATATATGAATCGAAAGATGCGCCAATTTGCCGCTCTCGATTCACAAAAATTTAATGAAACAGACCTTTTCAGTTTGCTGGAACGATTTAAGACCGACATTTTCACCGAGCCGAGTCTTGCTATTCGGCGCGTACTGCAAACGGGCGAAACTTATAACAGCGAACTTTATTATCCTGAAAGTAATAAAACACTGAATATGCAAATTTCGCTGGTGAAGGTTTCGTCTGACAACGGCTCTATCCACGAAACCGCTTTTGCAATGAAACCGGCTTGTTTTTTGATTACCTTTACCGACATTTCCGCCGTCAAAGAAAACGAAAGACTCCGCAGCGATATGACATCTTTGATGTCGCACGAACTTCGCACGCCGGTTACGAGCATCAAAGGTTTTGCCGAATTGTTGCTGATGGATGAAACGATTCCCGAAGATGCGCGGGAATTTTTGACAATTATCAACAACGAATCAGAACGGCTTTCCAAAATGCTTTCGACCTTTCTTTCAGTTTCAAATCTCGAACAATCCGATAAACAGGAAGTAACGAAAACTCCGGTCAAACTCGATACGGTAGTTCACGAAATTGTCGGTGAAATGCAGGACGCGGCGAAACGCAAGCGCATTCGATTAGTCGAACAGGCAAATACACATCTGCCGCCGGTTGCCGCCGATAAAAGTTTGATTCGCCGCGCCGTTTCGAACCTTGTTGACAACGCCATAAAATACAGCCCGGAAAGAACTTCGGTGATTATTTCGACAATTTTGGAATCGGAGGTTTTGCGTGTCGTTGTTGAAGACAGAGGTTACGGCATTCCAACCGGCGATATTGAAAAAATTTGGCAAAAATTTTACCGCGTCGCCCGCGACGGTCAGGATAAGGAAGAAGAATCAACCGGACTCGGACTTTCACTGGTCAAAGAAATTGTCGAACAGCACGGCGGTAATGTTGATGTAACATCGGAGATCGGCACGGGTTCGCGTTTTAGCTTTACGCTGCCGCGATTGTAAAATTAAACTGCCGCCAAACTTTGTTCGATTTGTCGCTCGGTTTGCGGCGATAAATCGAGAACGGCAAATCTTTTATCGGAAAAAAGATAATCCTCACCGGATTCGTCAATTATTCTGAGAAAGCCTTCAACATCATTTTTATAAGGCTCGACAATCGGATAAATTTTGCGAATTTCTAGTGAAACCGTGTAATCCGTATTATCTAAACACAGCGCATAGCCAATAATTTTCATAGCTTTAATCCAACCAACACTTTATTTTAACTTCACGTTTTCCGATGCCGTGACATTCATACCAATGAAGTTCCGCATACCGTATTGAATCATCTTCTAATTCAACCGATGCTTTGTCTTTTAGTTTCCGCCAGTTTCTTCCGCCATAATCACGACGCAACCTGTTTAAATTTTGAATCGAAAAACGTCGTGCGATAATTTCTATGTCAATTACTGGCGGAAAATAACGCTTAAAATCAATCATAATAAAAAATGGTTGTCAGTTCAATAATTATTTCAATTCTCAAATTTTTTCAATCCTAAAAGTTGAAGCGTCGCCAGCCAAACAAAGCGCGGATTCAAAATCAAATATCTGCGCCACAGTCTTTTCGGTTCTTGAAATAATCTGAAAAGCCATTCCAAACCGAGATTTCCGATCCATTCGGGCGATTCTTTGACATTTCCCGCATAAAAATCAAACGATGCGCCGACTCCGAGCATTATGGCGGACAAATTATTTTTATGCGCCGCCATCCAATTTTCCTGTTTCGGACAACCTAAACCCATAAATAAAATCTGTGCGCCTGAATTTTTGA
Source organism: Pyrinomonadales bacterium (assembly GCA_038200505.1). Taxonomy (GTDB): domain Bacteria; phylum Acidobacteriota; class Blastocatellia; order Pyrinomonadales; family Pyrinomonadaceae. The sequence goes on along the minus strand of JBBPXX010000088.1, from coordinate 28,298 downwards.
TTTCTTCTGTTATTTTCTCATCTTCTTCGACAGTTAAAGGACGAAACGGCGGAGAATAGGCATAAATAATTTGCAGTTTCGGCAATTCCTTCGCCGTGCGTTTCAAAATTGCATCAATAACTTCCTGTTTTCCTCCGTAAAAGCCGACTTTTAGATTATGTTTTTCGGCATATTTGCAAAGCATAATCATTAAATCGTTGGCGCGAACACGGTTCGCATTTTTTTCGCCCTGCAATTTCTGCATCCAAACCAGCGGCATTCCGTCGGGAATAATCAAATCCGCGCCGTTGACCTTCGCGCCGAATTCTTGATGGTCGTAAGATTCCATAACCATATGGACGGTTGAAAAACAGACGTAACCGCCGTTTTCGTCTTTTACCAATTCGGCAATTTTCTCAATCGCCGATTCGTGATTACAAACATTCGGCAGCAAACTGACGACGCGAACACGCTTCTGATTTTCCGGCAGATTAGAATCTTTCATCTATTTTTAATTTCCGTATAAATACTTTCGAGGTTCCGAATATAAGCACTCAAATCAAATTTTTCGGCAATCGTCGTCCGCGCATTTTTACTTAAACTTTTTAAATCTTTTTCGTCCGAAAGCAGAGATTTCAATTTTTCAGTTAACTGCGAAACATTATTCGGTTCGATTAAAAAACCGTTCACGCCGTCCGTAACAACCGCGCCGATTGAAGCCATTTCAGACACGACAACGACGCAGCCAGCCGCCATCGCTTCGAGCATCGCCATCGGCAAACCTTCGCCGTAACGCGACGGAAGCAGAAAAATGTCCGCTTCATTCAACGCTTTTTCCTTTTTCGCGCCCGAAATAACGCCGCCGTAATAAAATTTCTCGCCGAGAATTTCCGTCATTTCCTTTATAAAAAAATCCTTCAAATCGCCTGCGCCGAAACAGTTAAAACGAAATTTGAAATTTTTATTCCTCAGAATACGGCACGTTTTAATAATTTCGTGCAATCCTTTTGATTCGTGCAATCTTCCGAGAAAAATAATCGTTTTTTCATCCGAATTTTCTTTTTGTAATCGTGCTGCGCCGACTGCAACGGCATTTTCCAAAACGCGCACATTCAAATTTTGCCGACGCTTTTCGACAATTTCCTTTTCGAGTTCGCTCAAAACAACCACGATGTTTGCCGTTTTCATCATTTTCTCTGAAATCCGCGCCAAAAAATTATTATCAAATTCCTGCGCTAAAAACTTTCCGCCGTGCAGATGCAGTAAAATCGGACGTTTTGCCAATCGCGCCATTTTGACAAAAGCCGCGTCGCGCATAATCGAAAGCGGATTAAGCGCGGTATTTATGTGAACAATATCAATTTTTTCGTATGTGATTTTGCGGTAAAAACGCGGAACGCTCAAAATCTGTTTGAAAACCCAATTAATATCAGGCTTTTCGCCGTCTTTTCTACCGGCTTGAAAATGATAAAAATCAAAATGGCTGTGCTGAATAATCTGCCGCACGACGGATGAAATTCCGCTGACATTTTCATTTATTTCGAGGCTCGGCGCGGTTATCAGAATTCTCATTTGATTTTAATTTAGAGTTCAAGAAGAAAGTAATACTTCTTACGATATTTTTTCAACAAACCGCATTGGAAAGAAATAATGATTTTATACTAAACTAAAAATTACTTATCAAAGCGAAAGGGTGAAAACTTTTGTCAGATTCAGAAATTTATGCGAATCCGAAAAACTAAAAACTTGTGGTTTCGCTTAAATTTACTATTGACGAGTTAAAGTACTTTCTGATACTATCCTTTTCAGTTTTGGTAAATCGTAGAATTTCCTTTTTCCTACAGAAACATTTTTCTGATTTCAGTATTTCAAAACTATGAATTGTCCTGTTTGTAATCGAACCAATTCCGTAATTTTATCAGTTTGCCCGACTTGCGGAACAATGGTGAACGACTCTGTTCGTAAAGAACTTAATCCTAAAATTTCTCCTGTTGCAAAACAAATAAATTTTGAAATGAAAGAAAAATCGTTAGCATCAAACAAATTAAATCATCAGATCACAGTAGCCGATTCGTCAAATCCGCCCGAACCGAAAAGACATACGGCGGAAATCACGATCAAAATGACCAGTCCGACATTGGTTGATTTTCAAAGAAAAGATGTCGGCGTTCCCGAATGGCGTTTGAAGGTGCAGAACGCCGTGCGAAAGCGGCAGGGACAAGACGAACTATTAACGGAAATGGCGGTTTTGCCTTCCGCGCGTCAATCGGAAAATTCAAATTCACAGCCTGCGCGTCAAAAAATATTGGCGATCAGCGGCGCAAACGCGCTGAAAGTCGAAATTGTGGCGGAAGAAGTTCCGTCCGAGCAGCAAAATGCGACGTTAAGCAGTGCGCTCCAACGCATTGAAGACTCGCGCCGGAAATTTTTGGAGGAAGAAAAAGCAGAAGTTTTACCGGAAATTCTCGCGCCGCCGGCAAATAATAAACATCCTTTTTATATTGCAACAAAGCAGGCGGAAGTTGCGCCGACAGTCGTTAAAGCAACAGTCAATCCGCCGATCAAACCGAAACTCGCGCCGCCGCTGAGATTGGACAGCGAACCGCTCGACACAAATAAACTGCCGCCTTTGCCGCAGGAAGTAAAATCCGCATTCGGTTTTGCTCAACGGTTGATAAATAATTTCGTCGGTGATGCAAAAGTTGAAAAAATTGCAGAAAAAGAAGAAATAAAAGATGCGGAAATCGTCGAAACAGAAGAGCTTATCGAAGAAATAGACGATTGTGCGCCGCTTGCAATGCGGTTTAACGCCGGACTTTTCGATTTAATCATCGGTTCGTTTTTGAGTATGATTTTGATTGCGCCGTTCGTTATTTCCGGCGGAAGCTGGTTCACTTTTGAAGGCTTTCTCGCATTTCTGGCAACGACGGCAATCGTGATGTTCATTTATCTGACGACGACCATCGGTTTTTACGGCAGAACCTTCGGAATGCGTCTTTTTTCGCTGGAAGTCGTTGACATCGAAGGCGAAGAATATCCGACGATGCACCAAGCGGCGGTTAGTTCAGCCGTCTATATTTTATCGCTGCTGTTCGGCGGAGTCGGTTTTTTGACAATTCTTTTCAATGAGGAAAACCGCGCCGCTCACGATTTGGTTTCCAAAACAATTGTCGTTAAAGAGTTTTAATTCGTAAATCGTGAATCGTAAATCGTTAATAGATAAATGCGATTTACAATTTACGATTTACGATTTACAATTTACGAGTTTTGAACGAAAAAACTCTCGAAAAAATCAGTGCCGAACTTGCGTCGCCTTTAATCGGACAAAAGTTCGGCAAAATTTTTGCGCTGTCGCGTTTTCGGCTGGCGATTGATTTTCGTCTGCACGATTCAAATTATCTTTTCATCAACGTCGAACCTTCTGCGCCGCGCGTTTATTTGATTACACGAAGATTGCGCGATCTTGAAAAAGAATCGAAAAACTCCACGCCTTTTATCATTTTTCTGCGAAGTAAACTGGCAAATTCCGTTTTGCAGTCAATCGAAAAATTTGAAAATGAACGCATTTTGCGTTTTGCTTTTTCGGCGCGAAACGAAATCGGACAAGCGGAAAATTACGCGCTGATAGTTCAATTGACGGGACGTTCGGCAAATCTTTTTCTGCTCGATTCAAACGAAATTATTCTCGACGCGATGCGCGAAAATACGGGAAAAGGTCAACAAGTCAACGAAAAATACGCGCCGCCGTTTCGTGAAGGCGCATTTACCGGAAAACCGGAAGAGATCTTTTCAAAGGGAAATTTTGAAACTTTATCCGAAGCCTTGGACGTGCATTATCTTGAAATTGAAACGGAAAGAGCGTTTCAGTCAAAAGCAAACACGGCGCGAAACAAACTTAATCAGGAAATAAAAAAGCGCGAAAAATTATTAAAAAATCTCAACAAAGATTTGGCAAATCACGGCGACGCGGATGATTGGAAACGCTTAGGCGATTTGCTTCTGGCAAATATCGCATTGGCAAAACGCGAAGGCGACAAGGTTTTCGTTACAGATTTTTACGATGAAAACACGCCGACGGTTGAAATCGAAGTTGAAGAACATATTCCGCTGACCGAAGCCGCCGAAAAGTTTTTCAAACGCTACACGAAAGCGCGAAACGCGAAGGAAGAAGTTGCCAAACGCCTGAAAGCAGTCGAATCGGAATTAAGCGATTCGAACGGGCAAAAACAAAGACTCGAAGAAGCAATTATCGAAAAAGACGAAAGTATTTTAGCCGAGTTTATAGATGAGAAAAGCGAAAAACCGCGCGTCAGCAATAAAGAAAAACAAAATGATAACTTCAAAGGCGCAAGACAATATTTTTCGTCCGAAGGCTTTGAAATTTTAGTTGGAAAAAAAGCGAAAGACAATGATTATCTAACTTTTCGCGTCGCTAAATCTCTCGATTTATGGCTTCACGCGGCGGATTATCCGGGTTCGCACGTCATCGTAAAAAATCCGACTCGCGGAGAAATTCCGCCGAAAACACTGCTCGAAGCCGCGCAAATCGCCGCATTTTTCAGCCAAGCCGCGTCGCAAGGGAAAGTCGCCGTTCATTACACACAAAAAAAGTTCGTCGGCAAACCGAAAGGCGCGGCGGCGGGACTCGTCAGCTTGGCGAGCTTTAAAACGATTCTCGTTGAGCCTAAAATAATTGAACAATGAAAATAAGTCTAAAACAAATTCTCGTTATCGTCGCCACGCTCGGCGTAATTGCCATAAATTTTTTCGCCGCGCAAGGTTACATCAACAATGTTACGCCCGCCGAGGTTTCCGACAAATACCCGACATTTATCACGCCCGCCGGTTACGCTTTTGCGATTTGGAGCTTAATTTATTTGGGTTTGATCGCGTTCAGCATTTATCAGGCACTGCCTTCACAGACGGAAAATCTGCGTTTCAAAAACATTCGTTCGCTTTATATTGCCAACTGCGCGGCGAATTGTTTGTGGATTTATCTGTGGCATTACGACCAAATTTTAACGGCTCTCGGCGTGATGTTCGTCATTCTCGGAACGCTCGTTTTAATCAATGTTAATCTGCGAAATGCCGAAACATTCGCGGAAACGTGGCTTGCGCGGATTCCTTTTAGCCTCTATTTCGGTTGGGTTACGGTGGCGACGATTTTAAATTTTACAATCGCGCTGGTATTTCTCGGCGTTAACGTGAGCGAACCAATCGCGGTAATTTTTAGTTCGATTTTAATCGTCGTCGCGGTTGTTTTAGGAATTTTAATTCGTTTCAAATTGGCAATTTTCGCCTATCCGCTGGCAATCGCATGGGCTTTAACGGCAATCGCCGTCAAACAAAGCGGCAAAACTTCAATCGTTGTTTGCGCCGCTTTTGGTGTAATTGCATTACTTGTTACGGCGTTGACCGCATTTTTGAATTTGGGCAAAAACAATGAATAACGGAAAGATTTGCGTTTCGGTTTGCGCTGAAACGGCGGATGAAATGCTTGAGCAAATCAAACGCGCCGAAAATTTGGCGGATGTGATTGAGATTCGTTTCGATTGTTTGAAAGAAAGCGAATTTGAATTGTCATTAGAAAAAATTTCTGATTTGAAATATAAAAAGCCTTTTCTCGCAACATTTCGACCTAAAACTCATTGGGCAGCATTTTTTTACGGAAAAATGAATGACAAAAAAACATTAGACAAAAAAAACAAAGCCTTTGCTGAAAGGATAAATTTGTGGAACAAAGTTTTCTCATTTTCAGATATAAGTTTTCTTGATTTTGAAGATGATTTATTTTTCGGTTTAATGATGTCTGATATTTTTGATAATGAGATTTTACAAAGATACAAAATTGTTTTTTCACATCATAATTTTAAAGATGTTCCGAATGATTTAAATCAAACTTATGAGCTTCTTTCAGCAGGCGAAGAATTTGATGTTAAAAGCGACATTATAAAAATTGCCGTTCAAGCCGACGATATAGCTGACACAATCGCCGTTTGGAAACTTTTAGAAAAAGCGAAATCTGAAAACAAACAAATTATCCCAATCGCAATGGGCGAAGCCGGAAAATGGACGCGGATTTTAGGTTTGGCGCACGGCGCGTTTATGACTTACGCTTCGCTCGAATCAGGAAGCGAAACCGCGCCCGGACAAGTTTCCGTTACAGATTTAATCGAAGTTTATCGCGCCAAAGAACTCGACGAACAAACCGAAGTTTACGGAATCATCGGCGGAAACACGAGTTATTCAATGTCGCCGTATATGCACAACGCGGCGTTTAGATCTGCTAAGTTGAATGCGGTTTTCGTGCCGTTTCAAGTCAATAATTTGGACGAATTTATGACGCGAATAGTCAAACCTGCAACGCGCGAAATCGAACTTAATTTCAAAGGCTTTTCGGTTACGATTCCGCACAAACAAAGCATTATCAAACATCTTGATTTTATAGATGAAACCGCCAAAAAAATCGGCGCGGTCAACACGGTAAAAATCGAAAACGGCAAACTTTACGGTTATAACACCGACGCGAGCGGTTTTATCGAACCGCTAAAAAATGCTTACGGCGATTTCGAAAATGCGAAAGTTGCAATTTTCGGCGCGGGCGGCGCGGCGCGGGCTTGTATTTACGCTCTGACGCAGGAAGATGCGGAAGTTATAATTTTTGCGCGTGATGTCGAAAAAGCGAAAAGTCTGTCGGATAAGTTCAAAGTTCAAAGTTCAAAGTTCAAAATGTCCGGCGAAGATTACGGTGAATTTGATATTTTAGTCAACGCTACGCCTTTGGGAACAAAAGGGAAATCGGAAGATCAAACCGTCGCCGTCGCCGAACAAATTAAAAATGTGAACTTAATTTACGATTTAGTTTATAATCCTTTTGAAACGCGCTTTCTGCGCGAAGCCAAAAGCGTCGGCGTTCCGACCATTGGCGGATTGGCAATGCTCGTCGCACAGGGAATGAAGCAGTTTGAGATTTGGACGGGAAAAGACGCGCCAATGAAAGAAATGAGCGCGGCGGCACTTCGCAAACTTGGATAATTTTTTGATTTGAATGGTTTTTAGTAATTGATACTTTACAAAAAGTTAAATGTTACAATTTTTAGTCAATTTTGTTCTATTATTTGTCGGAATAATATTTCTTATTTTTAACAAGCGCATCGGACTATTTTTCCACAATAATCCTTTACTATTTTCTGGTTATCCTTTGAATGCTCGTCAGTACGCTCTGCTTATTGGAGTTATTCTTATACTTTTCGGACTAGGTGCATTTATTGGTCAAATTATTGAGAAGTAAATGTGCAATTTTCAGCTTAACATCTGCAAATTTGACCGACTCAATTTAACTAAAAACTCAGTTTCCAACTCGAATCTACCTTAAATGCCGTGTAGTATAATCAAAATATGATTGAATACGGAAAAAATCCACAGCTTTCTTATAACGAATATTTAAAAGTTCCCGAACTCATAAATTTGCAGGACACTTTGTCCGAGCCGGTCAGCCACGACGAACTGCTTTTTATCGTCATTCATCAAACTTATGAGCTTTGGTTCAAGCAGATTTTGCACGAAATTGACGCGACGATTCTTTGGATGAATGAAAAACGGATGTTTCGAGCCAATCATTCTTTGAAATCGGTAACGGCGATTGAACGGGTTATTATCACGCAGATTCACATTTTGGAAACGATGGCGCAAATCGGTTTTTTGGAGTTTCGGGATAAACTCAATCCGGCGAGCGGTTTTCAATCAATGCAGTTCCGCGAACTCGAATTTGTTTCGGGCGGCAAGGATGAAAAAATTCTCAATTTTTTTAAATTTGACGAATTCGCGCACGAGCGTTTGACCGAAAGATTTAACGCGCCGAGCCTTGCGGATACGTTTTGGAAATTGTTGGAAAATAATGATTTTGCGGTTGAAAACGACGAAAATAAAATAAGCGCGGTTGTCGAAGTTTTGACGCACCCGGAAAAATACGCCGAACTTTTCATAATGCAGGATTTGCTCATCGAACACGACGAAAACATCGCGCTCTGGCGTTATCATCACGTTTTAATGGTTGAAAGAATGCTCGGAATGAAACGCGGCACGGGCGGTTCGGAAGGCGCAGGTTATCTGCGAACGACTTTGGATAAGAAATTTTTCCCCGAATTGTGGGAAGCGCGAACGCATTTGAAAATTTAAAGTTTGATAGAAAACAAAACACTTTGACGTTAAATTAAAATTATGTCAGCTGGAACAACTTACGAACACATCGTTTTAAATGAAGCGGGCATTCCGATTATTGAAGGAACAAATACAAAAATTGTCGAGATTGTCGCCGAGATAAAGGCTTACGGTTGGAGTCCCGAAGAAATTCATTTTCAGCATCCGTATCTTTCGCTCGGTCAAATTTACTCGGCGTTGGCTTATTATTCTGATAATCTTGACGAAATAAACCGCGATCTTGAAGATAGATTGATAAAAGTAAAGGAAATTCGCAGTCAAATCGGCGCGTCTGAAATTAGAGAAAAACTCAGGAGAAAAGGGTTGATATAATGGCAGTCGGAATTTATATGGACGTTCATATTCCGCGTGCAATTACAAATGGTTTGCGTCTGCGCGGAGTTGATGTTTTAACTGCTCAAGAGGACGGAACGGTTACTTTAACAGACAGCAAATTGCTTGACCGCGCCACCGAATTAGGCAGAATTTTGTATTCGCAGGACGATGATCTTTTGGCGGAAGCGCATCACAGACTAATTCAAAACATCAAATTTTCAGGCGTAATTTATTCGCATCAATTAAACAGTCCGGTTGGTCGCTGTATTGAAGATTTGGAGATTGTCGCTAAAACTCTTTTGTCTGCGGAAGTTGTTAATCGCATTGAGTTTATTCCATTTTAAATATGAATCTTAAAAAACTTTTACCTATTTTTATAGTTTTATTTACGGCATTTTTTTATCAGTCAGCCTTCGCGCAAGATGTTCGGGTAACATTTCTGCACGTCAACGACGTTTATCAGTTTATGCCGGTTGACGGCGGAACGCGCGGCGGTTTGGCACGGTTAATCACTTTAAAAAATCAAATCAAACGCGAAAATCCGAACACGATTTTTACGCTCGGCGGCGATACGATTTCGCCATCGGTTGAAACGCTGACTTACAAAGGCGCACAGATGATTGACGCTTGGAACGCCGTCGGGATTGATTATGCGGTTTTCGGCAATCACGAATTCGATTTGAAAACGCCGGTTTTGTTGGAGCGAATGAAGGAATCGAAATTCAAATGGTTGGGCGCGAATGTTTTCGATACCGAAACCAAAAAGATTTTCGCCGACACGCCGCCGTTTGTCATCCGCGAATTCGACGGCGTAAAAGTCGGGATTATCGGTTTGCTTTTGCCCGAAACGAAGGAAACTTCGAGTATGGGCGCGAATTTGGAAGTTGCGGATTTTTGCGAAACAGCGAAAAAGTATGTGCCGGAAATGCGAAAAGCGGGTGCAAATGCGATTGTCGGTTTGACGCATCTTTTTATGGCGCAGGACAAAAAACTTGCCAAATGCGCTGATTTCGATTTGATTTTGGGCGGACACGAACACACGCTTTTGCAGTCGTCTTCAAACGGCACGCCGATTTTCAAAATGACCGCCGATGCGCGTGAACTCGGCAGGTTTAATCTGAATTTTGATCGGCAGACGAAAAAACTGGAAAGCATTGATTGGGAAATAATTCCCGTAACCGACAAAATCGCCGCCGCGCCGGAATTTGCGGCGGTTTTTGATAAATACAAAGACCTGATTCAAAAATTAGCCGAACCAATCGGACGCACGGCGGTTGTGCTTGATGCGCGTTCGGAAAGTAATCGGACGCAGGAAACGAATATTGCAAATTTTATCGCCGACGCTTTTCGCAATGCGACAAACGCCGACATCGGATTTCTCAACGGCGGTTCGATTCGCGCGGATTTGACTTATAATCCGGGAACTTTGACGAAACGCGATATTCTCTCGATGCTGCCGTTTAATAATCCGGTCGTGAAAATCGAAATTCTTGGGCGGACTTTGCGCGAAGCGTTGGAACACGGCGTTGCCAGAAGCGCGGAAGATGCCGAACCGGGACGCTTTCCGCAAGTTTCGGGTTTAAATTACAAATTCGATACTTCGCGTCCGGCAGGTTCGAGAATCGTTGAAGCAAAAGTTGCGGGCGAATCGCTAAATGATAATAAAATTTATACTTTGGCGACCACTTCGTTTTTGGCATTGAGCGGCGGCGACGGTTATGCGATGTTTAAGAACGGAAAGGTCTTGACGGATTTGAATCAAGCGCAAAAGGACGCGGAAATTTTGGAAAATGCTGTTAGAAATGCGCCGGATAAATTAATCGCGCCGAAAATTGAAGGTCGAATTGTGAGAATAAAATAATTTTCTAAGGTTCTGTCTTTAAACTTAAAAAGCAAATGATAAAAACAATGATTTGCCCACGAAAGACACGAAAATTAGACCAAAATTAAAGACTTATTTCTTTTTTTAGTCTTTTTCGTGTCTTTCGTGGGCGAAAAAAATAGTTTTAAAACAGCTTCTAAGGTGCTTTCCGCGCCACTTCCTTAAAACTTTCGCCCGCAAAAATTGCGCGAATCGCGTTAAAAATTCGCTTAAATGCGCGAACGACTTTCGGCGCGAACCAGATGAAGAAAATTCCGAACAATATTAAAACAATCGCAATTAAAATCGGCGCAAAAACCGCCAAAATTGTGCCGATAAAAGCGATGATGTCTTCGACGATTGATAAAACCCAATTGGAAACCGGTTCGGGCGAAAGATTTGCCGTCGCGCGAACTGCCGCTTTTGTGCCGTGCGAAGAAAGCGCGAGTCCGCCGCCGAGCAAAGTCGCAATTGTCATCACCGAAGCATCGGTTTGGTTCGTCGCCGCGTAAGCCATCAACGCGCCAGCCGGAACGCGGATGAATGTGTGAACGACATCCCAAACGCTGTCAATGTATGGAATTTTGTCGGCGAAAAATTCGATTGCGTAAAGAAATCCGGCAATTCCGATGATCCACCAATTATCGAGAACGTCCAAACCGCCGGGCAGACGAGTTAAATTGAATTTCTGCAATAACCCTAAGACAGTTACGGTTGCATAAAGATTGATGCCGGAAGTCCACGCCGAACCGAGTGCCAAAGATAATGTCGAAAACCATTCCATCGCATTTTCTCCGTCAAAAATTAACCGCCTTTTTGATTACGATTCTTCCTCTTCTTCCGTTCCATCTCGTTTAATTCCGAATTTCTCCAATCTGTATTGCAAAGTTCTAAACGTCAAACCAAGCATTTTTGCTGATTTTGTAATATTGTTGTCGGTGCGTTCCATCGCCTGTATTATCAAACTGCGTTCGACATCTTCAAAATTTACGCCTTCGGGCGGCAGTTTGAAAAGTTCATCGGCGGAAACGGGTTTTGATTCCTGTGTCATTTCGGGCGGCAAATCTTCAATTGTAATTGTGTCGTTTTCGCACAAAAGCGTAGCGCGTTCGATTGCCGATTCCAATTGGCGGACGTTGCCCGGATAACTGTAATTTTCCAGCAGACGTTTGGCTTCGGCGTTGATTTTTATGTCGCGCTTGGTGTCGCGCGTATGTTTTTTTAAGAAATAATCAATTAAAACCGGAATATCCGAACGTCGTTCACGAAGCGGCGGAATTTCGATGCTCAAAACATTCAGGCGATAATATAAATCTTCGCGGAAACGTCCTTCCTGTGACATTTTTAACAAATCGCGGTTGGTCGCGGCGACGACGCGCACGTCAACATTTAATTCCTTCGTGCCGCCGACGCGCCGGATTTGTTTTTCCTGCAAAGCGCGGAGGATTTTCGCCTGCAAAGCGATATCGAGTTCGCCGATTTCGTCCAAAAAAAGCGTTCCGCCGTCGGCGACTTCAAAAAGACCTTTCTTTTCGCCGACTGCGCCGGTGAACGAGCCTTTTTCGTGTCCGAAAAGTTCGCTTTCCAATAGATTTTCGTTAATCGCAGCGCAGTTGACGGCTTGAAAAACTTCGTCAGTTCGCAGTGAATTATTATGAATTGCCCGCGCGATCAATTCCTTTCCCGTTCCCGATTCGCCGCGAATCAGCACCGTCGAATTCGATTTGGCGACCTTCAAAACCAGCTTTTTCACCTTATCCATTTCCGGCGATTCGGAAATTATTTCCGCGTCGAGAGTCGTCAATTTGTTCAAAGCGCGTGAAATCGTACCAAGCAATTTTTCCGCGTCATAAGGTTTTTGCAGATAATCAAACGCTCCAAGCCGCAGCGCATCAACTGCCGAATCAACTGTTCCGTGCGCCGTTAAAAGCAGGACAATAATAGATTTATCAAAATCGGTCAGTTCCTTCAACAAATCCAAACCGCTCATTCCCGTCATTTTAAAATCGGTCAAAACCAGATCAAAATGTCTGTCCGCGACAAATTTCATCGCCGCTTCGCCCGAACTCGCCGTCGTTACGTCGTAACCTTCGCCCGACAAAATCATCTCCAAAATCTCGCGCTGAGATTTCTCATCGTCCACTACTAATATGCTTTTTCTTGCCATAAGTTTTTTATTGTAAATTTTTTCTTGCTATTACGGTTAGATAAGAGTATAAACCATATTATAAATAAGTTCTGTGAAAGTTCATAAGTCCTTCCAAAATTCCCGCTTCTCAAGTTTGAGGCATTCACGAAATCTTTTTATTTATCTTGAGAATTAAATCTAAACTTACTGGAGGTGAGTTAAATGAGAAAAAAAAACAACTTAGCGTTATATACGCTTCTAATCGCAGGGCTTTTGAGCCTATTCACAATTAACATTTCGGCGCAAAATAAAGTTTGGACGGAAAACAATCAATTGCAGAAATCTAATCCTGAAATTATTTTGCTGCAAAAGTATATTGAAATGTCCGCTTTGCCATCAGGGAAAAAACAAAAGTTTTTTAGTGATGTTTCAAACAAAGAAAAAGCAGGAATTTTTAAACTTCACTTAGCCTTACAATTTATTAAACGCCCGGAGCTAACCAAAGAACAAAGAGCTGCAATTTCAGAAGCTCTTTTAATGGTTTCACCTGATACTTATGATAAAAGCAACCTCGAAAATAATGCTAGAACTGAAAGAAACAAAATGGAATTTGAGAATAAATTGGCTGTCGTCTTTTCGCAAAACGAAGCATTTGAAATTTTTGCAAATCTTGGCAATGCGAAGGAAGAAGTTCCAATTTTGCAAAAGTATTTAGATGTAGTTCTACTTCCCTCAATGCTTCAGAGGAGAAAAAGTTTTCGGGAATCTTTTCCGACCGATAAAAGTAATACCATAAAAGCTCAGATGGCTTATTATTTAGCGACTTATAAATTAACAAAAGTCCAACAAGATTTTCTTTTAGATGCGATTTTACTGGCAGTTCCCGATGCCTTCAGCAATCCAAATGATAAAAGCGAAAGCAGGACTGATGCGAAAAAAGCATTAGATTTTCACGGGGAAAAAGCACTTAAGCTATTTTCTCAAGATGAGGTTTATAAAATGTTTATGAGCATTGGAAGTAAGGGAATAACGATCAGTCCTGATTGGATAGATCCGGGAGGTCCTCCTACGGAAGAAGATTGTGGTTGTGTTTGGTTGTGTGGACCTTGTATGGTTTGTAAAAAAGGTGGGTGCGCTGAAACAACATCAGGTTGCGGAATATGGTTAGATAGTGCCTGCACGGGCAGTTGCACCATTGATATAAGAACCTGTCCGTAATTCTATTTTGTCACAGAAAGATTTTAGCCACGAATTACACGAATTACACAAATAAAAGAAATAAAAATGATTCGTGTAATTCGTGGCTAAATTTCCGCTTTTGGCAATTTTACCGTAAATTTTGTTCCTTCGTTCACATTAGATGCAACTTCGATTGTTCCATTGTGATCTTCGACGATTTTCTGCACAATTGCCAACCCCAAACCTGTTCCCGTTTCTTTGGTGGAAAAATACGGCTCGAAGATTTTCGATAAATTTTCTTCGGAAATTCCGATGCCTTTGTCGGCGACTTCGATTTTAACAAAATTTTCTTCGGGCGAGATTGTCATATTGATATTTCCGCCAGACGTTTCCATCGCCTGCATCGCGTTGGTCAGTAAATTATTGAACACCGAGCGCAAAACTGTTGCGTCGCCGAGAATTTTCGGGACGTTTTCGCGCTCGACCAAATTGATTTTGATATTCAATTCTTCGGCTTGCGGTTCGATGATGCGGCGCGAATCCTTGATGACTTCTCTGATGTCGAGCGGCTGTAAATCCAGTTTTGTCGGGCGCGAATAACCGAGAAAATCCGAAACCTGCCGATTGATTCTTCCGACTTCGGTTTTTAATTGCGCGGTCAATTTTTCAAAAGTCGCGTGTTTTTCCGCGTCTTCAGGTGCGAATTTTTTACGCAGATGATCAAGTGTTAAATTTATATAATTCAACGGATTGCGGATTTCGTGCGCGATTGCCGAAGCGAGCCGTCCAACGACCGCGCTTTTTTCCGTTTCCTGAAGTTTGGCTTCGAGTTGGCGCGTTTTTTCGAGTTCGGCGGTCATTTCGTTAAACTGGCTGGTCAATTTGCCGATTTCGTCGTTCCGTTCCGCGCCTTCGACGCGAACTTTTAAGTCGCCTTCGGCAACGCGCCGCGCCGCAGTTGAAAGATTGGCAATAGGGCGCGTAAAACGCCAGACCAAAAAAATCGTGATAATTGTCGAAAGCAAAAGCACGAGAAGCGTATAAACCAGCGGGCGGGCGGCTTTGGCAGCGGCTTCTTTTTTGTCGGATTCAAGAATCACCATCACATACCAGCGTCCGCGAGAAGTCTGAACGGGAATCGCGTGCGCTTCGCCGTCAGCCTCATTTTTTAAGTCGGGATTTGCGTTCGGGAATTTTTTAATGTCTGCGCCGAGTTTTTTTTCGTCTTCGACAAGCGGCGGTAAATCGGTCAGTTCGCTTAGCTTATGATATTTTGATTCGCCGTTTTCAGTCGTCGGCAGATAATCCGGCGAATTTAGAATGTCCCAAATTTGCCATTCGTTATCAATGATTATGACATCTTTGATACGCTGCGCGGTTTTTTCGTCATAAAACGGCTGACTTCCGCTTTTTATCAAATCCACCATATATTCGCTGGAAGAAATGCCGCCGAAACCGAGAACCGTTCCCGCCACCAATGCCTGTTCCTGCATCGAGCGAAGTTCGTTGTTTTCCCTCTGCGTTTTGAGATTGAGATAATACTGCACGCCGAGCGTCGTGATCAGAAGAAACGCCAAAATTATTAAAAGCCTGCCGCGAAATGTGTTAAAGAAATTCTCTCTCATTTTTGTTTTTCAATTTTACGGGATTTTTTCTTGGAGATTTTCCGCTGTCAATGTTATATTCTTATTTAGCTTTTGAAGCAAAGTTTTTGAGCAATCCGATTTTTTTGATTCAGCAAGCATTTCGATTTTCTCTAATTTCAACTCTCCAAATTTTATTATTCAGAGGTTTTTACGATGTCAGTTTCCGCCGAAAAGTGTCTTTTAAAGTTTGCCGCCGCGTTTTTATTTGTATTTGTTTTTCTTTCAGTTAATGTTCAGGCGCAAAGGAAGAAACCCGTCGCCAAATCAAATAATAAATCAAGCCGAACTGTTTCTAAAAACAAAGTTGATGACAAAAAATCGGCAAATAAAACCAACGATAAGAAATCGGCGGTAAAAGAAAACAAAGAACCTTCTTCAACCAATAAGAAAAAAGCAAAAAGTAAAGCCGATTTACAAAAGGAAGCGGAAGCCAAACGGCTGGCAAGAATAGAAGAAGCCAAACAACGTGCCGCACGGGAAGCGCGTCGGCAAGCGGCTTTGGAAGAACAACGCCGCCGCGAACAAGTGATTCGTGAAGCGCGTGCGCGGAAAATCGCTTTTGAACGCGGACTTCGCACTGAAACCGTCGAAAATATTACGCACGACAACGCCGAAGGCGAAGATTTGGAAGTGCGCCGCGCCGCCGTCAATGCTTTGGGAAATCGCGCCGGAACGGTTGTCGTGCTTGAACCGCAAACCGGAAAGGTTTTGACAATCGTTAATCAAGAATGGGCGATTCGCAAAAGTTTTAAACCGTGTTCGACCATTAAACTCGTTACCGCAATTGCCGGAATCAATGAAAATGTCATTGACAAAGACGGCAATATTTCAACGCGCCGTTTTCCGATGAATCTGGATGACGCGCTTGCTTATTCAAACAACAGCTATTTTCAAAACGTCGGCGCGGGATTGGGAAACACCAAAATGATTTCCTACGCGCAAATGCTCGGACTCGGACAGCCGACGGGCATCAATGCCGAAGGCGAATCGAGCGGAAAACTGCCGTTTGGTAATAACAACGCGAGAATTTATTCGCACGGCGACGATTTTGAAGTTACGCCGTTGCAGCTTGCGGTTCTTGTTTCGGCGATTTCCAACGGCGGCAAAGTCATTGTGCCGCAAGTTCCGCGCACAAAAATCGAACGAGCGAATTTTCGCGGTCAAATGCGGCGGACACTCAATCTTCCGCAGGAAAATGTCAAGGAAGTAATTCCCGGAATGGTCGGTGCGGCGACTTACGGAACGGCGCGGCGCGGCGTTGATTCTTCGATGGATGTCGCCGGGAAAACCGGTTCGTGCATCGCAAACAATTCGTGGGTCGGACTTTTCGCTTCGGTTGCGCCGATTGAAAATCCGAAATTCGCCGTCATCGTCATCACACGCGGCGAAGGTGAGCGCGGAAAATATGCGGCGGCGGTTGCCGGAAAAGTTTACGCGGCGTTGCGCGGACGGATTGAAGCTAATAAAGACAACAATAATCTCGCAAAAATTCCGCTCGAACTAAAGCCGCAGTCAAAAGTCAACGCTAAAGTTTCAGCTCTAATAGATATGGATGAAGATGAAGATTCCGACGAAAACGACACTTTAGCGGCAAAAGGTAAAAAAGGCGGCGCGGATAAAATTGAAATTCCGAAAGCGGATGTGAAAAATGTCGAAAAAACTTCAACATTGTTTCCGCCCGTCATTGTCGAAGTCAAAAAATCAGCATCAACAGCATTTCCACCCGTGGTTATTGTAGTTAAAAAATCAATAAATGAAATATCGCGTCCGCGAATAGTAATCGTCAATTGACGTAAATCGGCAGTAAAAGAAATTGAAAGAATTTTTCAAAAAAATGTTCATAGTAAAAAGGTTTTGTTATGAACATTTTTTTTGCTTTAACAGCCTGTAAATATAATAATTTTTTCGCTTGACACAATTGTGTTAGATGCGTGATTATTTAGCTTCAAAGTAATTTCAACAGAATTTTTGTTGTTTGTCTTTTAACATAAATTCGGTTTGCATCACCGCAAAAATGCTGCAACCCTTTTTTTTGACGATACATCTGAATTGTGCAAAGGGCGGAACGGATTTGCCGGTTTCGAGGTTTGCGAGAAAATTTTTAAGGTTTAGAAAACTTGGAGGATATAATTTAATGAAAACCATTTACAGAGTTTTAGTTCTTGGACTTTTTACAATGGCTTTAACCGCCGTTACCGCTACATCGCTTTTTGCTCAAGACCCGTGCGCGGACATCGAAGCAAAGCAAGCCGTTTATGCGAAATTTATGGATAATTATGCCAGCAAAGAAATTGCCAAAAGAGAAATAGCTATCGCAGCCGGCAAAGAATATGTTCAAAAATACGCAAATTGTGAAGATAGTAAAGACATTGTTGCTTATCTCAACTCAAACATTCCGCCAATGGAAAAAAAGATTGCTGATGAGAAAAAAGCAGGTGAAACGACCGCACTTTACAAGCGTTTTGACACGGCTTTAAATTCCAAAAATACTGCCGATATTTATTCCATAGGAAAAGAAATTCTTGCTAAAGACCCTAATTTTGTTGACGTTATGATTGTATTGGCAACTGCCGGTTACGATCAATCCGCCGCAAAACCGCCTGTTGATACATATAATAATGAAGCAATCAATTACGCAAGAAGTGCAATTCAGAAAATTGAATCAGGCACAAAATCAACAACAGAGGCTTACGGCGTTGGAACATATTCATATAAATATGGAGAATTTGACACATCTGAAAAAGCAAAATCAAACGCTCTCGGTTGGATGAATTATATTATCGGTTACGTTGATTTTTATCGTTTAAGTAAAAAGGAAGAAGGACTCGAATATTTATATAAAGCGTCCACAGCTAATTCAGCCACGAAAAATATTGCTTCTCTTTATCAAACCATCGGTTCTTACTACCGCGATGAAGTAGTTCGGCTCGGCAAAGAAATCGTTGACAAAATTGAAGTCGCAGGAAAGGAAACCGACGAAACAAAAGCACTTTTTGCGTTGGAAAAAGGTTATGCCGACCGCGCGATTGATGCTTATGCCAGAGCGTATAAGGTCGCCGACGCGAAAGATAAAACATACAAAGATGGACTTTATGCTACGGTGAAGGAAATTTACAAACTCCGTTTTGAAGGTAAAGAAGATGGAGTTGATGCTTATGTGGCAACTTTGACAAGCAAGCCGATGCCTAATCCGACCACAAAAGTCGAGCCGGTAGTTGGAGAAGATGCAACAACCGCAACAACTTCCGGCGCAACATCGCCAATGACGACGACTCCGGGTTCAACTAAGCCGGCAACTACGACGGATACAAAAAAACCGGCAACGACAATGACCAAACCGGCAACAACACCGGCTAAACCGGCAGCTACGACGGACACCAAAAAACCGCCGACAACGCCGATGAGTTCGACCGATAAAGTTTCAACGACAAAAGTTACCGTTACCAAAACCAGTGAAACTTCAAAAACCAAACCCCCGGTTAAAAAACCTGCGCCGAAGAACTAAAGGATCGCACTAAATTTTTAACGGAAACTGAAAAATCATTTAGTCGGACGCAAAATATCCTGCGTCCGGCTTTATTTTTTGAGCCGAAGTTCTTAAAATAAGCAATCTATGGCTGAAAATCTAGCAATCTTTGAACAACTGCTCGGATACAAATTTCAAAATCTCGCGTTGCTTGAACGTGCCGTTACGCATCGTTCTTGGGCTTACGAAAAAGTGCTTGACAGCGATGAAGAAAAGATCCGCAGTCTGCAAAATGAAGCTCTCGAATTTGTCGGCGATTCCGTGCTTGGGTTGGCGATTGCCGAACAATTGTATATTCGGCATCCAAAATCCAGTGAAGGCGATTTGACGTTGATGAAGCATCGCCTTGTCAGTATGGGAACATTGGCGAAAATTTCCGAAAATCTCGATGTCGGCAGATTTATGCGAGTCGGGCGCGGCGAAGAAAAAACCGGCGGCAGACGCAAACAAGCACTTCTTTCCGATACATTGGAAGCGATTATCGCCGCAATTTTTTATGACAGCGGCTACATTTCGGCACGGGCTTTTGTCAGCCGCATTTTCGCCGACGAACTCCGCGAAGCGACTCCGAAAACTTCGATTGATTACAAAACATTGCTTCAGGAAACGCTTCAGGCTGAAAAGCTGACAGCTCCGTCTTATATGGTTATAAAAACCGAGGGTCCGGCGCACGAAAGAAATTTCGTGGTTGAAGCCGTTTGGGAAAACGGAAAAGTTAAAGGTAAGGGAAGTTCGATAAAACAAGCCGAAATGCAGGCGGCGAGTTTAGCTTTGAAAAAGATAAACAAAGACAAAGTAAAAAACGTAAAAAAGCAGAAGCCCGCACAAAATAAGGGCGCGGTTAAAAGTTAAGAACCAAATCTGGAATCTGAAGTAGTGTGAAGTGGATATTTCCGTAATTCAAGCCTTTTGAAAATATGAGCAACAACGAAAAAGAAGCAAATCAAACCTCCGAAAACAAACCGCTCGGACCGCCGAAAAGCGTTTTCCGCGAATATTTTGAATCGTTTGTCGTAACTTTGGTAATGGCGATCTTCGGAATGACGTTTATTCTGCAAGCCGTTACCGTTCCGACAGGTTCGATGCAAAACACGATTTTAATCGGCGATTATCTGCTCGTCAATAAATTCATTTTTGCGCCCGGCGGCAATCCCTTGCCGTTTTTGCCGCAGCGCGACATTCAGCGCGGCGACATTATTGTTTTCAAATATCCGGGTTTTCCTGACAATAAAACCAAAGTTCCCGACGAAGGCGGTCAGCCTTATCAAATCAATTTCGTAAAACGGGTTGTCGGTTTGCCCGGGGAGAAAATCGAGTTTCGCAATAATCAGGTATTTATCAACGGACAGCTTTTGCCCGAACATCGAATTATCGGAGAATATTCAAAAGATGCGGCTCTGAAAACAAAAGAATTTGAACCGAATCAGCCTGAGGAAAAATACGAGGTTTATTACTCGGAAAGAACTTTTAACGGCGGCGGCGAAAGAGATTATCCTTTTGCTTCTGAAGGAAAACCTTATACTATTCCGGCAGACAGTTATTTTGTAATGGGCGACAGCCGCGATCAAAGTTTGGACAGCCGTTTTTGGGGAGTCGTCAATCGGGATTTGGTCATTGGACGCGCAATGTTCGTCTATTGGTCTTGCGACAGAAGCGCGTCCGACGGCAGTATGCTCGGCTGTATTACGAATCCGCGCCTTAACCGCATCGGCAAAATGATCAAATAGATAAGTCGTGAATCGTGAATCGTAAATCGTAAATAGATAAGAACTACGATTCACGATTCACGATTTACAATTTACGATTCACGACTTACCAGATGAAATTTAATAAAGAAGTTGCCGACGCGCTGGACTCAAAACGTCCGATTGTTGCGCTCGAATCAACGGTTATTGCTCACGGTTTGCCGTTTCCGCACAATCTTGAAACCGCCCGAAAATTAGAAAACATCGTTCGTGAAAACGGTGCGATTCCGGCGACGATTGCTGTTTTCGACGGTGAATTTTGCGTCGGGTTGAATGAAAACCAAATAGAACGACTTGCCAACGATAAAAACATCCGTAAAATTTCGCGCCGTGATTTACCGATTGCCGTCGGCAAGAAATTAAATTGTGCGACAACAGTTGCGACAACGAGTTTTATCGCACACAAAGCCGGAATAAAAGTTTTTGCAACGGGCGGAATCGGCGGCGTTCATCGCGGATTTTCGCACGACGTTTCGGCGGATTTGCCGGAACTTGCCAACACGCCGATTATCGTCGTTTGTTCAGGCGCGAAAATCGTTTTGGATTTACCGGCGACGAGAGAATGGCTCGAAACCAACGGCATTTGCGTTCTCGGTTTCGGATGTGATGAAATGCCCGCGTTTTATTCAAGAAAAAGCGGTTTGTTTGTTGATGAAAGAGTCGAAACAGAGGCGGAAGTCGTGCAAATTGCTTGTGCGCGTGATGAATTAAATTTGCCGGAAGCAATTCTTTTGACCGTTCCGATTCCAAAAGAATTTGAAATAGATACAAAAGAATTGAAGAAAATTCTTGATGAAGCACTTGAACTTGCCGATGAAAAAGAAGTTCGCGGAAAGGAAATAACACCGTTTCTGCTCGCGCAAATGTCGGAAAAAAGCGATGGAAAAACGCTTGCCGCAAACATTGCGCTGCTCGAAAACAACGCCAAAATCGCCGCTCAAATCGCTTGCTCTTTTTAAAGAGTCCAAATTCTATAGTCCAATGTCCAAAATCAGTTTGACTTAAACTTTAGACATTGGACTTTAGACTTTGGACTCGACTTGCCGCATTGCTTCGCCCAAACGTTCGCGCACGTCGGAGGCAAGCATCGAGCGTTTGCCGAATTTCTCAGCCGCGATGTCGCCCGCCAAACTCGAAATATAAACTGCGGCAATGACGGTTTCAAAAATATCAACTTTCATCTGCACCGCTTGCGCGACAAAACCCGTAATAATTCCGGTTAAAGTATCGCCGTTGCCGGCTTTTCCCAAACCCGAATTTCCCGTCGGATTTATCACGACGCGACCATCGGGCGCACCGATTAAAACTCTTTCACCTTTCAAAACCAAAATTACTTTATGTTTTCCAGCAAAATCGCGGACGGATTTCACACGGTCTTTTATTGCATCTTTATTTTCCGTTCCAAGCAAGTGTAAGAATTCGCCTTCGTGCGGCGTTAAAATTAACGGCAACTCATCAGAGCCTTGCAAATCAAACGGCGAAAGCGCATTAAGCGCGTCGGCATCAATGACGACGGGCGTTTTTCTTTTTATAATAACTTCGCGGACAAAATCTTTCGTCGCTTTTTCATTTGAAGTCAAACCGCAGCCGATGCCGACAACATCAATTTTTTCGATCAAATTTTCAATCGTTTCAAAAGCCTTTTCAGAAATCGCGCCGCCTTTCGTTTCGGGCAAACTGCGCGTGATAACCTCATCCAAAACCTTCGCCGCGATTGCATCTTGCGCCGATTCGCTCGTCGCAATCGTCGTCAAACCAACGCCCGAAAGCATCGCCGCATTTCCCGCCAAAACCGCCGCGCCCGTATATTCACTTGAACCGACAATCAAAAGCGCGTGTCCGCGTTTGTTTTTGTAAGAATCGCTGGTAAATTTCGTTCGTTCGAGCCAATTTTGTGCGTCTTGTTTCTCGGCTAAAAATAATTTTGACGGTGAATTATCAATCAATTCCTGCGGTGAACCGATATTTGCAACAACAAGTTCGCCGTTAAAATTCGATGCGGGCGGAAGAACATTTGCGGGTTTCGGTGCGGTGAAAGTTACAGTTAAATCAACTAATGTATTTTCACCAATTTGGTGCAGTGAATTTGAATCAAGTCCTGATGGAATATCAATAGCTACAGTTAAGAAATTAACATCTCGAAATTCTTTTTCTTCAAACCAATGACTGTCAATGATTTTAAGAAAAGATTTCTCAATTGGTCTGTTTAGTCCTGTTCCGAAAATCGCATCA
Organism: Pyrinomonadales bacterium; assembly: GCA_038200505.1. Lineage (GTDB taxonomy): Bacteria > Acidobacteriota > Blastocatellia > Pyrinomonadales > Pyrinomonadaceae. Next base: position 5,467 of record JBBPXX010000088.1, on the reverse strand, counting down.
ATTACTACGTCTGCTCTGAAAATAGGTGTTATTCTTTTTCTCCACCATTCAGGGTTTTCCTCTTCGTGAAAAAACAAAAATGATTTATCCCAACCATTGTCTTTCCATTTTCCCATCTTTGAAGTTTCATCGAAATTTGCTTTCTTAAGTATTTTAAAATTTATCCGCGCATCGCCTTTCGTTTCTTCAATTTTTCCAAACAGATAAACATCAACATCTGCGCCTTGTGTCCATAAAATCCTTGCCAAAGCCGCACCGTCGCCGCCGTTGTTGCCTTTGCCGCAAAGAATGAGAAATGATTTTCCCGCCACGCTTCCGCCGAGTTTTTCTGCGATAACACGCGCCGTAGCGTGGGCGGCGTTTTCCATTAAAAGAATTGACGGAATGCCGTATTTTTCCGTTGTCAATCGGTCAACTTCGCGCATCTCTTCGGCAGTTAGAACTTTTTGCATAACCTTTAAATTGCCACAGAAAAGTTTAAAAGTGAAAAGGTTTAAAGGTGAAAAAGTTTTTACGGTTATGAATTGTTTTTGACCTTTTAAACCTTTTCACCTTTTCACAATAAAAAAAAGCCGCATTTGCTACAACAAATATGGCTAAAAATTCATATTTTCGGAGAATCTGAATAGACCAACGGATGAGATCGGGAAAGCCGATATGCCTGCCACTGCTCTTGACCACCTTTTTCCTTCCGTTATTTATAGAAAGGTTTATTCCCACTTTCTTTCCAGAAATTTCAGTTATTTTTAATTTTTGGAACTTTTTAGTTTCAGGTGCGTGTATTCAAACAGGTAATCTTAACTTTCCTTATTTATATTAAATCAGTGTTAGTTAGCCTGTCTTCGATAAGACAGGCTTTTTTTTATTTTCAATTCACCGATTTGGCTTCGACGACGTTCGGCTGGTGCGAACGGTCAATCGCTTCGTCTTCGACTTCTCCGCCTTTGCTGATCGGAATGTCGGCGGGATTTGCATAGCGGACACCGCGTTTTTCGGAAACGTCTTCGTCGTCGGTCATAATCAGTTTTTGAATCGAACTCGGCGGCGTATAACCCGGATAATCAACTCTTGAATGATAAATTGCGACAAGCGATTTAATCATTGATTCACGAATCTGCGTCAGTTCTCGCAAGGTCAAATCACATTCGTCCAACTGGTCGTCGGCGACAATCGCATCAACGATTTTCGTGACGATGAAGCGGATATTTTCCGGTGTCGGTTCGCTCAATGAACGCGCCGCCGCTTCGCAACTGTCGGCGATCATCATAATTGCCGATTCCTTAAACTGCGGTTTCGGTCCCGGATATCGAAAATCGTTTTCGGAAATTTCTTCGTCGGGATGCGCTTCGGCTTGCGCTTTTTTCAAGAAGTAATGAAGTGTGCGCGTGCCGTGATGCTGCGGAATAAAATCTATGATTCGTTGCGGCAAACCCATTTCCTTTGCCAATTTTGTGCCGTAAGTTACATGGCTGATAATGATTTTCGCGCTCTGCGTCGGTTTTAAGCGGTCGTGCGGATTTCTGCCCGTTTGATTTTCAACGAAATGTTCGGGCGCGGCGGTTTTTCCGATGTCGTGATAAAGTGCGCCGATGCGCGACAGCAAACCGTTTGCGCCGACGACGCGGCAGGCATCTTCGGCAAGTTGTCCGACGGCGTGCGAATGCTGATTTGTTCCCGGCGCACGAAGCGCGAGTTGTCCGAGCGCGGGCAAATCGGCGTTTGACAGTTCGAGCAGTTTAACATCGGTCATAATGCCGAAAAATGTTTCACACAACGGCAGGAACATCGCCGTTATCGCCGCGGTTATCAAACCGCTTGCCAAACCGCAGCCGACGGCGAGCATTATTGTATTGAAAATAAACGGCTGCTGCGTGTAAGCAATTATAGCGATTGCCGCCGCGACACTTGCCAAACCGACTAAAACGCCCGCGATCGTAACCGATTGGCGCGAACGATAACGTCCGATTCCATAAACCGCAACCGCTGAAACGATCACTGCGAAAATCGCAAATTCCAAACCTTTCGGCGCAAGCAAACCTGCCAGCAGCGCGAGAAAAAGTCCGGTAAACAGTGCCGTCCGGCGATCAGCAAGCAATGTCATCATAAGACTGCCGAATGCGAACGGAATCGCAAATGACCAAATCGTCGGATCGTTAAGCGGTGCTTTGATATTTTGCGCGGCAGTGAATTCAGCCAATCTGAAAAACACAGCCATCAAAGCCGTCTGAACCAAAACGATGAAACCGAACAGCGCGAATGTTTTTTCTTCGGAAAGCACAATGCGCGAAACAGTTCCGCGATGCTGAATATATTTCCAAGCCACCCAAAAAAGCGCGGAAATCAATGCCAGCAACCCGAAAAAGCGATTGACCTGCCGCGTCGAGGTGCTGTAATCCCGAATGGCGGCAATTTGCGCGAGCGTTTTGTCGGTTATCATATCGCCTTCGCCGACAATTTTCTGTGAACGCTTGAGTGAAATCGTTATCGGCTGAATGTTTTTCGCCACGGCTTCTCTGGAATTATTGGTTGCCACGCTGTCATAAACGACGCTCGGCTGAATCAACGGAGCAATTGCCGCATCAAACGCTTCGACTTCTTTTTCGGAAAGGCTGCGGATTTGTTTCAATCCTTCTAATAAGTTATTTCGCGCCGTCGAAAGTGCCGTCATACTGCTTTCGGGAAATTTAACCGCCGATTGCTGATTCGGTTTCTGGCGGTCGTTAAGCGTTATTTCATCGCTGAAATATTGCCGATCCTGATCACCGTAAATCGTGCCTTCGGCATTTTCCCGCAAAACTCTGGTGATTGAATCGAGTTCGTTATTGGTAAAACGCCGCGCCGAAAATATGCGTCCGAGTTCCGCGCCGCCTGCTCCCGTCCATTGCACATCGGGTTTATTATTTGTGTTGGCTTTAGAATTTGCATTTGCATTATCGGTTTTTCGTGTCAAACTCTCCCACGCCGAACGAAAATTCTGAACGGCTTCGTCGGCGCGGTTCGATTCAAAAGTAAAAATCGGATAAACGCTTTCTACTGCGGATTGTTTGATTTTGTCAGTCGCTTCGGTGTCGGTAACAGTAATGTCGGCGGGCGAAATAATGCTCTGACGGGCAACATCTCCTTCCTTATACTGCTCGGTAGCTGAACGCCAGAAAGGATTGTTGATTAAAAAAGTTGTCAGAAGACACAGCAAGACAAATCCGAGCCAGAATTTTTGACCGTCGGATAATTTTCCAAAAGGACGCGAAACATAGTCTGAAACCGTTTTGCGAAATTTTGTAAAAGGTGTTGCTAAATCTTGTATGCGCTTGCTCATTTTATTTTAGTCCAATGTCCAAAGTCTAATGTCCAAAGTTAAACTGGTTGGCTTTGGACATGGGACATTAGATTTTGGACTTTAACCATTTCGCCGATTTTTTCTAATAACGGCGATAAACTTTTTGGGCGGATAGCTGAAATTGCCACACTTTCGCGGTCTTTGTCAAATAAAATAGTGCGTTCCAAAGCCTGTAATGAAACTTCGTCCACCAAATCCGCTTTGTTCAAGACAATTAAACGCGGAATATTATTGAGTTCGAGTTCGAGCAGAATTTTGTCAACCGATTCGATTTTCTGTAACGCCTGTTCGTTTGAAGCGTCAACGACGTGAACGAGCAAATCGCTGTCGCTGATTTCTTCGAGTGTGGCGCGAAACGCGGCAACCAAAGTTTCAGGCAAATCACGGATAAATCCGACCGTGTCATTGATAATAATTTCCTGTTCAATCGGCAGACGCAGACGGCGCGAAGTCGGGTCTAACGTCGCAAACATCTTCTTTTCCGCATAAACTTTGCTGTCCGTTAAAGTGTTGAGCAAAGTTGATTTACCGGCATTTGTATAACCGACCAGCGAAATTATCGGCACGTTGCGGCTCAGACGATTTTTGCGGCGTTCCTGTCTTTGACGGCTCAAATTATTGACTTGCTTTTCGAGATTTGAAATTTTATCACGCGCCCGCCGACGGTCTGTTTCGAGTTTCGATTCACCCGGACCGCGTCCGCCGATTCCGCCTGCCAAACGCGAAAGCGCGACATTTTGACCTTGCGCCAGACGCGGAAGCAGATATTTTAACTGCGCGAGTTCGACTTGCAGCTTTCCTTCACGAGATTGTGCGCGTTGCGCGAAAATATCAAGAATCAATTGCGGACGGTCAATCACTTTTAATTCCGTCGCTTCCGATAAAGAACGCACTTGCGCGGGCGATAATTCCGCGTCGAACACAATCAAATCCGCGCCCAAACGCATCGCACGAATTAGAAGTTCTTCGAGTTTTCCGCGCCCCAAAACCGTTTTCGGATCAATTCTATTGCGCCGTTGAATAATTTTGTCCAAAACCACGACATCAGCCGAAAGTGCGAGTTCCTCGAGTTCCGCCATTGATTCTTCGGCTTCGGACAGATATTTCGTCGTCGCGCCAACTAAAATAACACGATCACGATTCGTCTGCCGGTTTCGCGCCGTCAAACGATTTCGCGCCATCTCGTTTTCGAGCGAATTTATCAACTGAATAAAATTCGTATCGAGTTGCGACGGAATATTCGGCTCTAAAAATTCGTATGGAACGGCTTCGCTTTCGAAAACGAGTTCATCGGCAGTCGTCGGCAAAAGATGCGCCGAATAGACGTTGTTCGGCAAACCCGTTTCTTCGTCAACCTGCACGACCGACATCAAATCGAGCCGCAAAAGCGCGAGGTCGGTCAAATCGTCCTGCGTCAATTTTTCTTTTAATAATTGCGTATGAACGCAGCGCAGACCGCGAAAACGGTCAGCCGACACGCGGGCGCGTCCGAAATCCGGCATTTCGATCCGTTTCGCTGTGCCGACCATCACATATTCGACTTGTCCTTTGCGATTGAGAAGAACACCGATTTGTCTGCCTGTTTCAAATGAGATTTCGGTCAATTGCCGCGCCAATTCAGGTGAAACAATTGCTTCGGGAGCGACACGCCGCGTCGAAAGTCGTTCGATGCGCTTTAACTGATTGTGTTTTAAGCCTTGTGTAAAGCCGTAGATATTACTAATAAATCTAAAATCCTCCTAAATAATAGTTACATTATAACAGATTTCAGATTCCAAATTTCAAATTCCGGCTTCCAAATCGCAATAATGCAGAAACAAGCACGAAATAAGTGTGTCATCTGCGCCCTTACTTCGTGCGGGCTTCTGCATTTTGAAATTTGGAATTTGGAATCTGGAACTCATTTCCATACAATCGAACGATGCAGCCGCGCACGAAAAGACAAAAAGATGTACTGGATTTCATCACGCGCTTTATCGAAAGACACGGCTACGAACCTTCGTATCAACAAATCGCGCGTTCGCTCGGTGTCGCTTCAAAAAGCGGCGTTGCCAAACACATCGAAGCGTTGGAAGCACAAGGTTTAATCAACAGAATACGGGAAAACGGCAGCTTTAAGCTGGATTTTCC
>JBBPXX010000087.1:0-6166 GCA_038200505.1 Pyrinomonadales bacterium | reverse complement strand
GCGGTTGCCAAACTTTTGGGAATGCGCGTTGACGCTTATTCGTTTTTCGGTTTGGGTCCGCGAATTTGGGGTTTCAAATACGGACACACCGATTACCGCATCAGCGCGATTCCACTTGGTGCTTATGTCAAACTTTACGGCGATGAAGCCACCGGACCGCTCGAAGGCAAGGACGCGCAGGAAGAAGTTGTTCCCGATTCCGAGCTTTACGAACTGCGTCCGCGCTGGCAGAAATTTCTCGTGATGATCGGCGGACCGTTTATGAATATTATGCTGGCGTTGGCGATTCCGTTTGCCGCCGGTTTGATTTACGGTGTTCCGGCAACTCCTTCGCCGGTTGTCGCTTCCGTCAAAGCGGGCGGCGCGGCGGAACAAGCCGGCATTCAAGTCGGCGATAGAATCGTCGCATTTGACGGCGTGGAAAATCCGAGTTGGGAACGCATTGATCACGATTCGATGATTGCGCCCGATATGCAAGTTCCGCTGACAGTCGAACGCAACGGACAGCGCACGAATCTGACAATCAAACCGACGAAAGAAGATGTCAAAGGCAATTCCGTCGGTTCGTTAGATTTTGCGCCCGCTCAGCCTGCCATTCTCAGTCCGCTACCGGATTCGGTAGCCGCACAAGCCGGAATTCAGAGAGGCGACAAAGTTATTTCGCTCAACGGCGAAACGGTCAGCTATGATAGTTTTATCGGTCTGATTCAAAAATATAAGGAAAATCCGATTAAAATGGTTGTTATTCGCAACAATCAGCCGCAGGAAATTACTTTGCAGCCCAAAATCAGCGAAGACGGAAAAGCCGTAATCGGCTCACAAGTTAGTAGTCAGAGTTTGGACAGAGAACCGGCTTCCGTGTCGCAAGCCGCCGCGTTCGCGGTCAATACGAATCTGGAAATTATTCGTTTAACGGGCAAAGTTTTCGGACAGCTTTTTGCAGGTGAACGCTCGGTCAAAGATGCGGGCGTTGCAGGACCAATCGGAATTGTTCAGATAATTTCGCAGGTCGTTCACGAACAAGGATTTGTCGGCTTGATTTCAATTTTGGCGTTAATCAGTTTGAATCTCGGCGTATTTAATTTACTGCCGATTCCGATGCTCGACGGCGGACAAATCGCGGTTCTGGCAATCGAAGGTTTTCTCGCCCTGTTCGGCTTGACGCTTTCGATGGCGATCAAAGAAAAAATTCAACTCGTCGGGTTGGCGATGATCTTAATATTGATGGTAGCGGTTATTTTCTTCGATATTTCGCGTATCATTGGCGGATAAGAATTTAGCCACGAATTACACAAATTACACAAATAATTTTAAAAAATAATTTGTGTAATTTGTGGCTAAAATCACATTCGATATAATTATAAAAGTTAATTTGAAATGAGAAAAGAAACAAAAGCGGTAATGGTCGGAAACGTGCAAGTCGGCGGCGGTGCGCCGGTTGCCGTCCAATCAATGACGAAAACCGACACGACGGATGTTGATGGAACAGTCAAACAAATTGACGAAATGGTCGAAGCCGGATGCGAAATTGTTCGGATTGCCGTTCCCGACGATGATGCGGCACACGCTTTGAAAAAAATCCGCCCGCGCGTCAAAATTCCAATCGTCGCCGATATTCATTTTCACTACAAACTCGCACTTATCGCGCTCGAAGCCGGAATTGATAAACTGCGAATCAATCCGGGAAATATCGGTTCAATTGACAGAGTTAGAGAAGTCGTCAGAGCAACCGAAGCACAAGGCATTCCAATCAGAATCGGTGTCAACGGCGGTTCGCTCGAAAAAGACCTTTTAAAAAAATACGGCACGGCAACACCGGAAGCGATGGTTGAATCGGGAATGCGCCACGTCAGAATTTTAGAAGATTTAGGCTTTTCCGATATTATCATCTCACTGAAAGCCTCCGACGTTCAGCGCACGGTTGCGGCGTATCGTTTGATGTCGGAAAAAGTAAATTATCCTTTACATTTGGGCGTAACCGAAGCCGGAACGCCGTTCGGCGGCACGATAAAATCGGCGATGGGTTTGGGAATTTTGCTGTTTGACGGAATCGGCGATACGATCCGCGTGTCTTTGGCGGCTGAACCGCACGAAGAAGTGCGCGTCGGTTGGGAAATTTTGAAATCTCTGGAACTGAGAAAACGCGGCGTAACGGTGGTCGCGTGTCCGACGTGCGGACGCTTGGACATTGATAATTTTGTCGAAATCGTGACGGAAGTTGAACGCAGATTAGCGCACGTCGAAGAACCGCTTCACCTTTCGATTATGGGCTGCGCCGTCAACGGACCCGGCGAAGCGCACGATTCACAGCTTGGAATTACCTTCGGCAGAAATGTCGGAATGATCTTCAAAGACGGCGTTCCGATGCGAAAAGTCGGCGGCGAAAATATTGTCGAAGAATTTGTTAAAGAAGTCGAAATCTTGCGAAAAGAAGGCAAAGACGCGAAACCTCTGGGCGCGGAAAAACAACTCGTTCAGATTACCTAATCGATTTTTCTTTAATTTCTGCAAAAGTTGCGCCAACTGTTTAACTTCGATTCAAAAGTTAGATGGGTAAACTCTAATCGTGCAGTCTTCCGCTCTGGAAATAGTATGCGACAATCCGAAAGTTTTTACATTCCAATAATCACGAAAAGTTTTATCCTTGTTATAAAATTTCAACGGACGAACAATGCTTGTCGAATAATTATTCTTGAACCTATAGCTGTTTGAATATTCGTTTCCAAACTTAGCTTCATACACAACTTTGGTAAAAGTCTTTCCTTTAACGAATAAAACGAAAGTAGGATTATTGTCGTAAGTTCGGGCTTTGTTAAAAATGTCAACTACTTCCGCAGAAAGTTTTATTGGAATTGTTACCTCACGATTTGATTCGGATGAAAGCGGTTTTTTCTTAAATTTACCTTTAGCAATACGAATTGAACTCTTCTTAATCTCTTCATCTACCTTTTGCGGCGGGTTCAAAATACAATCAAGTTTATAATTATCGTTGCGTTCGCATCTTCCGATTTTCTCCAGAGTCAAGGAATCAGTCAAATACAATTGATACTCCACTTTCCAATAACTTTTGCGGTAATCAAAACCGACACTTTCAGGTGTCGGATCAGAGAACAGAGAAAATTTCACCTCGACTTTTTCAAGCAAGTTCTCAGTAGCATCTTTAGCCGACGAAAATTGAACGAGCAGAATTATCCAAATCGAACCAACAAAGAAAAATGAAGTTAGTTTTTTCATAAAACCAAAAACGAGAACGGATAAAACGGAAGATTTCTAATAACACCGAAAACTATCAGAACGATCAAAAATCCCCACAATAAATAAGGCTTAAAGATATTAAGAGATAAACCGCGTCCTCTGACGACGATCAAAGCGAGCGAAATAAACAAATAAATCCCGACAAACAAAAAGACCGGCAAAAGTGCGTTAAAATGAAGCGCACCTAAGAAGTCGCCGTGAAAAACCGCGTGGAAACCGCGTGTCATTCCGCAGCCCGGACAGTTTAATCCGGTTGCCGCGTGAAGCGGACAGACGGGGAAAAATCCGGCGGTTGTCGGATTAAAACAAGTAATAATAAATGCTCCAATCACCGCCGTTAAAATTCCAATTGCTGCCAATATACGTTCTTTTATACTCGATTTATGAGCTAAGTCTTTCCAATTGTTCATTGGCTATTAAAATAGTTTCCGCAGAACTTGGGAAACTTTTACTCTATCTTCCATCGTTGGATTTTGCTTTTCTACAAATTCCATAAGTATTTGTAAATCGGCAAGATATTCAGGTGAAACACCGTTTGGTGCGGATTGAATTTGCTGACGAAGCGCAATTGATGCACTCTGTTTTTCATTTGCATTTTCAGATTTCGCCAACGCTTCGCTTAACCGCAAACCTGTATTAAATTGCCAATAGTTTAATGCGTCGCTTCCCAAACGACTTTGCAGAGAAGCAATCAAAGATCGAGTAGCAGCAATTAATTCTGGACTTGCCGAACTGCCGAATTTAACGGGTTTTTCCGTAGTTATCGTTTCAACTGTTGTTCCGTCCGGTCTTTTTTCTACATTTTTGCCGGTTATAACAACCAATTGAGAAGCGTTTGATGTTTCAGAGCGTTTTATTTCTTCCAATCTCTGAAGCTGCTGATTTTCCGCTGTCCAATCGGCTGGAAAAACTTTACCGACAGAACTCACATTCAAATTTATCTGCGACGAATTGTATTGAATATTTGCCAAATCAAATCCGGTTTTAAACCAACTGGATTTATTCATCACCGAATCTCCGGTAGTGAAATTATAAACAATTATGCCGGTAACTCTGACAGGTTGACCTTGCAATAAAGTCGGCGAAAATTTCGATGCCCACGCCGCTTGCTCTGCCGCCGTGCGAAGCAGCGGATGTCCCGAAACCGCGTTTGCCGAAGACACATTGCCGTCTTCGTCAATCGTAACCTGCACATTGACTGCGCCGCTTGCGCCGACTGCCTTTGCCGCCGCCGGATAAGCCGGAACTACTAAGTTTCTTGCTTTACCGTTTATTACGCCGCCGGAAATTGTTTTCACGGAACTATTTAACTGCGACTGCTCGGTCATCGCGCTGTCAGACATCGTTCTTACAGAACCTTGATTTGGCGGAGCATCGGCGATAATGAAAGTTTGAGAAGGAGAAAAATTATAGACGATTACGCCGGTAACTTTTACCGCTTGTCCCGAAAGCTGTGTCGGTGCAAATTTGGCTTGAAAGGCGGCATCTACAGCGGCTGACCGCAGCAAAGGATGTCCCGAAACCGCGTTTGCCGAAGACACATTGCCGTCTTCGTCAATCGTAACCTGCACATTGACCGTGCCGCTTGCCCTGACCGCTTTTGCCGCCGCCGGATATTCAGGAGTCGGTAAGTTGCGTGCTTTGCCGTTGACTACGCCGCCGGAAATTGTTTTCGGTATTGTTTGCGCCGAAGCGATTGAAAAACCGAGTAAAAGAATTGAAACGACCAAGAGAATTTGTTTTTTCATAGTTACCTCCAAATTTTGTAAAAGTTAAGATGTGTAATTTTAGAATTTACCTCGTTAAAGGTAAAGACTTTTATTTAATTTTTTGCAGATTTGCGATTGTTTTTCCGATTTCTATTCTGTCTTTGTCGGAAATTTTCTGTCCCTCCAAATTCGTTAGATTTTCTAATTGTTCTAAATAATCGGGTTGTATGTCAGACGGCGCATTCTGCACGAAACGCCGGAGAATTTCAAAAGATTCGCGCCGCGTTTTCGAGTTGCGAAAAACTTCTTGAAATTCGACAAAAGAAACTCCTAAGTTAAATTGCCAAAGATTATTTTCGTCATTTCCCAAACGTCCGCGAAGCATTGAAATCAGATTTTGCGATATGAAAACTTGCTCCGGATTTTGCTGCGGACTATTTAATTGTCCTTGAATGCGTTGAGCAACACGATTTCTATCGTTAAATATATCAACTTTTTCCGGAACGAAAATCGGTTGGTTTCTCCTTAGATTCAAATGTTTTATTTCGTCTAATTTCAAAATCAAATCGTTTTCCGTTTGCCAATCCGACGGCACAGCCTTTTTGATAATCGCTGTTTTCAGAAGCTCAAGCGACGGAACTTTTTCAACCATTGCCAAATCGTAACCGACTTTGAACCAATTCGGTGTTTCAATCACAAAATTGTAATTGAGATAACCCGCAATTTTTTCACGCTGACCGTTTATTTTCGGTGTTAAAAACTTCGATTTCAAAGCGGCGTTTTGCGCGGTTTCGTAAAACAATTGATTGCCCGAAACTGCCTTTGCGGAAGTTACGCCGCCTTCTTCGTTAATCCCGATTTCGACTTTAACCTTTCCTTCCGCGCCTGTTTCCTTTGCCTCGTTTGGAAATGTCGGCTTCGCCAAATACATCGCCTTTGCGCCTCCGATGCTTCCGGTAATATCGCCAATTGTAAAGTATTCAGGATAATTCAAATCATTGTCCTGCAAAACGGGCGGCGTTGTCGGAATCGGAGAAGTCGTTTGTGAACGGACGTTTACGGCAACTAAACCACTCTGCACTGGAAGTGCAGAGGTTTTAAGAGTTGAACGCAAATAAAATTTGCTTGATTTGTTCTTTTCAGATCAAGAAAAGAAATCATAATTAATTCTTGCAATAAAATTGCATAGTTTTAGACTAACG
>JBBPXX010000086.1:0-48494 GCA_038200505.1 Pyrinomonadales bacterium | reverse complement strand
CGACTATTCGACATCTCGGCTTGAATCTACTCAAGCAAGAAAAGAGTTGCAAAAGGGGAATTGAAGGCAAACGCAAGAAAGCAGGCTGGAATGAAAGCTACCTACTTAAAGTTCTCAACTTTTAATGCGTTTGCCCTACTGAAGGAGCGCGTTCCGTTACTTAAATCAAATAATCGAATACAATAAAATAAGAATTATTTTCGCAGCCGTTGATAGTGGACTTAATGAATATACAAATGAAAAACATAGATTCAAAATCGCACGTTCGCGGCGAATCGGTTTATTTGGATGACGTTCCTTTGATTTACGGGACGCTTTTTGCTTGTGTTTATGATTCACAAGTCGCGCACGGAAAGTTAAAAAATGTTGACACGTCCGAAGCCGAAAAATGTGCGGGCGTGGTGAAGGTTATCACGGCGAAAGATTTAATCGGCGATAACGAAATCGGCAATATTCTTCACGACGAGCCTTTGTTTGCCGACGAAGAAGTACATTTTTGCGGAATGCCGATTGCGCTTGTTTTGGCGGAAACGGAAGAACAAGCAAGACACGCCGCAAGGAAAATACACGCGGAAATCGAACCGCTCGAAGTTATTACCGATGCGCGTGAAGCACAGGCGAAAGGTGAACTGATCGCGCCGCCGAAACATTTTAAATTGGGCGATTCCAAAAAAGCTTTTTTGAATTGCGAACATATTTATGAAGGTCGCGCCGATGTCAATGGACAAGAGCATTTGTATATCGAAACGCAGGGCGCATACACGATTCCGACCGAACAAAACGGTTTGAAAATTTATTCCTCAACGCAAGGTCCGACGGCGGTTCAGCGGGCAGTTTCGCGCGTAACGGCTGTGCCGATGCACCAAATTGAAGTTGACGTAACACGGCTCGGCGGCGGTTTCGGCGGCAAAGAAGATCAGGCAAATGCTTGGGCGGCACTTTGCGCGGTTGGAACGCAACTGACAAAACAACCCGTCAAATACGCGCTTCACCGGATGGAAGATATGCGGATGACCGGCAAACGCCATCCGTATTCGGCGGATTATAAAATCGGTTTTGACGAAAATTTGAAAATAATCGCTTATTCAGTCGTGTTTTATCAAAATGCGGGTGCGGCTTGTGATTTATCTTTGCCGGTTTTGGAACGCACACTTTTTCACTGCACAAATTCCTATTTTATTCCGAATGTTTCAGCGACGGCTTATTCTTGTAAAACAAATCTGCCGCCGAACACGGCTTTTCGCGGTTTCGGCGGACCGCAGGGAATGTTTGTCATCGAATCGGCAATCGCTCACGCGGCTGAAAAATTAAATGTTTCGCGTGATGAAATCCAGCGCAAAAATCTCATCAAAGACGGTGACGAATTTCCTTACGGGCAAATTGCCGAATCGGAAGCGATTGCATCTTGGGCGCAAGCCGATGAGAAATATGGTTTTGCGAAATTAAAAACCGAAGCGGAAGAATTTAATAAACAAAACAAATTTGTCAAAAAAGGCGTTGCACTTCAGCCGATTTGCTTCGGGATTTCGTTCACGAAAACGGCGATGAATCAGGCGCATTCGCTGGTTCACGTCTATACGGACGGTTCGGTGGCGGTTTCGACGGGCGCAGTTGAAATGGGACAAGGCGTGAATACTAAAATCGCGCAGGTCGCCGCGGAAGTTTTTTCAATGCCGGTCGAGCGCGTTAAAATTCACACGACAAACACTTTACGAATCGCCAACACTTCGCCGACTGCCGCATCCGCCGCTGCGGATTTAAACGGCAAAGCGACGGAAATTGCCTGCGAAACGATTTTGCAAAGATTAAAAGAAGTCGCTGCGCCGCTCGTCGAAGCCAAAAGCGCGGACGATGTTTCGTTTGAAAACGGCTTCGTTTTCCGCAACGGCGAAAGCACGAATTTCGATTGGATAACAATCATCAACGAAGCGCATTTAAACCGCGTAAATCTCAGCGAACACGCACATTACGCCACGCCCGGACTTTCATTTGATTGGTCAATCGCTAAAGGACATCCGTTCGCCTATCACGTCTACGGCACGGCAATCGTCGGCGTAACTGTTGACTGTCTGCGCGGGATTTACACGGTTGATTTCGTCAAAGCGTGCCACGATTTCGGCAGTTCGATGAACACTTCGGTTGATTTCGGACAAATAGAAGGCGGAATTGTCCAAGGCATCGGTTGGATGACGATGGAGGAGATTTTTTACGATGAATTGGGCAAACTTCGCTCGAACGCGCTCTCGACTTATAAAATTCCCGATATTTATTCCGTCCCGAAAACAATTGATTTTATTCCGCTCGAAACTTCACGCGAAAATCTCGCCATCTTCAATTCCAAAGCCGTCGGCGAACCGCCTTTGATGTACGGAATCGGCGCGTATTTTGCGATTCGTGAAGCAGTTAAAGCGTTCAATTCCGAACATTCGCCGAAATTCGACGCGCCATTTACGCCGGAAAAGGTTTTGATGAATTTGTACAGTGAAATGATGAAGTTGATTGGAAAACATCCTTGAAAAATTCGTGATTTGCTATTGGTTCGGAATTACAAATGCGGGAAGAAACTCGATATAGGAAACTAGCCGCGAATAACACGAATTTGTTTGTTTTTATTTGTGTCATTCGTGTTATTCGCGGCTAAAAAATTTTCCTCTAAATTAAAAAACGTATTTGTTCGCCGCAATCAAAGTGTCGGCAATTTTCTACCGCGCCGCTATCGTATTGAGGAATAAATTATTTTCCATAAAACGCTTTATATTTACAATGCAATTACGTTAAAATACTTTTGATGATAAAAACTTCAGAAAAAACCGGCGAACTTAAAACCGTCAGCATTGAAAAAGATACTTGGATTTTGGAATTGCCCGAAGAGATTTGCTCCCGCGAAGGTTTTGCGAAAGGAACGCTGGCGAGTTTGACTGTCAAAGACGGGGCGATCAAAGGTTCGTTTATTCAACCTTCCGAAAAAGCCAAACGATCTGCCGAAAGATTTATCAACAAATACGGCGATTTTATGAAGGAGATGGAAGACGTTGACGAATAAAAATATCGTCTATCTCGATTTTGTCGAAGACGTTGATTTACATTTCGCCCTGATGAAAACTTGGGGCGAAACTCGTTTCGGAGTCGAGAGCAGAGATTTGATCGAATCCGCGCTCGCCCGACCGAAACACGCCGCGATTTACGAAAACGCCGACCTCATTCGCCAAGCCGAAACTTTGGTTTTCGGACTCATCAAAAATCATCCGTGGACAGGCGGCAACAAACGCACCGCAAGTTTTTTGATGGACGAATTTCTGTTTCGTAACGGGTTGGAACTGACGGCAACCTCAAAGGATTTATACGAAATGTCATTAGCCGTTGAATCCGACCAATGGAAAGTTGACGAAATCGAAAACTGGTTGCATCGTGTTAAAAGCAAATAAAAAAGTCCAAAGCGATAAAACTTCGGACTAATCCAAAACCCAAAATCTAAAATCCAAAATTAAAAAACGTATTTGTTCGCCGCAATCAAAGTGTCGGCAATTTTCTGCCGCGCCGCAATCGTATTAACCGGCGAATTGTTTTTCGTAAAACGCTTGAGCGCGATCAATAACATTTTGCCTTCGTCGCCTTCGCTCATTGCCGCAATCGTGTTTCGCGCCGTCATTTCGATCTTTTGCATCGCGTCGTTGCAGAAAACCTGTGCCATCGCAATTTGATTTTCGGCATTACCTTTTTCGGCAAGTTTTTGCGCTCTCAAACAAGCGGTTTCCATCGCGTAGGCATTCATAATAATATCCGCCGAATTGAGCAGGATTTCCTGTTGATTCTGTAAATCCTGCATGTATTTCTGCGCCGCCGTGCCGATGACCATCAACGCGATTTTCTTGGCATTTTGGGCAAGTTTTATTTCCGTCGCCAATATGCCTTCGTCTTCGTCAAACGACATTTGCGGATTCAAAAGTTCGCCCTGCAAATCCTTCGCGGCTTTCAAAAGTCCGAGTTCGCCTTTCATTGCACGTTTTAAAAGTTGTCCCGGAATCAAAAGACGATTGATTTCGTTTGTGCCTTCAAAAATACGATTGATTCTGGCATCTCGATACGCTTTTTCCGCCGGATAATCCGCCGAATAACCTGCGCCGCCGTAGATTTGCACCATTTCGTCAACGACATAATCGAGAGCTTCCGAACACCAAACTTTATTGATCGAAGATTCGACGGCGTATTCTTCAATAGAACGCAATTTTTTCTCTTTATCGCCGTCTTCGCCGATCAAAGCGTCAATCATTCCAACTGTGCGATACGACATTGATTCGGCAACCCAAGTGCGAATCGCCATTTCCGCGAGTTTGTGTTTCATCGCGCCGAATGATGAAATCGGCACACCGAATTGTTCGCGCTCGTTGGCATAGCGAACCGATTGATGAATTGCAAGTTTCGCGCCGCCCGTAACGCTTGCGCCGAGTTTGAAACGTCCGACGTTCAAAATATTAAACGCGATCTTCGCGCCGTCGCCGACTTCGCCGATCAAATTTTCAACCGGAATATGACAATCCGACAAAATCAGCGGCGTGGTCGAAGAAGATTTGATGCCCATTTTATGTTCTTCCGCGCCCGGACGACAATTTTCGCCGCGTTCAACGACAAACGCCGAAAACTTTTTCTTTTCGCCGTCAACTTTCGCAAAAACAATAAACATATCGGCAAAATCGCCGTTGGAAATCCACATTTTCTCGCCGTTCAAAATAAATTCTTTCCCGTCGTCGCTCAATTTCGCGCTGCATTTCGCACCCAAAGCGTCAGAACCCGAACCGGCTTCCGACAAACAATAAGCCGTAACTTTTTCGCCCGAAACGATGCCCGGAATGTATTTGTCCTTCAAGAAATCCGAACCGAAATAAAGAATCGGAAGCAGTCCGATTGAGGTCTGCGAACCGAATGTTACACCAAAACCGGAAGCGCGTCCCATATTTTCGGCGACGACCACGCCCGTCGTTTGGTCTAAATCAAGTCCGCCGTATTCTTCGGGAATAGTCGCGCCGAGAAGTCCGAGTTCGCCCGCTTTGTGAACAAGTTGCCGCGCCAGTTCCCAATCGTGATTTTCCATCGCTTCGAGATTTGGAATAATTTCGTTGTCCACAAAATCGCGCGTCGTTTCGCCGATCATTATTTGTTCTTCGGTCAAATCTTCAGGCGTAAAAATCTCGTCCGCCGTTCTGTTTTCAATCAAAAACGCGCCGCCTTTGATATAATCTTTTTCCATCTGTGCATCCATAATTTTTCCTCTTTTTTTGAAATTTGTTGACAATATTATAACTGAATGAATACTCATTCAGCAAGCGGATTTACAAAAACTCAACTTTTCGAATTTATAAAAAAAAATCGTTTTTCTAAATATCCTGCGGTCTGACTGCTCTTATTTCGGTAAAACGCTTGAAATCATTCGGATTCAGCGTCAAGGTGTTTTCAATTCTATGAACAATCATCGCCGCCGCAATTCGGGCATCGTGCGTCGTTTTTCCGCTAACTTTGCATTTGATGACAAGCCTTTTCCATTCATCGAAAATGTGTTTGTTTTCCGGCAAAAGCGTAAAAAGTTTTTGCAAATTTTCCAATTCTTTTTCGGCTGTGTCGGCTGTCATTCCCAAACTATTTACATTAATCGGACGAGTGGCGACAGTCCAAAATTCAACTAAAATTTGTGGAATTATGACAATTTCTTCGCCGCTTTGCTCAAGTTTTTCAATCGCCTGCGATACGATTTGATGAAACGGGTCTTTCTTGTTCACAAGCCGCAAAACAATATTTGTATCCGGCAAATAAGGCATTAAAATCTATCCTCATAAATGGTTTCGCGGCTATACGCTTCGTCGGACAAAACGGGATAATCTTTGTCTTTATGGCTGTCCAGCCATTTATGAAATTCCGCCAGCCATTCTTCGGTTGTCGCCGTTTCGGAAAACAATTTTTTCTTTTCCGTCGGTGAATTTTCCGCTTCTTCCAACTTGTCTTCGATAAAAACTTCGATGAAAGTTTCTATCGGCAAGCCTTTTTTGTCCGCTTCTTTCGCCAAACGCTTTTCAATTTCGGGTTTTAATTCAATTGTTATAGTCATAAAATTCAACCTTCGCGTTAATATATTCTCGTCTTTTTTATCCAGCCGCTAAACATTCGATTGAATTGCGAATCAACTTTTGATCGGAGTTTCGGATGCCGAACTTGATGCCCAAACTCGTCTGCTTTTCCTTGCACACGGCTTTGGTTTCTTCGGGATAATCAGTATTAAACAACAGCGTGTAAAGCCAAACTATTTGACCGTTTTTCCGTTTTTCCCGTTTGACCTCAAAAGAAGTCGAAGTTTGACTGCCCGCATTTGTTTGTTCGGCGATAATTTCGCTCATCAAATCACGCAGAGTCATTTTGCCGAATTCGGGAGAAAGCGACGTGCAGCTTTTAAACTGAAACAGAGCGATGTCGCCGTTCGCCAAAATTTCCTTGATTGCCGTTTGCGCCGACGGCGGTTTTTGCGCGGCGGCGCAAATCGCGCTTGCCGCGAAAATCATCAAACCGACAGTTGTTGAAAATATTCGACTTTTCATTTCTGTTTTATCCTGAAAATTTCACCGAAAAATTTGCCGGACGCTGATTTTTCAATTATTTTTTACAATTGTTTCAACCTGTTCCGGTACACATTAGCGAACGGCGAACTAATTTTTTACTTCCCCGCGGCATTAAAAATTTCACGCCGTTGCTTGCCAGCGTAATATCGGAATCACCTACGGCTTCGGCGCGAAAGTTTAACAACAAATCGCACTGCCAAAATAATTTGCCTTTTTCATCCGCGAATGATTTAACCGTATATTCGAGCGAATTTTGACTTTCCGGTTCGGTTTGAAATGCAATCACGCCGCTTAAAAAATCCAAAAGCATTCTATCTTCAAACGTCGTTCCCATTGATTTGCACGAAGGAATCGAAGTCAGCGGAACGTCGCCGTTGCTCAAAATCGCTTTTAACGCCTGTTGCGCCGTCGGCGGAACATTGTTTTTATCAGCATTTCCGACAGGCAATTGCGCCCGCGCCGCTTTACCCAGACCGAAACAAGCAATGAACAAAATCATCATTAAAACTTTCCGGTTATTCATAATTTTACCGCGTTATCGTCAATTTTTCGGCAGTTAATTGATTAGTTCAAAAATCCCCGCCGCGCCCATTCCGCCGCCGACGCACATCGTTACCATTCCGTAACGAGCATTGCGGCGTTTCATTTCCTGCAAAATCGTCGCCGTCAATTTCGCGCCCGTGCAGCCGAGCGGATGACCGAGCGCAACCGCGCCGCCGTTGACATTTACTTTGTCGGGGTTCATTTCGAGAAGTTTCATCACCGACAAACCTTGCGCGGCAAACGCTTCGTTTAATTCGATAACGTCAATGTCTTCCAATGTTAAGCCAGCCATTTTCAAAGCCTTCGGAATCGCATAAACCGGACCAACGCCCATTTCTTCCGGCAGACAACCGGCAGTCGCATAAGAAACAAACCGCGCAATCGGTTTCAAACCAAGTTCTTCCGCTTTCTCAAGCGACATCACAACCGCCGCCGCCGCGCCGTCCGACATCTGCGAAGAATTTCCCGCCGTAACCGTGCCTTTCGCGTGAAAAACGGGACGAAGTTTTGCTAAACCTTCGATATTCGCGTCGTAACGCACGCCTTCGTCCGTATCAAAAACGACTTCTTTGCGCCGAACGCGCCCTTTCTCGTCCAATTCATCAACCGTTACGCTAAACGGCACGATCTCGTCTTTAAATTTGCCTTCCTTAATCGCCGCCGCCGCTTTTTGATGCGACGCAAGCGAAAATTCGTCCGCCTGTTCGCGCGTGATCTCATATTTCCGCGCTAAATTCTCGGCGGTTAAACCCATATTCAAATAATAATCGGGATAATTATCAACAATTTTCGGATTCGGACGAATAACATTTCCGCCCATCGGAATCAACGACATCGTTTCCAGACCGCCCGCGACGATTACTTCCGCGCTTCCCGTCTTGATCCGATCCGCCGCCAGCGCAATCGTCTGTAAACCCGACGAACAATAACGATTAACCGTCATCGCCGGAACTTCCACCGGCAAACCCGCTTCAATCGCCGCCGTCCGCGCCACATTCATCCCTTGCTCGGCTTCGGGAAACGCGCATCCCATTATCACATCGTCAATCTGTGATAAATCCAAACCTTCTGCCCGATTAACCGCTTCCTTGATCGCCGCCGCGCCCAAATCGTCCGGTCGCGTATTTTTCAAAGTCCCTTTCGGTGCTTTCCCAACCGCCGTCCGCACGGCTGATACGATAACTGCTTCTTTCATAATTTTTTTCCTTTAATTTATTAAAATCTACTCGCCAATAAAACTTCCATCCGTCGCCATAATAAAATCGCTACAAATTGGTGAAAAATCTGTCCAAGCATTATAAGAAGCCGATCCCATTACTCTTATAGATTTTTTCTTAAAATCATCATAAAAAACTTCAACTTCGATTTGATAAATCTCTCCATTTTCAGTCTTTACTTCACAGCCTTCTGAATTGTTCAAGTTTTTCAATAATTCTTGATAAGGCAACTTTCGGTATCTGTTTAATTCTTTCTCAACAACTTTTCGGGCTTCTTCTTTTTTGTCCATCATTCGTCGCAATTTGCAAAATGAGTGAATGCTCATTCATTTTTGTTTTTATTATATAGTATATGAAAAATTAATTTTTGCCAATTTTATTTGCGCTGTGCTTCCGGTTTTCCAGTTATTGTAAACATTCCATAAACGAGTATTGTTTTTTTCTCATCTTTTATTTATCTTTTATAGTGTTTTGATGAAGTAACAGTCAATTTAACGTTCACGCAATCAAATACAAATTAATTGTGTAAAAGATTTGCTGACCGAAGTTGCAGCTTCATCAGATTAAAATTATGAAGTAATTTATTGACCGAGAAGGCGGATTCAGAACTATATCAGGCTTGTTCTTGTCAATATGTTAAGGTTCTACTCGAAACTCAGATTATGTTAGATACATTGGGAAATTTGGAACGGACACATTCCTGCGGCGAATTGCGCGGCGAGGATGTCGGGCAGGAAGTCGTTTTGATGGGTTGGGTGGCGAAAAAACGCGACTTTGGGATTTTTACATTTATTGATTTGCGCGACCGCGAAGGTTTGACGCAAATCGTTGTCAGCGAAGAAGATGCAAAAAATGCACACGAAAAGGCGAAAAATCTGCGCGGCGAATTTGTCGTTGCTGTCAAAGGTGAAGTTTTAAAACGCGAAGAAGGCACGATAAACAAAAAACTTCCGACGGGCGAAATCGAAGTCAAAGCGAACGAGATTTTGATTTTGAACGACGCGAAAGTTCCGCCGTTTCAGCTTGAAGTCGCCGGTTCGGAAAATTTGGCGAGCGAAGACACGCGGCTGAAATATCGTTATTTGGATTTGCGCCGTCCGAAATTGCAGCAAAATCTGATGATGCGGGCAAAGGCTTTAAGCCGAATTCGCAACTTTATGGAAACGAACGGTTTTCTCGAAATTGAAACGCCGATCTTATTAAAATCAACGCCCGAAGGTGCGAGAGATTTTATTGTTCCGTCGCGTATTCACACGGGAAAATTTTTCGCGCTGCCACAATCGCCGCAGATTTTAAAGCAGATTACGATGATCGCCGGTTTCGATAAATATTATCAAATCGCCCGCTGTTTCCGCGATGAAGATTTGCGAGCGGATCGTCAGCCGGAATTTACGCAGCTCGATATTGAAATGAGTTTTGCCAACCAGGAAATGGTTTTTCGGACGATGGAAGGCGTGATGAAACAGGTTTTCGCACTTGTCGAAACTGATTTTGAAACTCCTTTTCCGCGAATGACTTACGCCGACGCGATGCGGCGTTTCGGTAGCGACAAACCGGATTTGCGTTTTGAAATGGAACTCGTAGATTTGTCGGACGATTTAAAAGACACGGATTTTGCGCCGTTTGCCGAAACTTTGAGCAAAGGCGGACAAATAAAAGCAATCGTCGCCAAAGGCAAAGACGATTATTCGCGCAAACAGCTCGACGAATTGCAGGAATTCGTCAAGCGTTACGGCGCGTCGGCGTTGGCTTGGATAAAACTCGCCGATGAAACAACTTCTTCGCTTTTGAAAGTTCTCGGACAGAAAAAAATCGAACAGATTGCCAAAACCGCCGAAGCTGAAAAAGGCGATATAGTTTTGATTGTCGCGGGCAAAAAATCGGTTGTCGCCGCAAGTTTGGGCGCGTTGCGAAAAGAGATTGCCAAGCGCGAAAATCTGATTCCGAAAGGCGTTTACAAACCGCTTTGGGTAACGGAATTTCCGATGTTTGAATACAACGAAGACACGGAAAATTATGATCCGATGCACCATCCGTTCACTTCCCTGCTGGACGAAGACACGCCGCTTTTTAAACGCGCCATCGAAAACGGCGAAAAGGATTTGCTGGGAAAAATCCGCGCCCGCGCTTACGATATTGTCGTCAACGGTTACGAAATCGGCAGCGGTTCGATTCGCGTTCATCAAAGCGACATCCAAAGTCTGATCTTCACCGCGCAGGGTTTAACGCCCGAAAAAGCGCGGGAAAGATTCGGCTTTTTCCTCGAAGCACTCGAATACGGAACGCCGCCGCACGGCGGTTTCGCCGCCGGAATCGAACGAATCGCAATGCTTTTGTGCGAAACCGACAACATCCGCGATGTTCTGGCATTTCCGAAAACCGCGTCGGCGCAGGACTTAATGATGGATTCGCCGGGCGATGTTGACGACGCGCAATTGAAGGAATTAGGAATAAAAATCGTCGAATAATTGATTTATACCGTTTTGATTTTATCCGGTTTTTAATAGTCTAAATCTATGTTAGGCTTTTGATTCGAGTTTTCTTTTATAGTTCAGGAGATTTTAACAGCACAAAATGATCAATCAAATAACCGTATCCAACATTTTCCGCCGCGCTTTGGAGATGAGAAAAGCGAATCCGAACGCTTCTTATAAGGACGTGCAATCGCAAATCGTTAGTGAATTCGGCGGCAAACCGTTTCCTTTGTCGGCATATTTGACAATTCCCGAATACGATAATATTGCGCCGGAAGAAGATTGGACGGCGGGTTTGCCCGTTGTTTTGCGCGGTATTCAAACTGAAAATTGGGAAGAAATCGCGCACGGAATTATCATCAGTCTTGAGCAGGTCGAGAATTATCCGAAGGAATCAATGCGCGAAGACGCGCCGGAAAAAGAATGGCGCAACCGGCATCGGGGAATTGCCGAAGAAGAAAAGAAAAATATGAACAAATGGATGCCCGAAGATTTGATGAATTTGGCGCAGCGATCCGTCAAAAAATAAAATTCGCAATCCGGTAAATTAAAGTGCGCCGCTTTTACGCTCCAACCGAAAATTTTAACGAACAAAACGTCACGCTCGGTCTTGAAGAAACAAGACATTTGCGCGACATTTTGCGTTTGCGCGAAGGCGCGGAAATTAATATTTTCGATGGTGAAGGAAAAGAATTTTCGTGTAGAATCAAGAAAATTGCAAAAAAGGAAACCGAATCGAGAATCCTCAAAGAAGTTTTGCCGACCGCGTCCGAGTCGGATTTGGATTTGACGTTCGCCGCCGCACTTCTGAAAGGCGAAAAATTTGATTTGGTGATTCAGAAAGCCGTCGAACTCGGCGTAAAAAAATTCGTTCCGCTCAACACAATTCGTGCCGATGTAAAAATCAAAGACAACGAAAAAAAACTGGAACGCCGGCGAAGAATAATAATTGACGCGACCAAACAATGCGGACGCGCCGTGCTGATGCAAATTTCCGCGCCGGTTGATTTTGGAAAATTTATCGCAGATGCGGAAGGTACGAAAATTCTATTTGCGGAAAAAGACGGCGAAAGTTTCTCAACCGTCAAACCTGCCCGAAAAATCACCGCAATTGTCGGCGCGGAAGGCGGTTGGGAAAATTCGGAAATCGAAGCGGCGCGTGAAAAAGACTTTCAAATTATAACTTTCGGCGGCAGAATTTTGCGAGCGGAAACGGCGGCAATTTCTATCGCGGCTATTTTGCAAAATCAATTCGGAGATTTCGTTTGAAAATAATTTTTCCGATGATAAATTTAACCGCGTTTCTTTTCCGGTCTGATCTTGTTCGGCGCACTCGTTTTTGCCGTTGCATTTTCGGTTGATTTGAAATTTTTTTCCGCTTTCGATTCGCCCAGTGTTTTAGCATCTGCCAACAATTTTGAATCATTTAACAGTTTTAATGCAGTTTTTGCGTTTTTACTTAATCTCTTTTTTTCTTTTACCATCATTTATTCCTTTCTTATTCTGCCCGTTTTTTTGACTCAAGATATTTATCTGTTTCGTCAAATGTTTTCTCAAAAATTCTCTCTGAATTATAGACCAAACTTCGTCGAGTTGCGAAAACACTTTGTTACTTGACAATTTTTCTGAGTTTTCCTGCATTAGTTGGATGCACAATATCCAAGAACTGTTTGAAACTTAAAAACAAATGATAAAAACAAGAACTTGCCCACGAAAGACACGAAAAAACGAAAATTAGACCAAAATAAAGATTTATTTCTTTATTTAGTATTTTTCGTGTTTTTCGTGGGAAACAAAAATAGTTTTAAAACAGCTTCTAAAAGAATCACGGAATCAGAAAATTCATTCTCCAAAAAATGATAAAATCATACATAGAAATATCTTTAGAATTATTCGGTTATCCATTTGACTATTATCTTATTTAGAATTAGAATAATTCTAATAGGTAGGGGTTTTAATTTATGCACAAAACGAAAAACGATATATCAAAAGAAACGAGAGAAAAATTAATTGAAACATTAAACGCGCGGCTTGCCGACGTTTCCGATTTAAAATCGCAGGCGAAGCAGGCTCATTGGAATGTGAAGGGAATGGATTTTATCCAACTTCACGAACTTTTTGATAAAGTGGCGGAACAAGCAGAAGAATACACGGATTTGATCGCCGAAAGAGCGGTAATTCTCGGCGGAACGGCATTGGGAACAGTGCGCGTGGCGGCGAGCAATTCTTCTTTGAGCGAATATCCGCTTGAAATTTCTGCCGGCGCAGACCACGTTGATGCGCTTTCCACCGCACTTTCCGATTTCGGCAAAAAGGTTCGTAAAAACATTGACGAAGCGGACGAACTCGGCGATATGGACACAGCGGATTTGTTCACGGAAGTTTCACGCGGAATTGACAAACTTTTATGGTTTGTCGAAGCGCATCTTCAATCATAACTGATCTTACGCAAATAAAAAATTTTGGCTGGAACATAATGCGTTTCAGCCATTCTTTTTACTGACCCATTGTTGAGATTAAAAAACATTGACAGATTTCCACGAATTGATTAGCTTGAGTGAGAAGGACATTTATTTCAACTTGTAAAAAGTTTGTAAAGACAATTTTCATTTTATTTTTTTGCGGGATTAAATAAAGTGAATCGCTGTATTACAGCGTAATTTAATAATCGGGAAGTAGAAGTATGTTTTCCACGAATCTCGCAAAATTCTCTAATGGCACTGTTATCTTTTGACCGATTGGTTCAAAAGATTGGCGGTGCTTTTTGTTTTGCGGGTAAATAAAGGAGTTCTAATAATGAAAGATAAAGTTATTTTTCTCAAAAAGCAATTTCTTGAAAATCCTGCTCATCAGTGGACAGTTACAGAGATGTCGGAGTCGGTTAAGATAACGTCCGCGCAATTGCACAAGATATTTAAAGATGAAACGGGAATTGCTCCAATGAATTATCTGCACGATTTACGGCTTGAAAAAATGAAGGAACTTTTAGAAACCGGATTTTTGCGCGTTCATCAAATCTGCCGTCAAGTCGGCATCAATGACGAAAGCCACTGCGTCCGCGACTTTAAAAAGAAATACGGCTTGACACCAGGCGAATATCGCCAACAATATCACGAAAAACTCGAAGCCGAAGATGCAAATGACCAAGAATAATATTATTCGCCAATGAATTTTACTTTTCGCCAATAAATCATACTTTCGTTAAAAAGGGCGCGTTGACCGCCAATTTATTAGAGAGGATAGTTGAAAATGTAAATTCATTTACAAATAGGCTTCGGCTTAAAAAATCAAAAATTTAGGGAGGATTATGATTATGACCAAGTTCACGAAAAATCTATTGTCATTTGCGCTTATGACCGTTTTTACGTTTGCATCAGCCGGAATAGCGGCTGCAGAATGTGCAGACTTAATAGTAGGCACTACCAGTAGTGGTAGCACTTCGTTTGAGTGTGAATTATCGCGTCCACCAGGAGGCGGGTTATTGTTATTACAGTTGTAGCTGTGAAGGAACAGCAGCCAACTGTGAAGCATTATATGAGTTAAACGGATTGTATGATGCTTAATCGCTTTACATAGTAGATTGAGAATCTACTATTGGTCAGCCGGAAGTGCCGACGAATCAATAATTCTAGAAATATTTAAAGTTATTCCATTCAAGCACTTCCGCTTTTTTAGCAATAATTAAAGGATGAAATTTTATGTTGAGATTTTTAAGTAAGAAATTTTTTATTTGTTCAATTTTTGTATGTTTTTTGGGGCTTACTAATATTTTCGGGCAAACACCAAAAGCTACAACCTTTATTAATGTTACGCCAAACCGATATGCTCCTGAATTTTACAGCGAAGACTTATCTCTTAAAGCCACCTTAGTTAATCTGCCGGGAGCGAGTGTCGCGGGAAGCACATGGACATTATCTTATGAAGTCTATTTTTTGCCGGAAGGAGAAGCGAGAGAACTCGCCCTCAAAAGGGGGGGAAGGCTTGGGTCTGAAACAAGCGTAAGCGATTTTCCAAAGCGGATTTTTTTGGGCAAAGGTAGTTTTACTAAGAAAAATTTGAAGTCTTTGGTAAACAGAACAACAACCAGCGAAAACTTTAAATTTAAATCGAAAATTCCGGTATCACAGCAAATGGAAGCTGCTAGATTAATAACAGCTTATACAATGAAAATTTATGATGCCAAACTCAAAAAAACACTAGTGAAAACTCGTATTTTTTACGGAAGAGTGTTTATCGGAGATAAACAAGAGAGAAAAAAATTGTATTTAAGTTTTTATGTTACTCCATCAGGCGAAGTTTATGATTCACAACTTGAAAAAGAAGATAATTCAACCGAGTGGTAAAAATTTGAGGAACAAGTAAGATGAAACAAAAAACATTTTTAATCACTATTTTGTTTGCGGTTCTATTCTGCATTAGCTTTGTTTTTCTTTTTATGTATTTTCAATCGCAGCAACAATTAGCGGCGCAAGAACCGCCGATAAAGAAAGAAATCCCGTTACCGGAAGTGACTTTCAGCGATATAAATGGTAATAAATTGCCCGAAGATGAAATCAAAAAAGGCAAAGTTGTCTTGATGTTTATAATGACTGATTGTCAATACTGTGAGTCGGAAGCAGTTTTTGTAAATCAATTGATGACGAAGCGGAAAGATATAAAATTTTACGGCATAATCTCGGTCGGTGATAAAAAAAAGGAACTCGAAGTTGCGTCGGCTAAGTTTCCAATCAATATTCTTTACGATGATTCACTACTTTTTGTTAAACTCGGCATAGATCGCGTTCCGATTAAAATATATTTGGAAGACGGCGTTATCAAAAAAGCATGGGGCGGCGCATCGGACGACGAAGCTAAAAAAGCTAAGTTTATTAGCTGGTTAGAAGGTATTTAGCTGGATATTTAAGAGGTTGAAATGAAAAAAGAAAGTTCGATAACTTTAACGGTTTTTTTACTTTTGGGTTTGACTGTTTTTTCTTCGGACAAAACTTTCGGGCAGAACACTGAAAAAAAACCAAATGAAAAGAACGCGGTAAAATCGGTTAAAAACTCAGCCGGCGACTATTCCGAATCTCTCGCTGATGTTATCAACTCCAGAGTTTTAAATGTTCTGCGCGAAACTGCCGACGACGCGAAAAGTTGGGACGATGCGAAAACTTCCGCGCAGGTTCAATCCCGCATTGCCGATTTGATTTGGGATATTGATCCGCTTTCAGCCGAAAAATATTTGACACAGGCTTGGGAAAAATCAAAGGACGTTAAGGAAGGCGGCGAAAAACCTTCGGAAATTCGAAATTCTTCGGCGCGGGTTGAAGCCAGCCGCGAAGTTTTGCTTACGGCGCGAAAACGTGCGCCGATTTTGGCAAAAAAATGGCTTGACGAATTGACGAATTCAGCCGAAGAAGATTTTCAAAAACATAATAACGGACTTTTCGATGACCGCACGGCAAGAAGCGCGGTTTTGCTGCAGATGGCGATGCAGACGGCGGCGGAAAACCCGGAAGCGGCGGCATCATTCGCCATTGAAAGTCTGCGCGACGGAATTTCCTTCGGTCTGCAAAATGTTTTGATTGCGATTCAGGAGAAAAATCCCGAACTGGCGCAAAATGTTTTTCGCGCCGCCTTACAAAGACTGCAAAGCGTCGGTATTCAAAGTTCGAACGAAATTTTGATTCTATATTCTTACGTCTATACGCCCGGACGAGTGTTCGCGGCAAGCAATTTCGCAAATCCGGGACAAAGCACACTTGCAATTGCACAGAATCGTCCGCAAATTAAAGCGATGGCGGAATTAAATCCGGGTTTGGCACAGGATTTTTTGCGTATTTCTACTGCGGCATTAGTTCGTTTGCCATATCCCGCCGATGAAAATAGTGCGCGTGAACAAACCGACGCGATAAATACAATTTTGAGCCGCATCGGAAATACTTTACCGCAGCAATCACAGGCTTTGCGGGAAAGATTAACGACTATTTTGGCAAGCACGAATTATTCGCCCGCTTCCGATTCTCCACGCGAAGGTTTCGTGCCGCATCAAAAAGGAGAAAAGGTAGAAGATTATCGTTCGCGCTTAATTGATAATTTAGTGGAAAAAGCCGAAAAGGAAGCCAATCCGCTGCGGCGCGATATTCTTTACGCGCAGGCGGCGTTGAAAACAAATGCCGAGTTATTTGAACGCGGCAAAGACATTGCGGGAAAAATACAAGATAAGGAACTTCAGGAACAAATCACCAACTTTGTAATTTATCGAAAAACGGTTGCTGAAATTAAGTCGGACAATTTTGATAATGCGTATAAAATTCTGAGCAAAAATTCAAACGCCAAACAAAAAGCCGCAAGTTTGATAATCGGAGCAATCAAGTTAAAAAAACAAAAAGATAGAACTCAAATATTTAATTGGCTTTCGGATGCGGAAAAACTTTTTCGCAAAGCCGAAAAATCCGATGAAGATTGGATAAAAATCGGCTTCGGATTAACCAACGCATACTCTGAAAATAACAAAATCGAATCTTCCGACATTCTGCGTCAAACGGCAAAATTGATTGATGAGGAAACAAAACTTGAAATCGGCGACGATGACGCGCCGCTTGCCAGCGGATTTTCGGGAATTGATTTTATAAATTTTCTTTCCGATACAAATGGTTTCAGCTTAAAATCCGCCGTTTCGTCTTTCTCCAAAGAAGATTTTGAAGACGCTTTATCGAGTTTAAAAAGCATCAAAAATCCCAAGATCAGAGGCTTTGGCATTTTGGCTCTGAGCGAAAAATACTTAAATGACAGCAAAAAAAACTTGCGGGAATTAGAAAAAAAAGCGGCGAAGTAGAATTGCCGGTTTTCGCTAAATATATTTAAATCCGCCCGAAATAAAATCCGACAGTTTAAGCGAAGTTGTTTATAATTAAACAATCTTTTAATATTCTGTAAATTATTTTCTTAACACAATTTAGACTTATCCGGCATAATCAAAAACGATATTACAAAACGCCTTTACGCCGACATCCAAACGGCTGTCGTCAATGAAAAAATCGGGCGTGTGATGCGGCGCGGCTTCTTCCGGTTTTTTGTTCAAAGGCATTCCACCGACGTTGAAGAAAAACGCCGGAGCTTTTGAGCCGTAAAATGCAAAATCTTCCGCGCCCGTTACCCAATTTGTTTCGGTTACATTATCTTTCCCGGCGGCTTTTTCGAGCGACGGCAGCATCCGTTTGACGAGTTCGGGCGTGTTGTAAGTTACGGGCGTTTTGCGCTCGATGGTAACTTCGGCGGTTGCGCCCATACTTTCGGCGATTTTTTCGGCGGTTTGTTTGATTTTTTCGTGAACATCGGTCTGCATCTGCGCGTCGAGAACGCGAATTGTTCCCGCCATTGTCGCTTCTTCGGGAATTATATTTTCGCGCACACCGGCGTTAATCTTGCCGACGGTAATAATGACGGGCGATTTGACGAGTTCAGAACGGCGTGAAACGATCATCTGCAAACCGTTGTAAATCTGCGCGGAAACAGCAATCGGATCAATTCCGCTCCACGGATACGCGCCGTGCGTCTGTTTGCCTTTGACTTTGATTGTGAACCAATCCGAAGATGCCATAAACGCGCCCGAACGATATTTAATTGTGCCAATCGGCGTTTGCGAATTGATGTGAATGCCGAAGATCGCGTCAATTTTCGGCGCGTTCATCACGCCTTCTTTGACCATTAATTCCGCGCCGCCTTCTTCACCGGCGGGCGCACCTTCTTCGGCGGGTTGAAAAATAAAGACAACTGTTCCTTTGATTTTGCTTTTCATCCCGGATAAAACTTCCGCCGCGCCCAAAAGCATTGCGACGTGCGTATCGTGTCCGCAAGCGTGCATCACATTGACGGTTTGCCCGTTATATTCAGCGGTTTCCTTTGACGCAAACGGCACATCAACTCTTTCTTTAACGGGCAGCGCGTCCATATCGGCGCGAAGTCCGATAGTCGGTCCGGGCAATCCGCCTTTTAAAATGCCGACCACGCCGGTTTTGGCAACGCCGGTTTTTACTTCCAGACCAAATTTTTTGAGATTTCCTTCGATAAATTTCGCCGTCTTAAATTCACGGTTGGAAAGTTCGGGAAATTGGTGCAGATGTCTGCGCCATTCGACGACCTGCGGCATAATTTTTGCCGTTTCAGTGTTTATTTCATTACTCATATCAATAGCAAACGTCATTGACGAAAAGATTGACAACAAAAGCGCGATGCAAAGAATTTTTTTCATATATTTTAGTTTGTAACGCAGACATCCTGCCTGCTGTATCGGATGCGTCCCGCTTCCGTGTAAAAATTATTCGCGTTAAAAGACGTGAGCGCGGGACGCACTCACGACGGCAGTCGGGACGACTGCGTTACTAATTTTTCTTCCAAAAGTCGGGCGGAAATTTCCAGAAAATCCTGCACAGTAATCAAACCGACAAGTTTTTTATTTTTGACGACTGGCAGACAGCCGATGTTTTTTTCGCGCATCAATTTGAGCGCGTCAAGCGTCGTCGTTTCAGTTGCGATTGTCGTAATTTCCGTTTTCATAATATCACGAATAACCGTTTCGTTTTCCGGTTTGCTTGTAATAAGCAGTTCGAGCAAATCGCGGTGCGTAACGATTCCGACGAGTCTGCCTCTATCGTCTTCGACGGGAACGTGCTGAATTTCCTGCCAATTCATCAAACTCGCCGCCAGATCAATCACGTCTTCCGGTCTGACGGTGAACAAATCGGTAATCATAAATTGTCCGACGGTTCGATAATTTTCAATCCAATCGGTTTCGTCGGAAAGCGCGGCAAGTTTCCATTCGTGAACCGGCTGGTTTTTTTCCTGATTTGATTTTATGGCAGAAGTTAAAGTCTGCAAACAAGTATTCAGATTCGCTTTTTCGCACATATTTTCAAAAGAATCGAGCATCCATTGTGCGCCGGTTATTTTTGCTTTTGTTCGTGCTTCGATAATTCCGAGATATTTTTCAATGTCAGCCGCGTCAATTTCCGCTTTTTCTAAACCCTTTCGCGCCAGCGGCAAAAGTTCTTTCAGAATCAAATGCCGTGTCGAATAAACTTTACCGTCAAACCAAGTAATCTGCGTATTCAAACCGTTTTGCGCGACATTAAAAAAATTGTTTTTCGCGTCGTCAAAAGACATTTTCCCGCGCACATCGCCGAATTCTTCGGGCAAAGCCGTCATCAAACCGAGAAAAAACGCGGAATTAGCAATTTCGTCAACAACCGTCGGACCTGCAGGCAAAAATCTGGCTTCAATCCGCAAACTCGGTTTATTGTCAATAATTCCGTAACAAGCACGATTCCAACGCCAAATCGTGCCGTTGTGCATCTGCCAAGCGTGAAGATGCGGAATTTCTCCTTTCCGCAAAACTTCCAGCGAATTTTCTTCGACTTCGCGTGTTAAAATAATCCGAAAACGCGCGACATCTTCCTGAAAAACCTCAATCAACGAATCATTAACCCATTTTTCGCCGAAATGGACGCGCGGCGTTTGATTTCGCGCCTGATGAACCGTCGAACGCGCATCGGTTGCGTGTTGAAAAAGTGCGATTCGCGTTTCGTGCCATAAACGATGTCCGAGAAGCAGCGGCGAATTGACGGCGACGGCGAGAACCGGCGCGGCAATCGCTTGCGACCAGTTGTAATAATTGACGTATTCGCTGATGCCGACCTGCAAATGAATCTGAAAACTCGTGTTGGAAAATTCGATAAAAACATCTTCAAAAGACATCTGAAACTCATCCAAACCCTCGATATGAATGACGCGCTCGCCGCCGACCATTTCGGTCAAAACGCGGTTCATTTCTTTATAACGCGGCAGCGGCGTGAGATTTTCCGCGACATAATCAGAAAGCTGAACCGTCGGCAAAGTTCCGACCATTACAATGTCAGCGTCGAGTTTTCGCGCCGTTTTTCGCACGACTTCGAGAATTTCTTGCAGTTCATTTTCCATCGAACTCAAACAATTTCCGCGAAAATCGAGCGGTTGAGCGTTGATTTCCAAATTAAAAAGTCCGAGTTCCGTTGTTAATCGTTCGTCCTTCGCTTCTTCGATAACTTTCAGCGCAACCGGCGCGGCGCACATTGCCGAATCAACCAGAAACATTTCCTGTTCCGCACCGATGCGTTGCACGTTTTCCTCGAAATAATCGCCGTCGAGCATTTTTTCGAGTGCCTGCAAATCGTTCAAAAGTGCTTTTGTGAAGTGCCGCTTATCGCTTTCGTCAACTTTATCGGTTACGTTTAGATTTCCCATACGTTTGTTTGGTTTATCATAACTTGATTTAACGAATTTTCCCAAACTTCAATCAATACGATAAACTTTTAATCAATTCGCCAACCAAAATGCTTCGCGCTATAATCAATAAAAATTCGTTTATGAAAAGGGGATAATTATGAAAGAAGTCAAACAAACCAGAGAACAACTCGAAAAACGCCGCGGCGAAATCGAAAAACAGTTAAATCTCGTCAATCAGGACGAAAGAATCGAACTCGACAACGATATGGAACAACAGGCAATCGAGATGGAACAGCACGAAGTCGCCGTTACGATGGAAGAAAATTTGCGAAAGGAATTAAGCTACATTGAAGAAAAGTTAGCGGAAATGGACGAAGAATAATCTTTAGAAATAAAATTAAAAAGCGGCACAAATGTTATTTTCGTGCCGCTTTTTATAACAAAACAGTTAATCAGCCTTTGCGTCGAGCAAATCAATTTTTTGAAACATATATTTATTCGGCGACCACAAACGGGCAATCCAAAACCACTGCATAAGTCCGAGAACGAACAAAAAAATCGTGCTGAGATTGATTCCTTCGGTTGAAAACGGATTTATTCCAAGATAATGATTTGCCAAAAGAACAACCGGAACGGCAAAAAGACTGCACGGCAAAGAGAAAATCAGCATCAGAGCGTTGAGAACGTGAATCGTGTTTTGGAGATTTTGCGAATCGTAACCGAACCACATAAAAATCATTAAAATTAACGATAAAACGCCGAACGCCAACCAGATATACTTCAAATTAGATTTTATATTCATTTTTTTTCCTCCTGAAATTTGATAACTGATTAGACACCGCTTTCGATAATTTGTTCCCGATTCGATAAAATTTTCGTAATATGATGCTGCCGGTTAAACAAAATTCAAGAATTAATGTCCACGAAACGCACGAAAAATCTGATAATTTCTCTGTTTTATTTCGTATCTTTTCGTATGTTTCGTGGGCAAATTTAATAAAACTATTTTATCCATATTTCCGCAAAATCTCCTTCGTTTTATCAATCGGCAACGCTTCGACCGTTCGATTATCGCGTCCCGTAACGGTTACGGCGCGAAACAGCGAATTGTAAATCGCTTCTTCCGTCGCTTCGATGGTTGCTAAAAAAAGCGGCGACATCGCCTCGTTTGACAATAATTTAACATTTCGCGGCGTATTATCATCGCTTGAGACTTTGACGCGGACTTCCGGCGCGGTTGAAAAGGCGATGGCGTAATCGCCGCTGCCGTTGGTCGCCGACGCGCCGGTTTTTCCCAAACCGAACATCGAACGCGCCGCCATTCGTTCTAGTTGCCGCGCATCAATCGGCGCGTCGGTGGCAATCACGATAATAATCGAACCGTCCGCTAAATTGTTTGTATCAATGTTTTTACTTGAAGCGTTCGATTTTTGAGCTTTTTCCAAAACGTCCTTTAAATAATATCTACCGAGTTCAACGCCGACGGGTGCGCCGTCAATCGTCAGAACGCCGCCGAAATTGGTCTGCACGAGAACGCCGACCGTGTAACCGCCAAGCGAAACGGGCAAACGGCGCGAAGATGTGCCGATGCCGCCTTTGAACCCGAACGCGATTGTTCCCGTTCCCGCGCCGACTGAACCTTCTTCAACTTTTCCCGTCTGTGCGGTTTTGATTGCCGTGAAAACGTCGTCTTTTGTGATGTGCCGCCCGCGAATGTCGTTCAAAAAGCCGTCGTTTGTTTCGGCAACCAGCGGATTGATCGAGCGCACATCTTCGTTGCCGGATAAACCGAGCATATAATCGAGCAAAAAATCGCCGACTTTCGGTACGCTCAAAGTCGAAGTCAGCAGAATCGGCGTTTCGATTTCGCCGAGTTCATTAACCTGCGTCGAACCCATCAGTTTGCCGAACCCGTTGCCGACAAAAACCGCGCCCGGAACTTTTTCCCGAAAAAGATTTCCATTATGCGGCAAAATCGCCGTTACGCCGGTTCTGATGTTTTCGCCGCGAATAATTGTCGAATGTCCGACGCGCACATTCGGCACGTCGGTTATCGAATTTAATTCGCCGATTGGCAGAACGCCGATTTTCAATCCGATGTCGCGGGCGCGTGGTCTTTTATTTTCCGGCATAGTTGATTGGGCAAAAATCGCCGCGTTTAAAATCAAAAGCAAGGCGATAATAAACAAGATTTGAATTTTTAAATTTGATATATTCACAGCAGATAGTTTAGCTTAAAAAAGTAACGCAGTCGTCCCGACTGCCGTCCGGCGGGCATCCTGCCTGCCATATTCGTGAGCGCGGGACGCACCCACGACAGCAGTCGTTATGACTGCGCTACTTTTCAAAGATATGAACGAAAAACCTGTCGAAATCAAACTGCCGAATAATTTATTTGAAGGCAAAGCTGCAATAATCACCGGCTCATCGCGCGGAGTCGGGAAGGCAACGGCTTTACGTTTAGCCGAATCCGGCGCAAATGTCGTCGTCAATTATCTATCGAGAGAAGACGCGGCAAACGAAACTGTTAAAGAATGTCAGTCGCTTGGCGCGGAAGCAATTGCCGTGCAGGGCGATGTTTCCGTTTGGCAGGACGCGCAGAATTTGGCGAATAAGGCGATTGAAAAATTCGGCAA
Source organism: Pyrinomonadales bacterium (assembly GCA_038200505.1). GTDB lineage: Bacteria > Acidobacteriota > Blastocatellia > Pyrinomonadales > Pyrinomonadaceae. Next base: position 24,777 of record JBBPXX010000086.1, on the reverse strand, counting down.
AATTGATCTGCTCGTCTGCAACGCGGGAATTTGGGAAGGTTCGCCGATTGAGGACATGTCGGAAGAGGTTTGGAACAAGGTTTTAAATACAAATCTGAAAGCGGCTTGGGCGATGACGAAAGCGTGTGTTCCGTCAATGAAAAAACAGCCGAACGGTGCGATTGTCTTAGTAAGCTCAACCGCCGGACAGCGTGGCGAAGCAAATTATTCAAACTACGCGGCATCAAAAGGCGGACAGATTTCATTTACAAAAGCACTTGCAAGCGAACTCTGCCCAAAAATCCGCGTCAACTGCGTCGCGCCCGGTTGGATTGAAACTGCAATGGTGCGTCCCGTTTTTGAAGATGAAAATTATAAAGCGAGCGTCATCAATTCGATTCCGTTACAAAGAATGGCGATGACCGACGACATCGCGCTTTCGATTTGTTTTCTGCTCTCGGATTGGTCGCGCCACATCACGGGCGAGATTTTGAACATCAACGGCGGCGCGGTTTTGTGTGGATAATAAATTATGGCAATTCCCAAAAAAGGCTCAAGAAAAATAGTTGTTAACGATATTGTTTATCGTTGGCGAGTGAGATGGAAACCGAGTTACGCTCAGGAATGTGAAGGATCGAATTTTACTACTGCGGTTGAACTTTTTGAAGAACCGAAAAGCGTTTTACATATTACTTTTCCGTGGGTTAGATACGATGCTTATTTTGGTGTCGCCGAAAAATCCGTTACGCCGAAACTAATTGAGCAATGTATTAAAAATGCTTTGCAGGAAGGTTGGCAGCCAAACAAAAATGGAGTATTTGAGTTAGTTCACAAAACTGCTTGAAAGATTTATAATAACGATTAAGATGCGGAAATAGTCGTGAGATTTTCAACATTTTCAAAATGCCGTCGGTTGTGAGTTACAAGCGGAATGTCGAAGTAAAGAGCAACCGAAGCTACCCAAGCATCAGCCGTGTCAATCGGTCTGCCCTTTTTATAAGCATCAATTTGTATTTCCGCCCAAATTTTACAAATCTCTTCGTCAGGATAAATTGTTAAGTATTTTTCGAGATATTCGGTAAAATCCGTTTTTCTTTTTTCGCCCCAATTATTTTTCAGAGTCCAAAAATTTAACTCTGCCAAAGTCATAAACGAAATCAATAGAAAATTGTTTTGAAGATGCGGCGCATATAAATCCGTGCGTGTATCGTCTTTAAAACCGAACGAAACGACATCGGTATCAACCAGCAAAATCATCCAATTCGCGCTCCTCTCGAAGTATTCTGTTTTCTTTCCGCCATTGTTCGCGTATTTCTAAAAATTCGTCAACTTCCGCCCGAATTTCTTCCTGAGTTTGTTCCCTATCAGAACTTCGCTGAAAATCTTTTGCGGTAAACCGTTTTATGCCCTTTTCCCGAATCAGTCTTTCAAGTTTTTCACGCGCTTTTCTTTGCATTTCCGGCGTAATGCCATAAGTGTTTACAATTTTATCTTCGATAATTGTTTCTGCCATTTTCTTAACCTCCTATGCTATCCCAAAATGACACTAAACATCTGACTCCTCGCGTTCATTTATCACTGCTTGAACGCTTTCTCTGTCAGACAAATTTGTTTCCTCCGAAAACAAATTTTCAAAAAAATCGTCGGACAATTCATCAATAGATTTTTGCTTTCGTGCAAATTTTGCGATTGTTAAATCCAAAGCGATTTCAATCGTTTCATTTTCGGTCTTTGCGCCAAGCAAAGTTTTCGCTTTTTCCAATTTAGGTTGGTTTGTAATTTCTACAACTACAAACATAGTTTTTATCTCGAAGACAATTTTAACATAGTTACCGGATTGGTCGCAGCATATTACTAAGAAATCAACGGCGGCGCGGTTTTGTGTGGATAAGTTTATGAAAAAGCCGATTTTTATTTACGCAGATTTTATGAAATGTGATTATGAAAATCGCCTTCAGTTGGTTTGTTTCGGCACATTTAAAGGTTTGGAAGAAAATAACATCAAGTTTGAAGAAGGAATGAACTTGTTTTTTTTATAATGACGACGTGAATGATAACGGAGATCAAGATGATTTAGTTGTGAAAGGAACAGTTGAATATGACAATGAAAATAAACGATGGACAGCAAGAATAAGCTCGAGCGATATTAAGAATATTTCTCGATTATCTATACAAAAAAATTCATGGATTTGAATAAAATTAAATAATACAAGCAAAAGGAAAAATCTACTGTTATCCGATCAAAAGCACTCGGCAAACGGACGAAAGCGTCGGCGAAGTGAAATTTGATGCCGGTTCAAAGAAGTAATATGTGCAAAAGGGAAAACGGTGTGTCATATCAAATATGGACAGTTAGCGGATTATTTAATTCAACAACTGAAAAATCCGTTACTCAAAATGCGTAATGGCGTAAGTCTTATTTATATTTATTTTTCTGCATCAGTGTAAATTTTTTCGATAACATCGCGGTATTTTTCATTAACCACACGCCGTTTAACTTTTAGCGTCGGTGTCAATTCGCCGCCTTCAACGGTCAATTCGTTTTCGAGCAGCGCAATTTTTTTCACCCGTTCGTAACGTGAAAGATGTTTTGACAGTTCGGCGATTTGTCTTTCAATTAAATCAATAATGCGCGGATTTCGGCAAAATTCCGTGTGTGTCTGCATTTCCAAATCTTTGTGTTTGGCATAACTTTCGAGCTGTTCAAAATTCGGCACGATCAGCGCGGCGGGAAATTTTCGCCCGTTTCCGACGAGAACGACTTGACTGACAAAACGCGAACCTAAAATCAATTGTTCAATCGGAGAAGGTGCAATATATTTGCCGCCGGAAGTTTTGAAAAGTTCTTTTTTGCGGTCGGTTATTTTCAAAAAACCGTCTTCGTCAATCGTGCCGATGTCGCCGGTCTTAAACCAGCCGTCTTCGGTAAAAACTCTTTGCGTCGCTTCAGGTTTATTGAAATAACCGAGCATCACATTCGGACCGGAAACTTCGATTTCGCCGTCTTCGGCAATGCGTATTTCGACATTGCGAATCGGTTTGCCGACTGTTCCCAATCGCGTGTGCATCGGCGTATTCGACGTAACAACCGGCGAAGTTTCGGTTAAACCGTAACCCTGCAAAATCGAAATACCCGCACCGGTGAAAATCAAATAAATTTCGTCGGACAAAGCCGCGCCGCCCGTAATGCAAAACCGCAGCTTTCCGCCGAAAAACTCGCGCAGTTTTGAAAAAACGATTTTGTCGGCGATGCTGTATTTGACGGCTAAAAGACGCGAAATAACTTGTTTTTTCTCGATCAAAAGCGCGTATTCCTTGCCGACATCAATCGCCCAATCAAAAATCAATTCTTTGGCGCGGCTTTCCTGCGCGGCTTGAACTCTTGCTTTGGCGTAAACTTTTTCAAAGATTCGCGGCACACCGACAAAGATCGTCGGCGCGACTTCGCGCAGATTATCCGCCGCTTTGTCAATTGATTCGGCGTAATAAACCGCCATTCCGTTAAAAATATAAACATACATCCCCGAACGCTCGAAAACGTGCGACAGCGGCAACACGGACAGCGGTTTGTCTTTGTGCGAAAAATTATATTCCGTTCCGGCATTGACGATACTCGACATCAGATTGGCGTGTGTCAGCATCACGCCTTTCGGTTCGCCCGTCGTTCCCGATGTGTAAATCAGCGTCGCCACATCCTTCGGCTCAACCGCTTTTGTCAGATTTTCGATTAGTTCAGGCTTGTCGGTTTTGAGTTTTGCGCCTTCGTTTTCCAAATCCGCCAGCGACATCGCATTTTCCGCTTCGACATCGGCAAAATTGAAAAAGACGAGTTTTTCAATCGAAGCGCATTCGGGCAAAACTTCGCTCAAACGCTCAAATGCTTCTTTATTTTCGATAAAAAACACTTTCGCGCCCGCGTCATTTATAATATATCGAACCGCATCCGGCGCGAGCGTCGTGTAAATCGGCGCGTCAATGATTCCCGCAAACTGACATGCCGCATCGGTCAACGTCCATTCGGGAGAATTTGCCGCAACCATCGCTATCCGGTCACCTTTCCGCAAACCGAGCGAATAAAGTCCGAGCGCGATATTTTCGATGCGCGAAAGCATTTCATCCGACGAAATTGCTCGCCATTTGCCGTCTTTTTTGAAATTCAAAGCGTCCTTGCGATTGTGTTTTTCGCCCGCATACAAAAATAATTCCGCCAATGTTTTTGGCTCATCCGCATAAAATGAATGTCGCTTGGCAGTTTGTTTTGTTTGTTCTTTTGTTTCGCTTTGCATTGGATTTGTCAGAACCGTCTGCGTAAGCGGGCGGATTTAAAATTGTTGTTTTTACACATCTCAAGAAAACATTCGACCGCCCGCTTACGCAGACGGTTCTGACTCTACTTCTTAACGCCGCCGAAAAACACCTTCAAAACTTCATTTGCCATTGGTTTCAAAGGATAAGATTTTTTCGACAAAATCCAATTCGTAACCATTTCGTCTAACGCGCCGTAAAGAATTTTCGCACAGACAACCGGCTTTAAATCGTTGCGAAAAACCCCGCTTTTTTGCCCGTCTTCAATCGTTTGCTGAATAACTTTCAAATAATCGGCAAAACCGGCAGCGGAAAATTCTTCCATAAACTTTGTCGAACCGCGTAATTCGACTTGAAAAACAATCGCTAAATCGCGGTCTGCGCCGAGTTTTTCGAGATGCAGTTCGGCAATTCGCCGCAGACGTTTTTCCGGCTCCTTGATTTCCGCAATCTCGCGCCGTCCTTCGCTAATAAAATCTTCCATCGCGCGATCAAATATCGAATGCAAAATTTCGTCTTTGCTCTTGAAATAAAGATAAACAGTGCCGTCGGCGATGCCTGCAAAACCTGCGATGTCGGCGACTTTTGAATTGAAATAACCTTTTTGCGCGAAAACTTTGATCGCCGCACGCAAAATTGCTTCACGTTTATCAGCAACGACGGTGCGACCTTGACCATTTGAACGAACTGCACGGGACATAGTAATTTCGGATTTTAGATTTTGGATCAAAGAAATGAAAAATGTCGTAACCTGCAATCCAAAATAATTATGAATGAATCATCATTCAGTTTTCTTTTAAGGTTATAACAGAGTGGAAAGGAAAATCAATATAAAATTTGCGAAAGCTGAATTTTATTTTAAAGACAAAATGCGATTTCGGAAAAATCCGAAATCGCAAATCTAAAAAATGTGGCGGAGAGAACAGGAGTCGAACCTGCATAGGCTTACGCCCGGTAGTTTTCAAGACTACTGCAATACCATTATGCGATCTCTCCGCATGCTTTGGGCGGAAACTAAAAATATAACGCAAAGTTAGTTTAGAAACAAATCAAATATGCCGCTTTGAACTTGATTTGTTTCAAATAATCAGTTTATTTTGCAACGGTAATTTCCTGCGTCGTTGAATTATAGCCGCCGTTTTCGACGAGATTTCCCGATTTGTCCACGAGTTCGAGTTTGACATTATGTTTGCCGTCTGCGAAACCTTTCAACCAGATCGGCGACCATTTATCAATGTATTTCGCTTCGCCATTATCAACCGAATACTTAACGCGATATTCGCCGCCGTCGCCGACGAGCTTGGCGTTCATCAACCAAAAATCAATCATAATCGCTTCGGCATCCGCGCCTTTGTAATCACCTTTCGGACGACTGTATGTCAAAAGCGGTTTCGACGCATCAACCGCGCCCGCCGTGCTTTCCTTCATTTCCTTGCCTTCGGGCGAGGCGTTTGACATCGTTTGATTTGAATTAGTCGTTGTCGGTTTGGTCGTGTCCGCGCCGCCGTTTTTAACGGTGAATTTAATCATTTGAAACGCGCCGGCGTTTTTGTAGCTTTCGTGCCACGGGCGCGACGGGAAAACGCGCAGAGTGTGTTCGCCGTCGGACACATTTTTCAGTTCAAATTCCTGATCGAGATTGTAATACGCTTCATACGGCTGATTGTCCAGAATGACGTGAATATGGTTTCCCATTCCCGTTTCCGGATCTTTCATCGGTTTATAACCCATCAATTCGCCGCCGAGGTCGAGTTTTACTTTGACGGTCGAACTGCCGACGGTCGCGCCGTTGGTCGGTTCGATAAATTTCAAAACAGGAAAGGCTTTGTCCTGATTTCCGCGGGCAGCCATCATATCTTGAATCTTTTGCGGTCGCGGAACTTCCGTCAAATGTTCTTCCGTTGCCGTGTGTTCACCTTCCGTTTTATGGGTGTCGCTGTTGCTGATGTCTTTGTTATCGCCCGTATATCCGCCGGGATTTAATTGCGTCGGTTCTTTCTGGCAAGCCGCGAAAATGGCGATTGCGGCTAAAAATACAAAAAATTTTGTCAGTTTCATAAATTTCCTTTTAAATTCTAATTTTTTGTTGAAAAAAAGCAGTTTTACGAAATAACTTCTAACTTTTTATATGTAAATTCTATAATTGCTTAACTTCAACTTATAACTAAAATAGTAACTAAATTTTGGCGTTTGGCAAAGTATGAATAAAACATAATAAATAGGAGTTTGGACTTATAATAAGAGATGGAAAAGCAAATTGTTCAAAATAAAAGTTGTTTTATCTGCTATTTTTAGCATCGAACGTCTTTACTTGTAAAAACTTGACCGCAGGATTTGTGAATGATATTTCTAAATATAGTTCACTTTTAATTGTAATTTTGGAAACGAATAATGAATAAATTTAATCAGATTTTTGTCGGCTTACTATTGAGTTTTGTTTTATTAGTTAATTTTACATTTGCAGACGGAAAAACATCGAAACGAACGCGAAGAGCGGAAAAGCCGGTGGAAATAAAAGTAGTTCGCTGGGGGCAAAGTTCGGCGGTAATTAAGGCGGCAAAATTGCGGGCTGAAAACAGCCAAGCCGTGCAGAAACAATTAAATGGAACGCGCTATCGTTTGCTGGAATTTAACTATCTCGAAAATGAAGATAAATCAAAGCCGACGCAGATTCCGACGCAGTTTCGAGCGGTTTTTTACGATTACACGAATGACCGCACAATCGCGGCGGAAGGCGATTTTGCCGGAGAACAGGAAATTACCGCCCGTGAAATATTTTATCAACCGATTCCGAACGATGAAGAATTTGCCGAAGCCGTCGGAATTCTTCAGGGTGATAAAAATTTCAGCACACCATTGAAAAGCGAAACATTAACCGCTTATCGCCCGATGCCTCCGACAACTGTTTTGGACGGCACAAACGAGCGATTGATAAATGTCGGACTCGACGCACAGGGAAATGCGGCGGCAAAGAATGAAATCGTCAGCGTGAGGATCAAAGACGGGCAAGTTTTTCGTTATGAAAAAGCTGCGCCCGAAACATCCTTAGCCGCGCAGTCTTCTTGCGGTTTGACGAATGCCGGACAATTTACCAGTGGGCGCGGCACGGAGGGAGAATATCAGTTAACCGTCAAACAGGACGGCGTAACGCTTTGGGAAATGCTGGTTATTCGTCCGTCTGCTTCATCGGGAACGCTTGCTTCTGGAATCGAAGTGCGCGATGTAAAGTATCGGGGCAAGTCAGTTCTCAAACGCGGTCACGTTCCGGTTTTAGACGTTCAATATCCGAACGGCGCGTGCGGACCTTACCGCGATTGGCAGTTTCAGGAAGATATGTTTCAAACCGCGCCCGATTCGATTGATCCTGCGCCCGGCATACGCATTCTTCCGTCCGGAAAGATTGCTCAAACGATTGTGGACAACGGCGAAGATGTCGGCGATTTCAAAGGCGTGGCAGTTTACTCACAAAATGACGAAACCGTTCTCGTAACCGAAATGCAGGCAGGTTGGTATCGTTATGTGATGAAATGGCGTTTTGCCAACGACGGCACGATTCGCCCGCGCTACGGTTTTGAAGCCGTTCGGGATTCCTGCGTGTGCAATGTTCACAATCATCACGCTTACTGGCGTTTTGATTTCGACATCGTAAATCCGAACAACAAAGTCTTTCAAACGGAACGCGGACGGAAATTTTTACAGCCGATCACGACCGAAACGACTTTTCTCAAAAGAATTCAAACAAACCGCAGTCTGCTGATTCAAAATTCAACCGGCGACGAAGCATATATGCTCGTTCCGAATCTGACGGACGGCATCGCCGGAGATTTCGGTAGAAGCGATTTTTGGGTTTTGCAGTATAAAAATGTCATCGGCGGCACACCTTTGCAAAACGAAATTGACGACGGCTATATTTACACCGCCGGAGAATGCACGGAAACGGACGGAAGCTGCATTAACATTGACAAATTTATCAACGGCGAATCGGTAAAGGACAAAGACGTTGTAGTTTGGTACGGCGCACATTTTATTCACGACGACGCGGGAAGCAGTGCAAACCGCGCAGATAAACCTTCAGATCACGAAGATTCACATATTATCGGTCCCGATATTCGTCCGGTTCGCTGGTAATTTACTTTCTGGTAAAATCACTCTCAATCATTTCCGAAAAAACTATATTTTGTTGTTCTTGACTTCATCAAAACAACAAAATATAGTTTTTATTCTTTGCAATTAATTCGTCTTTTTCGATGTTCAAACTTCAACGCTTAGAAATTACCGGCTTCAAATCCTTCGCCGACTACACCGAAATCGTTTTTACGGGTAGCGGAATTACGGCTGTCGTCGGACCGAACGGCTGCGGAAAATCAAACGTAAGTGATTCAATTGCTTGGGTTTTGGGTGAGCAGCGAGCCAAATCATTACGCGGCGAAGATATGAAAGATGTCGTCTTTCAAGGGACGAGCAAACGAAAAGCGAGCGGAATGGCGGAAGTAGTTTTGCATCTCGTCCGCGATGACGAAACGCTTTCTGGTACAGACGAAGAAGAACTCGGCGAGATTGACGAAACATTGACCGCGATTGATAAAAAAGCGGTTGACATTGACGAAATCGAAGAATTGAACACCGAAAATCTTCAACCTGAAACCTTAAATCTTGAACTTGAAACAGCGCAAGCCGCGCAAGTCGGTTCGATTCAAACAATTCAGACAAAAATAAAAACCAAACGGCATTGGAAATCGCGCAGTTTCGCGCTCGAATTCGCGCCCGGCGAAGCGGTTTCCGTTACACGGCGGCTTTATCTTTCGGGCGAAAGCGAATATCAATTGAACGGCAGAAATTGCCGTCTGCGTGACATTCAGGATTTATTTGCCGGAACAGGACTTTCCGGCGGACATTACGCACTGATCGAACAAGGAAAAATCGGGCAAATTCTGTCTTCAAAACCGAGCGACAGAAGAAATCTAATCGAAGAAGCCGCCGGAATTTCCAAATTCCGCACACGCCAACGCGCCGCCGAAACGCGCCTCGAATCTGCAAAATCAAATCTGAGCCGCATTTCCGACATCGTTTCCGAAGTTGATAAACAGGCAAACAGTCTGCGCCGCCAAGCCGCGAAAACACGATGTTACAAGATTTTGCGCGAAGAGTTCCGCGAACTTCTGCGCCAAACATTTTCCGCCGAAGGCAAGCATTTATCGGAATTAATAAATGAATTGGAAACAAAACTCGACGAAGCGACAAAAACGGAACGCACAATTCTCAGACAAGTAGCCGAAAAGAACGAAGCGTTTCGACAGGCGACAAAAACGGCGCGTGAAGCCGAAGAAAATTTGTCCGAACTTCGCGCTTCGCATTCAGAAAATACTTTGCAGCGCGACAGAAATCAGCGTGAACAGCGTTATCAACAAGAACAAATTGCCGGATTAAATGTGCGTTCGGAAACTCTGAAAAGCGAGATCGAAAGTATCGAACAACGGCTCGAACTTTTCAAAACGGAAATTGAAAGACTCGAAAAGGAAGAAAAAGCCGAAAGAATTGAAGCCGAAAAAGCCGAAACTTCCCTGCGCGAAGTCGAAAATATTTATCAAACAAAAATTAAGGATTTGCGCGAAATCGAAGCAAAACTCGATACGGAACGTATTGAGTTGATGACGCATACGACGGCGGTCGAGCGATTTAACGAGATTGAACGCCAGCTTGAAAATACGCTTGACCGTTTGAGGGAAAGGCTTGAAGGCTTAAAACGCGAAGGCGAACGCGCCGAAGAAACTCAAAGCGAACATTCAAAAGAAGCAGAAAGTATCGGCGAAAATCTGAATGCAGAACGAGAAAAAATATCAAAACTGCATAAGGAAAAGCAAGATTTGTTAGCGAAATCCGGCAAAGCGCGAACGGCTTTGCAAAATTCCGAAAAGGTTTTAAAGGATTTGCGCGAAAAATTTTCCCGCACGAAACATCGCCTTGAAACTTTGCAGGAACTTGAAGAAAAACGCACGATTTACGCGCCGACGGTGCAGAAACTTTTTGCCGAACAGAAGAAAATAGGCGTTAATTTTCTCGGAACTTTGGCTGATAAATTAAATGTTGACGAGAAAGCGGAAAAAGCCGTTGAAAATCTTTTCGGCAATTTTTTGCAGACGGTTTTAGTCGAAACCGAAGAAGATGCGCGAAAAACGATTGATTATTTAAATAATAATAACGTCGGACGAATTGCAATTCTTGTTTTTAAAGCAAAGACGAAAAACAAAGGACAAAGGACAAAGGACGAAGGACAAATCAAAGATTTTTTGGGAATTTCAGATGAATTTGCCAAAATTTTAGAGGAAATTTTTCCGCGTGAAATGTCGGCGAAACTTGTTGAAGATTTTGATTACGCAGAGAAAAGCAATGAAACTTTTGCGACGTTTGAAGGCGATTTGAATTTCGGCGGAAAACTTTTTGTCTGTGGAAAAGCTAACGCGAACGAAAAAAACAATTCGCTTTTGGCATTCAAACGCGAATTGCGCGAACTTAAATCGAACAGCCAAACACTGAACGCAGAAATCGAAAAAGCCGAAAAGGAAACGGAAAAAGCGCGAAAGATTTTAATTGAAAAGGAAAATGAAATTGTAGATTTACAATCACTAATCGTCAAAGTCGAGCGCGAATTGCTTTCTTGGGAAATTCAGGAAAAATCAATAAAACAGGAAATCGAACGCGCCGAACGGCACAAAAAAGTTGTCGGCGAAGAAACAAAACAAATCGAAAACGAACTCGAAGAAATTCAACGAAAACAAAAAGACGCGAAGTTAAACGCCGAAAAAGCCGAAAAAGCGAAAAACATTTCGGCGTAAAATGCCGGACAAATCGCGCAAAAATTAAACGACGCGAGAACAAAAACTGAAAATGAAAATATTATTTTGAACGAGAAAAAAACTTTGTCGGCGACATCGAACGAGCGGCGGCGTTCAGCACAAAATGCGCTTCGGCGTGTGGAAAATGAATTTAAGGAATTAGATTCGCGGCTGGCGCGGCAAAATCTCGAAATTCTGGAAATCGAAGGCAGGCAAAAAGATTTAATCGAATTAATTGCCGAAACGACGCGCAAAACCGCGACTGCCGAAACTGAACGGGAATCAGAGCAAAACGAACTTGTCGCGGCAACCGCGCATCTAAAATCTGCGCGTGAACAGGAAGATGTGATGAGTTCGGAACTTGCCGAACTCAATAAAAAATCCGCCGAAGCCAGAAATGAACGCGCCGCTTTTGAAATCAGACAAGCCGAAACATTGACGAAATTGCGGAATTTGAATGAGAAATGTTCGCAGGATTTGAATATATCTTTGGCTGAACTGGTTGAAAATACGGAAATCGAAACCGATTTTGACTTTGAAACGGTGCGGGAAAAAGTTGACGATTTGCGCGGCAAACTGGAAAATTTCGGCGCGATAAATATGCTTGCGCTCGAAGAATTGGCGGAAATCGAAGAGCGATTTTTGTTTTTGACTTCGCAGCGGCAGGACATAATTGACAGCATCAGCGCGGCGGAAGCGGCGTTGCGCGAGATAAAAGAGCGTTCGCGGGAAAGATTCCGCGACGCTTTTGCGAAGATAAATCATAATTTTACCGAATTTTTCGGCGAACTTTTCGGCGGCGGACGCGGTGAAATGACTTTGCTCGAAGCGGAAGATGTTTTGGAAGCCGGAATCGAAATCGTCGCCCAACCGCCCGGAAAACGTCTGCAAAATATACTTTTATTGTCCGGCGGCGAAAAAGCGATGACGGCGATTGCTTTGGTTTTGGCAATTTTTCGTTATCGTCCCGCGCCGTTTTGTCTTTTAGACGAAGTTGATGCACCGCTCGACGATGCGAACGTCGGAAGATTTGTTAATAAAATCGCGGAAATGTCTGAAAAAACTCAGTTTATCGTTATTACACATAATAAGCGCACGATGGAAGCGGCAAAAGCCTTATACGGCGTAACGATGCAGGAAGCCGGAGTTTCAAAAGTTGTTTCGGTCAGGTTTGAATAGTTTTTTAGAAATAAATAAATGAAAAATTTTAAATTTTTAACTCTTTGTTCGATTATATCTTTAATTTTGATGAGTTCGCTTTTCGCTCAAACCAATAAGCGCAATTCCGCCGAACCTACTCCGAAACCGACAGCGACAGTTCAACCGAAACCGGAAGAATCTCAAACAGAAGAGTTTTCCGCGCCGAAAACACTGGGTAAAAAGAACGCGCGTCCAACTGAAGAAAATGCAAAAAACAACTCCGCCTCGTCAAAGCAAACTAAAGATTCGCCGGTTTATTTTTACGAATTTTCACAGCCGAATTTCTTGATTTCGCAAATCCAAATCGAACACGACAAGAACGGAAAAGGAGAAATCACTTTTTCAAAGCAAAATTTCAGCGAAGAAATTTCCGATCCGATTCAGCTTTCGGCGGCGACACTCGAAAGAGTCAAAAACGCTTGGCAAACGCTGAATTTTCTCGATTCTACGGAAAATTATCAATACGAAAAGGATTATTCGCATCTCGGCAATATGAATTTTACGATGAAAAAGGACGGACGGACGCGGACGGCGAAATTTAACTGGACGGAAAACGCGGATGCCAAAGCGTTGGCGGACGAATATCGCAAAATTGGCAATCAATATATTTGGCTGTTCGACATCGGCGTAGCGCGTGAAAATCAGCCGTTGGAATCACCTCGACTTTTGGATAACCTCGATTCAATGATAAAACGCAATGAAATTTCCGATCCGAACCAACTTGTTCCTTTTTTAAAAGAATTGAGCGATGATGAGCGCGTTCCGCTGATTTCCCGAAACCACGCGACGCGCCTTGTTACGCAAATCGAAAAACAGACGGCGAAAATGAAGAATGACAGAGCCGATAAACCCGGTAATTGATTTATTGAAACAAATCCGAATAAAAAACCAAAAGCCAGCCTGCGATAACTACGAACAAAATCAAGGTGATGTCGCTGTATTCTAATTGATTTTCTTGATTTCTCATATTAATTCTCCTTGAGTGAAATTTCTCTCTGCCAATTAACGCGATTTTTTATCGTGAAAAGCATCATTTCTTTCGGCAAAAAATCGTTTTTCTACCAATCAGAGATATTTAATAGACGCAGAAGTTCAAATTTTTGGCAGAATTTTATTGAATTTTTCTTTAACACTGTCAATTGTATAAAGATAAAAATCATTCATCGCAATTATTTTTGAATTTGCATTGGAAGTTTTTGAGATTTTTTAGAATAATTAAACACACATTGTAAAATAGGGCGATAAAGAGAAATTCAAATATAACAACATATAGTTAAAACAGTTTTCAGCCGTAAAAAATGTGTTAGTAAGTGATAATTTTTTCTCTGATTTTGTCCGGTTTCTTTTTGTTTTTCTTGATTTTAACAACAAATATTTTATCGTATTCGTTTTCGCCGAGTCGTTTGTATCTTTCCTCTTTCATTAGCAAATTTGCCAATGCCGGCGTTGTCGTATTATGTCCGACGATAACAATTTTTTTGTATTTGCCGGACATAATAAAATCATACATTTCGCCGAGATTTTTCGGATCGTAAATAAATGTCATCGCCCGCAAATCCGACGCAAGCGGCGCAACGGTCGCTTTTGTGCGAATATAATTTGTCGAATAAATTATTTCCGGTTTATATTTTTTAGCAATTTCAGCCAACTTTTCTGCACGCAATTTTCCTGCTTCGGAAAGTTCGGGATCGGCGGTGTCGGCTTCTTCCGAAACGTCCTTTTCCGCGTGGCGCATTAAAATAACCGTAATCTTTTTGTATTGCGCGAAGACATTTCCGCTTGCGAAAGTGAATAAAAATAATCCCAGCAAAATAGAAATCGGAATTTTCATATATGTTTGACTCGAAATTTTATCAGTATTTGCGATTATGTGAAACCAAGCTGTTTTGTGATGATTTTACGCGCAAAAAGTATGCAGAGTTTCAGCACGACACAATTGCAAAACTCTTAAATGTAAATTTTTACAATCGAAGGCGTGAATTTTTTTTATAAAATCGTTAAACTTCATTTATTATAAGGAGAAAATATGCGACCACAATTGAAAAAATTTATGGAAGCAATCGGCAAGGATTCGATTGCGATTATACCGGCGGCACACGAAGTTACGCGCAGTTACGACACGGAATTCAAATTTCATCAAGACCCTGATTTTTATTATCTGACCGGATTTCCCGAACCCGACGCGATTGCGGTGATAAATCCGTCGAGCAAAAAAAATAAATACACATTGTTTGTGCGCCCGCGCGACCCGGAAATGGAAACTTGGTACGGCAGACGCGAAGGCACGGACGGCGCGAAGAAAAATTACGGCGCGGACAAAGCGTTTCCGATTGAAAAATTTGAAAAGGAAATGGCAAAACTCGTCAACGGGAACGAAAAACTTTATTACCGTTTCGGCGTTGACCAAAAACTCGACCAACAGATTTTGCATTATCTGTCCGGTCAAAGAGTACGCCGCCTTAAAACCGCTTATCCGCCGCACACGATTATTGATCCGACGATTCTCGTTCACGAAATGCGTCTGATTAAAACCGATGACGAAATCGAATTGATGCAAAAATCCGCCGACATCGCCGCCGAAGCGCATATTTTAGCGATGCAAAACGTCAAACCCGGAATGAACGAATATCAAGTCGAAGCGTTGATGGAAAATTATATGCGTCATCACGGCGCGTCCGGCGTGGCGTATAATTCCATCGTCGGCGGCGGCGAAAACGCGACGATTCTGCATTATGTCGAAAACAACGCCGACCTTAAAGACGGCGATTTGCTGTTGATTGACGCGGGCGCACAATACAAAGGCTACGCTTCGGACATCACGCGCACCTTTCCCGTCGGCGGCAAATTTACAAAAGCGCAGCGCGAGGTTTACGACATAGTTTTGGAAACCGAAATCGCGTGTTTGGAAGCGACGAAAAAAGGCAACACGATCAAACAGCGGCACGAACTTTCTATCGAAATGCTGACCGAAGGAATGAAAAAACTCGGACTTTTGAAAGGCAAAACGAAGGATTTAATCAAGAAAAAAGAGTTTATGAAATATTATATGCACGGTGTCGGACATTATTTAGGTCTTGACGTTCACGACGCGGGCAGATATTTCACCGACCAAATTGCCAAAAACTCGCGCCCGTTTGAAGCCGGAATGGTTTTAACCGTCGAACCCGGTTTGTATATTCCGCCCGACGACAAAAACGCGCCGTCAAGATATCGCGGCATCGGCATTCGCATCGAAGACGACGTTTTGGTTACGGAAGACGGCAACGTAAATTTGACGGAAAAGGTTACGAAAGACGTGGACGAGATTGAAGAATTGATGGCGAAATCCGTCTAAAAAAATGAGGTAAAAATTTATGCAAACCGAAATCGCACAGACTATTTTCGAGAAAGTGAAAATTCTTTCCTTAGAAGAACAAAAGGAAGTGCTTGAAATTGTCGAGAACAAAGTTTCCGTTTCGCAAAAAAAAGATTCGCGTCCGATTTGGGAAGTAATCGCTGAAATCAGCAGTCGGGTTCCCGATGAAGAATGGGCGAAACTTCCCGCTGACGGCGCGGAAAATCACGATCATTATCTTTACGGCGCACCGAAAAAGCAAAAATGAAAAGAATTTTTGCGGACAGCTTTTATTGGATTGCGCTCATTAACCCGAAAGACCAGTGGCGAAAACGCGCATTTGAAGCAAGTCAAAGTTTAGCCGGTAGTTTGATTGTTACAACCGATGAAATTTTAACCGAAACATTAAATTATTTTGCCGAAAGCAGCAAGTTCTTGCGGCAAGCCGCCATCAAAAATGTGCGGGCAATTTTGCTGAACCAAAATATCGAAATAACTTCCTGCTCTCACGAAAGAGTTTTGGAAGCTATTGATTTTTACGAAAAGCGTTTGGATAAAGGTTACAGTTTGACCGATTGCATTTCGATGCTAACGATGAAAAATCTCGGTTTGCGGGAAATTCTCACGCACGACGATCATTTCGAGTAGGAAGGTTTTACGATTTTGATTTAGAAAAATTCAAAATAAGTTCGTCAACAAATGTAATCTGACGGACAAAGTGCCGAAAGATACGGAAGCGATTGAGGGAATTATAAATAAAGGGAAGGCTAAAAGCGCGAAAAAGTAAATTTTAAGTTTTGTTATTTAACTTCTACAATTTATAGATTACCCTTATACAGGCAATGATTGAAGAACTTAACAATTTGCATTCTTTTGATGAACAACAAGATACTTTATTTGAAAATAATTCAAGTAAAGTATCTACCTATTATAAAGTTTTAGAACATCCAATTAATGAAAAAGTTGATTTTACCCGTATAAGTGAAATGTCCGTAATTATGAAAGGGGATTGTAATGATTGTCTACCGTTATTAGAAAGCAATACGATAGATTTAATACTTACTGATCCGCCATATAATTTGGGAAATTTTATGCACAAGAGAAATACCAATATTGTTAAAATGCGAAAAAATCACTTTGCATATTCGGGTTGGGATAATCTGGCGCAAGAAGATTGGATAGTAGAGATGGATTCTTTTTTTAAGGAAAGTAATCGTTTGCTAAAAAAAGGCGGTGCATTATTATTATTTATGTCGTTGATGAAAGTTGAAACAATCGTAAAATTAGCAGAGAAACATAAATTTTATTACAAAACTACCGGAGTTTGGCACAAGACAAATCCGATTCCCAGAAATATGAATTTGCATTTTGTAAACTCAACAGAAGGTTGGATATATTTTATAAACGAAAAGACTACTGGAACATTTAACAATCACGGGGCGGTAATTCACGATTTTATTGAAACTTCTTTGACTTCCCAAAAAGAGAAAAAATTTGGAAAACATCCAACTCAAAAACCCGTTTCTGTAATGTCGCATTTTACGAAATTACTATCTAATGAATACGATGTGGTTTTAGACCCGTTTATGGGAAGTGGTTCAACAGGCGTAAGTTGCAAACTCAACAATCGTCAGTTTATTGGAATAGAAATTGACAAGAAAAACTTCAATCTTTCAAAAAATAGAATTACAAATTCATAAATTATGAGAGTAATAGATTTATTTTCAGGCGTTGGCGGTTTATCTCACGGGTTTGTAATGTCCGGCTTTGACGTTGAATTTGCAATCGAAGCTAATGAAGATATAGCTACTGCTTATGAGCAAAACCATCGTGATACAAAAGTTTATAAAGAAAATATACATTTGCTTGACGTTACAAAACTTAAACAAAATCACGGAAAAGTTGAAATAATAATCGGTGGTCCGCCCTGTCAAGGATTTTCTCAAAAAGGTAAAAGGCAAAGTCTTAGTGATGAAAGAAATTTTATGTATTACAAATTCATCGGATTTGTAGAAATTTTTAAGCCAAAATATTTTTTACTGGAAAATGTTCCGCATATTCTCACAATCTCAGATGGTTTTTTCAAAAGAGAAATTCTTGGAAGTTTTGAAAAATTAGGTTATTCGGTTGATTATAATGTTTTAAATACAGCCGAATATGGAATTCCTCAAGAAAGAAAAAGGGCATTTTTTCTTGGCAAGTTGGGAGCAACAAAAGTTGAATTGCCAAAACCTTTAGAAAATAGAACTACAATAAAAGAAGCTATTTATGATTTGCCTTTTATTAATTCGGGAGAAGGTAGAGAATTTTCCGAGTATGAAAAAGATGCTTTCTCAACATATCAGAAAGAAATGAGAAAAAACTCGAAAGGAATTTATAATCATAGAGCAACAAACCACTCAAAACTTGCACTAGAAAGACTTGCTTTAATTCCTAAAGGAAAAGGGAAAGAAGTTTTTGCGGATGAAGAATGAGAATTTTTGTTGAAGGAGAAAAATATCCGTTAGATTTGTTGCGAGAAACCTTCGGCGAGAAGTTTTATACTTCGGACGGTTCAAACGGCGTGATTGACCACGTTGGATATTTTCATTCGGGTTATAACGAGATAGTTTATTTACTGCCGAAGGTTTTTATAGACGAACGCGGATTGATCTTTAATAAATATCGAAAAGATGATTTTGCTCAAAAAGATGTCGAAAAACAGCTTGAGTCGGAAACGGAATTGAATTGGTTAAAGCGGTTTTTGATTATTTTCTACAAAGGTTTGATCGAATACAGAAATCGTTTTCGGGACAACGGCATTGTTGAAAAAGAGCAGATTTTGCAACTGAATTCTTCCATTGGCGAACACGAATATTCGTTTTTGGATTTGGTTTTGAGTTTTGCAAATTTCCACAATAAGAACAAGCAAAATCTTCTGTTCACCTACAAAAAACAAACCTCGCAAAAACATAAAAACGTAAGTTGGGAAAGAACTGTTCGGAAAATTAAACCTTTGGTTTCAAGTAATTACAAGCCGATTTATCTGGATTTTAATACTAAAAATAAAATTCTAAATAACGAAGAAGAATTGCTTTGCATATTTTATTCGGTGTTGAATCATCTGAAATTCGAATACGATCTGCCGATAAACATCAGCGATTCGTACCGAATTTATCAGGGAAAAGCGTTTGAAACATTATGCGAAAAGGCTTCTAAAATTTTGAGGAAGATTCGATACAAGTATTTTTCCGATACTTTGGTTAAAATTTACAAACTGCTCGAGATTTATTTTTCAAAATACAAAACGGCTTCATACAGCAATAAAAAGGAAGAATTTATAACGGTCAAACATTATCATCTCGTGTTTGAAGATATGATTGACAAAATTTTCTCCGACGATGTTTACGATACGGAAACCAAGAGAAACGTATCTTTGAAAAAACTCAAAGACCAAAAAGACGGCAAAATTGTTGACCATTTATTTGAATACGAATCAATCATTGACCGAGATGAAAGCATTTTTTACATCGGCGATTCAAAATACTATAAATCGGGAAACAGAGTCGGCGAACATTCGATTTACAAGCAATTCACTTACGCAAAAAATGTCATTCAATTCAATATTGATCTATTGAACGAAGGAAAAGAAATCAACGAAAAAATCAGATACCGAGATGAAATCACGGAAGGTTATAACATCACGCCGAACTTTTTTATTCAAGGCAGATTGTATGAAGATTTTGATTTTGAGCAGCATAGAGTTAAACTCGACAAAGCTAGAGGAACAAACGGTTTAGAACATTCATTTCATTTTGAAAAAAGATTATTTGATAGAGATTCTCTGTTCGTTCATTATTACACGATCAATTTTTTATATGTTTTGAACACTTACACAAAAAGAAATACGAGCGAAATTGAAAAATTCAGAGAAAGCAAGATTGAGGAATTTAGAAATAATTTAGTCGAGTATTTTAATGCCGAAAGTGCATTTTTCTTTTTTGAAAGAGAGTTTGAAGATTCGACAGAATTGGAAGATTATGTAAATCAAAATTTTCGTAATTTGTGCGGCAAGATTTATCGAACAAAATCCGAGTCCAATAAATTAATATTAGCTAAACACGAATTCGACGATCTGGAAACGGTTGATTATGTTGAAAAAGATTTAAGGTAAAAAACATTATGACCATTGAAGAAATCGGCAAAAATCTGCCCGCGCTGTTCGGCGCACTGCTCGTGAGCATTTTGTTTATTCAATCTGGACTCGACAAAGTTTTCGATTGGAAAGGAAATTTCGAATGGCTGACCGGACATTTTTCCAAAACATTTTTGAGCGGAACAGTTCCGCCGATGTTGGCGACGATTACCGTGATGGAATTGGCGACCGGATTTCTAAGCGGTGTCGGAATCATTTATTTTCTGTTGGCGAATTCGGTTAACTTGATATTTTACGCTTCAATTCTCGGCGCGGCTTCAATCGTCGCGCTTTTTTTCGGGCAGCGCGTCGCCAAAGATTACGAAGGCGCGGCGGTTTTGATTCCGTATTTTATTTTGCTGATTATTTTGATGTATCTGACAAGTCCGTTCCCGAAAGTTTAAGTTTCCGCCCGGCGCAACATTGCAATCATCACTTCTTTTTCATTGTTCGTCGGCGTGAAACTTTCCTTTTCGTAAATATCCGCCAATTGCGCGAGCGTTACGACTTGCATACTTTCATCGCGGATGTCGGCGATTGTTTCGAGATTGGCGTGCGACATCAGACGCGATTTTGTAACTTCGCCGTAATTGTGAAATCTGGTCGTGAATTCGTTATAAGCCGCCGAACGCGAAGGCAATTGCGGCACGGTTTCGCATAAAGCGGCGGCTTCGTTGAGATATTCGAGAGCTTTTTCGCGCTCGCCCAAACTGTTTTTCGCGTCCGAAATACCGATCAGCGCGAACATTCGTTGCGAATCTTCAAAAATGGCGTTTATCGCCTGCCGCGCGAGTTCGTCTTTGCCTTGCGTCGTGCAAACCTGCGCGATTTGCGACAGAGCCGACAATTGTTCCATTTCCGCGATGTTTTCCTGTGCGATTTCAATGCCGCGTTCCGCCTTTTCGTATTTGGCAAACTGCACGGCGATCACGCCCCACAAATTAAAACGTGCGCGGCTGTCGCGGATTTCCGCGTCCTTTTGCGATTTCAAAATTGCAAACGCTTCTTCGAGCGTTTCGAGCGCATCTTCCTTTTCGCCGTTGTTCCAAAATTCCTGCGAAAATCCGACTAAAGCGTTTGAAATCTGTGTTTTGTCGCCGACGAGATCAAGCGTTCGATCTGCCAATTCGATACTTCCGGCACGCAGAAAACCGAGCGCAATTCCCGCAAGGAGATTATCGCGGTGAACGCCATCAATTTGTTCGGCAATCGTTTTCGCTTTGTCAAAAGTTTCGATTGCCTTATCGTTTCTGCCGTTGGCGCGGTAATGTTCGGCGACATACTGCAAAACTCTGATTTTTTCTTCGGGAAAATCGCTTTCTTCCGCCGAAACTGCGGCTTCGTCCAAAGCGATATTAGCTTTTTCCGTTTGATTATCTTTTTCGTAATGTTCGGCAATAAGCTGTAAAGCGTGGACTTTCGCCGCCGGATACTCGATACGCGAAAGCGTCTGTTTTGCTTCTTCTTCGCGGTTATTAACGGTTAAATAATAAGCAATCAAACCCAGAGCGTTTGACGGATGATCGAGTCCGGCGGCGATTTCAAAGGCTTTTTCGAACTCGCCTTTGGCAGCTTTGCTGAGTGCGATATTTTCCCGTGCTTCGCCCTGCAAACCGTGGTCTTCGATGGCTTCGACAAGCTGAAAAGCATATTCGTCATCGTCAATCTCAGCGCATTTTGCCGCTACTTTCGACAGCAGACGATCACGCACAAACGGATCGTCAACCGTATCCGCAAGCGCGGCGGCAAGATCAACGTCGCCTTTGGCAAGATAATGCGGCACGATTTCCTTCATCGCTTCGGCGTGTCCTTCGGCACTTCCGATGCCTTCGGCAAGAAATGCCGCACACGATAAAAGATTTTCCTGCGCTTGTTCAACTGATATTTGATGTTCTGACATAATTTTTAAACTCGATGAGCAAAGACGCGGCGAAATGAATCCGGCATCCAATCATTTAAGTTGTGCGTTACGACATCCGCGCCCGCTTCGCGCAATTCTTCCGCTGAAACCGTGTTTGTAACGCCTAAAGTCTTTAGTCCGGCGCGTTTTCCGGCGACAATTCCCTGCGGCGCGTCTTCGATGACGACACAATCTTCATGCACAATCGGATTGCCGCCCAATCGCGTCCGCACGGCATCAACCTCATTAAATCCGGTTAAATAACATTCGGGATCAGGTTTATAGGTTGAAATTTCTTCCGCGCTGACGATGACCGAAAAACAGTTTAACAGATTGGTTTTTTTGAGAATATATTCGATTTCTTCACGCCGCGCCATACTGACCACGCCGAGCGCGAATTCTTTTTCCATCTTTCTGATAAAATTTTCAACGCCGTCGAACAACGGAATTTCTTCGTCAACGATCTCGCGCCATCTGGCGGTTTTTTGGTCAACAATTCCGGCGATTTTTTCAGCCGGAACTTCTTTTTTGGAAAGTTTGAACGCCGCTTCGACAAACGCTCTGTCATTCATTCCCATACACGAATAATATTGTTCTTCGGTCAAATCAACGCCTTCGCCTTTTAGTATTTCCTGATACGCCTTCATTTGCAGCAGCTCGTCATTAATAATCACGCCGTTAAAATCCATCAAAATCGCTTTTATCATTTTTATAAATATTCCTTTTAATCAGATTGTGTAAAAGTTCGTATTTTATCGGTAAATCGTTCTATTGTAAAAACTTCGCATCAAACATATTTCCGCGTCCGAGAATTCCGTGCGGGTCGAGAGCGCGTTTAATCTCCGCCATTTCGTTCAAATAACGCTCGCCGTGCATTACGTAAAGATAATGTTTCTTTAGTTTACCGATGCCGTGTTCGGCGGAAACCGTTCCGTTGAGCATCACCGACTGCGCGATAAAACGCCCGTAAAGATGTTTGGCTCTTATAACCTCTTCATCATTTTTCGGCAACATATTCGCGTGCAGATGATTGTCGCCGATATGTCCGAAAATTACATATTCCAAGCCGCTTTCGTTCAATTTCTGTTTGTAAAACTTCAGAAACGAAGCGAATTTATCATCCGAAACCGCCATATCCGTGCCGATTTTTCTTTGTTTGTTGCGGACGACTTTTTCATTGACGGCGACGGGCAAAGCGTGGCGAAATTCGCGCATTTTTTCGAGGTCTTGCTGGTTCGTCGTGAACCACGAAGTTTCGAGTTCGGCGTTGTGTTTTTCTAAAAGTTCGTTCCATTGCTCAAAGAGCGCGTCTTCGGTTTCGTCGGTTGTTTCCTGCTCGAAAAATATCGCACACTCCGCATCTTCGGGAACTTCGGGAAATTTTTTACTGATAAATTTCAAAGAATTCTTGTCAAAATATTCTAAAAGCGTCGCATCAATCTTGTCCGTAATTCGTAATTCGCAATTCGTAATTCGTTCTTTTCTTGCTTCAAATGAACTTTTACGCGCTACTTCCACAAAATTAAGCAAATCGGTTTCGTCTTTGAAAAATACGATTCCGCTTAAAAAACCCTGCGGTTTCGGCAGAAGTTTAAGCTGCATTTCGGTTATCACGCCGAGCGTTCCTTCACTGCCGATGAACAAATCAATCGCGTCAAAATTCTCAGCCGAAAAATAACCCGAAGTATTTTTGCGAGTGTCCGGCTGAAGATACGTTGGAATTTTTACTTCGATTGTCTTTCCGCTGTCGGTTTTCAGTTTGATAATTCCGTCTTTGGCAAAGTTTTCGCCGCGTTTTAAGTTTAATATTTCGCCGTTTGCTAAAACAATTTGCAGTTTTTCGACAAATTCCCGCGTCGCGCCGTATTTAAAACTTCTCGCGCCGCTGGCATTCGTCGCAACCGTGCCGCCGATTTGACAACTCCATTCGGTTGGATCAGGCGGATAAAAAAGATTTTTTGCCTCAACCGCTTTTTGCAAATCATTTAAAATAACGCCGCTTTGCACGGCGGCAAAATTTTCGTTTATCTCTTTGATTTGATTGAGTTTTTCGAGCGAAATCACATAACCGCCGTAAGGAATCGCGCCGCCGACAGTTCCGGTTCTCGCGCCGGAAATGGTTACGTGAATTTTCTTTTCGTCGGCTTCTTTCAAAATTTCTGCGATTTGTTCAGCACTCTCTGGAATAAAAAGTTTATCGGCGTGTCCGCCTTGCAGATTGCTTGCGTCAATCAAATAATTTTGCAGTTCGTCAAGTTGAGTTTTTACTTGCATATCTTTTAGGTCGTAAATCGTGAATCGTAAATCGAAAATCCAAACCGCAGTAATGTTTTGTAATTAAAACTTCTTTTTTAATCTAAATTATTCAACATTTTCGAGTGCTTGAATTTCAATTTTAAGGCTGAGTTTTGGGAAAAAACCAGTCTTTTGTTGAATTTCAAAACAATAGAAATTTAGATTACAGATTATATTAAACAACACCTAAATAATTTTTTGTTAAATCTTATAAATTCTTGTAAATCTTGTTGACAAGAATTGAGCGAAAATGTTAATTTATTTTTAATGAAAAATCCAGTAAAGTTATTTGACTTTAACTTGTGATTTTGGGGATGATAGTTCTATAACAATTTGCCTCATAATCCCAACAGTAAAAGTAATCGAAGTTTTTGATAAAAAATTAGTCTTCATTTTCGTAGAAGATGTAAAATGCTTATGCTCGTATAAGCGTTCGAGTATTTCTCTATTCTTTCAAAAACGTGGAATAAAGAAATACTTTAAAAAATTATCAGGTCAATGATTGTAGTCATTGACCTGAATAATAAGAATCTAACAACACGTAATGCTGTAGGATAACCTATTGCAACACTATCTTAACGCATTTCGTGTTTTGACTCAAGCCTTTGCTAAAGGTAGGTAGGGCAAACGCATTAAAAGTTGAGAACTTTAAGTAGGTAGCTTTCATTCCAGCCTGCTTTCTTGCGTTTGCCTTCAATTCCCCTTTTGCAACTCTTTTCTTGCTTGAGTAGATTCAAGCCGAGATGTCGAATAGTCG
>JBBPXX010000085.1:0-6211 GCA_038200505.1 Pyrinomonadales bacterium | reverse complement strand
GTCGACTTGCGCGATGTTCGCGGCGATTAAATTATCATTTGTCTGTGCTGTCGGTGCAACGGTTTCAACCTTGGAAGCGCAGGAAACAAGCAAAATTGAAATTATACTGATTGTAATTAAAGTGTAAAACTTACCTGTTTTCATATCGCTAAATTATTCAAAGTGTTAAAATTTTGTTATATTTGATGTCTTTATAAACAAACAAAGTCTAACAAAAATAGCATAAAAAGCGGAAGATGAAAAAAAACGGACAAGCGGCATCGTTTTACGACCTAGAGGGAACACTCGTCAGCACAAATCTCGTGCATACGCTCGGATTTTACGCGCAGCGGCAGCAAGGTTTGTTTCAAACCATCAAAAAAAGCGCGGCGACATTGGCAAAACTCCCGCTTTTCGGCGCGGCGGATTTTTATTCGCGCAATGTTTTTAACGAACTTTTTTTCCAAAGCTACAAAGGCGAATCCGAAGACCGTCTGCGGTTTTTCTCGGAAGAACTTTTTGAAGAAGTCCTAAAACCGGCAGTTTTTGACGGAACGCCGGAATTGATCGCGCAATCGAAAAAAATCGGGCAAAAACAAATTGTCATCACCGGCGCACTTGATTTTACGATTGAGAAACTGATGAATTATCTCGGCATTGAAGAGTTTAAGGCAAACCGTTTGGAATTCGTCAACGGCTACGCGACGGGCAGAATTTTGCCGCCCGTGATGGCTTCGGCGACAAAAGCCAAATGGATGCGCGAATACAGCGAGAAAAACGACATTAATTTATCGGAATCCTACGCTTATTCCGATTCGATTTCCGATTTGCCGATGCTCTCGATTGTCGGTCATCCGGTTGCCGTCAATCCTGATTTCCGGTTGAAACAAACGGCGATTCAGCACGATTGGGCGATTTTGGATTTGAAATAAATTTATTTGACCGCGTGAAACTCGGTTTGATTGATTATGAAGGCAAACTTTTGTTGAGCGAATACAAAAGTTAGGAGAAAATTTTATGCAGGTTAATTTTGAACAGGCAATAGAAATAATCAAAACTCTGCCGCCCGAGGATTTCAGGCGACTTGACGAATGGTTTGAAGAACAAAAACGAACAAGCGAACAGGCGCAAAAAAAAGAATCACGTCTTAAATATCAGGTCGAGCGATATAAGAAAGCGCGGAAATGGCTTGACGAACACAGCGAAGAATTTATGAACGAATGGGTTTGTTTGGAAGGCGATAAATTGATTACACACGGCACGGACGGCTTAGAAGTGCATCGGCAGGCAAAAGAAGCCGGCATCGAAATTCCTTTCGTTCATCACATCGTTCCCGAATATGATATGGGAGCGTGGTGATGGAAACGATTTCGTTTGACGAAGTTTATTTTTACAACACACTAAAAGTTGGCATAACGGCTTCGGTTATTTTAAGTTTCGGCGATGAGTTTGTTGATTTCGAAGCCAAAATTGATACGGGTTCGAGTTATTGCGTTTTTGAGCGCAAACACGCCGAAAGATTAAATCTCGATGTCGAAAGCGGCGAGGAAATACGAATCAGCACAGCGACAAATTCTTTTACGGCTTACGGACACGAATTAACGATTTCAGTCTTAGGCATTGAAAGCTATGCAAAAGTTTATTTCGCCAAAGAAGAATCGTTCACGCGCAATGTTCTCGGCAGACAAGGCTGGCTCGACCGCGTGAAACTCGGTTTGATTGATTACGAAGGCAAACTGCTTTTGAGCACTTACAGGAAATAGAAATGATTGAGATTCGATATTCGTTAGATGAAGCGATAGAAATTTCAGGTTGCCGCGAAGAGTTAGAATTACTCAGTCAAGAAATTCTGAAATATTTAAGAACAGGCTCAGAATATGTTTTTGTTACAGGTGAAAGCGCAATCAACGCAGAGCCTTGGGATTCTGTTGCAAGGGGTTTAGAAATAATTCAAAACGGAAAAGCCGTGAAGATTTCAATTTCGGAAGATAATTCTATACATATTGAAGGTTCAAAAGAAAACCTAGAAAAATTTCTTTCTTTTTTAGTTTTTGATGAAGATGCAGCAAGCGGTTCACATTCGCATTATGAATATTATGAAGGAAACGAATATGTTCATCCAGATTCATTTCCTTTAATTATTGGAATTAAATAAGCAATTATAAAAATATGGCATTGCAATTACGCAGAAAAACACACGAATCAATTGTTTACATTGATAAAGACAGCGCGCCGCGCATTATGCCGTTTGGCGAGGATTTTATTCTTGAGGATTTGCCGGTCGGAACCAGAGTGATTTATCCGAATCCGCCGATTAAGGGTTTGCCGAATCGGGAGGCGGCGATTCGGTATGCGGTTAATCATCCGATTGATGCGAAGCCACTTTACGCGCAGCTTGAGCCGGGAATGCGTGTAACGATTGCGATGGACGATATTTCGCTGCCGCTGCCGCCGATGCAAACGCCGGATTTGCGCCAGACGATGCTCGAAGTCGTGCTGGATTTGTGCGCGGCGAACGGCGTGGACGACGTGCATTTGATTATCGCCAACAGTTTGCACCGCAAAATGACGGCGTGGGAAATGGAGCGAATGGTCGGCTCGACGATTTTCAACGAATTTTACCCCGACCGTTATTACAATCACGACGCGGAAGACGACGAAAACCTCGTCAAAATCGGCGAAACGCGCCACGACGAACCGCTTCGAGTCAATAAACGCGCCATCGAGAGCGATATTTTGATTTATTTGAACATCAATCTCGTGCCGATGGACGGCGGACACAAATCGGTCGCGGTCGGGCTGTGCGATTACGAAAGTCTGCGCCAGCATCACGAACCGCAGACGATCCGCGATTCGGATTCTTATATGGATCCGCCGCGTTCCGTTTTAAATCATAAGGTCATCAAACTCGGAAAACTGGTTGACGAACACTGCAACGTCTTTCACATCGAAACCGCGCTCAACAACAAAATGTTTCCCGAAGGCTACGATATTTTGACTAGGAACGAAGACGAATTTTCGTTTGCCGACCGCTTCAAATGGGAAGCGATGAAACGCACGTTCGGCAATCTGCCGCGCGGCGCGAGAAGAAAGTTGTTGCACAAAATTCCCGCGCAATACGAACTGATCGGCTGTTTTGCCGGCGAAACCGAGAAAGTTCACGAGAAAATTCTTGAATTAAATTACCGCCAATACGAAATTCCGGTCAAAGGTCAGTGCGATATTTTGATTTCCGGCATTCCCGACATTTCGCCTTACAACGTCTATTCCACGCTCAACCCGATTCTCGTTCAGGTGATGGCTCTCGGCTATCATTTTAATATGTATCGAAATATGCCTTTGCTCAGAAAAGGCGGCACGATGATTATTACGCATCCGTGTTTTGACGAATTCGATCCGAAATTTCATCCGTCGTATATCGAGTTTTTCCACCGACTTTTGCCCGAATCGCGCGACGCATTCTATTTGCGCGAAAAATACGAACGCGAATTCGCCGAAAATCCCGCTTATATCGAAATGTATCGGCGCGGTAACGCTTATCACGGCGCACACGCTTTCTTTATGTGGTATTGGGGCGAAAACGGTCGCCGGCACGTCGGGCGCGTCATCGTCGCCGGTGCGGAAAACGCCCACGTCCCGGCAATGTTAGGTTGGGAACGTGCTGACAATCTGACCGAAGCCATTGCGTTGGCACGTTCTTATCAAGGCAGAAATGCCGAGATTACGATGCTTCATCAGCCGATTATCGGGCTTTGTAACGTGTCGGATTAAAATTATAAGTAATAGAGATTATTGGAAATAAGAATTTGCCCGCGAATTACGCGAATCTACACGAACATTTTTTAATAACTGCAAATTCTATCAACTTGAAAAAGAAATTATTGGCGTTGATTCGTGTAATTCGCTGGCAAAAATATTTTCTCGACTCTCAAATCATTTCCGATAATGTTTAGTTTATCTGTTTACGTGCGAAAAATCGTCAGAGAATTTCAGACAAACTAAGCTGAATAATTTGAATCGTAGAAAACAGGAAACTTACAATTTTTTATGCTGTCGCCAACCGTCATTGCCATTCCGATTTTCGCGTTTTTGATTGCGCTGGAATCTTGGTTTGCAATCCGCGAGAATCGGGAAAATTACGACCGCAAAGATATTTGGGCAAATATATTTCTCGGTTTCGGCAGCGTCGCTTTCGGTGCGTTTTTCGGTTTAGCGACTTCCCTTTTTTATCTTGCCGCTTATGATTTTGCGCCATTCAAAATGCCGATGGACACTTGGTGGATGTGGACGCTGCTAATTTTCATTGACGATTTTGCGTATTATTGGTTTCATCGTTTCAGCCACGAAATCCGTTTTTTTTGGAATTTTCACGTTGTTCATCATTCTTCGAATAAATATAATTTCAGCGTCGCCGTGCGCCAAAGTTGGTTTTCGGGAATCGCGCATTGGGTTTTTTACATTCCCGTCGCTTTTCTCGGCTTTCCACTGTGGGCGTTTGTTGCAATGCACGGTTTGAATCTCATTTATCAATTCTGGATTCACACCGAATACGTTAAAAAACTCGGAATTTTGGAATATGTTTTGAACACGCCTTCGCATCACCGCGTTCATCACGGAGTTAATAATCAATATTTAGACAGAAATTATGCCGGAATTTTTATCATTTGGGATAAAATATTCGGGACGTTTGTCGAAGAAACCGAAAAACCGCGTTACGGAATTATCAAACCTTTAGACAGCTATAACGCGCTTTGGATAAATTCGCACGGTTGGGCGGAAATGTTTGAAGAAATAAAGAATAAAAAAACATTATCAGGCAAAATCCGCTGCATTTTCGGTTCGCCGTCTATGGAATTCGAGGAAGGAATAATTCAAACCGTCAATTATGAAAAACATTTATGATTAAAAAAATCACTTTTATTTTATTGCTTACTTTTTGCTTTTCACTACCGGCTTTTTCGCAAAGTGTAATCATCACGCCGAAAAAAGTTACATATAAACGTCCGAAGCCGATTCAGGATTTTAAAAAATCGTTTGTCGTAATTCGTCCGCAAGTCAAAGCCGCGACTCCGGCAATTTCACGAAAAATCGAAGCGGCGATTAGTTACGAAAAAAATAATAATCTGAATTTGAAAGAGGAATTAGGTGATTTTCAATGGCTTGAAGAGGCGAGTTACGAAGTTAAATACAACAAAAATGATTTGCTTGACATTGTTTTAATGTCCGAAGGTTCGGCGGCTTATCCATCGGCGATTATTAAGGAAATCGTCATTAACACAAAAACCGGAAATCGTCTGGCGGCGGCTGATGTTTTTACAAATCTCAAAAATCTGGCGGCAAAAGTCAAAACGGCTCAAAAAACAGAAATAAAAAAAGCGATTGCCGAAATAAAAAAGGACGAGCCGGATTATGAAAATCCCGAAAGTCTTTTTGCCGATGCAAATTACACAATTGAAAATCTCGACGATTTTTCCGTCAGCGACAAAGGTGCAACATTTTTATACGATTATGCGTTTGTTCACGCGATTGAGGCATTGCAGCCCGACGGACTTTTCCTTTACAGTTGGACGGAGTTAAAACCGTTCATCAAATCAAACAGCGCGTTCGGTAAATTTATTCGCTGATAAAAATTCTTTTCGATTGACGATTTACGATTCACGATTTACGACATATACTGTAAAACATAATGAGCGAAAGAAAAATCAGAGTTCTCGTCGCCAAACCCGGACTTGACGGACACGACCGCGGCGCAAAGGTCATCGCCCGCGCACTGCGCGATGCGGGAATGGAAGTTATTTACACGGGTTTGCGCCAAACGCCCGAAATGATTGCGTCGGCGGCGTTGCAGGAAGATGTTGATGCCGTCGGAATTTCGATTTTAAGCGGAGCGCACAACACGCTTTGCCCGCGAATCGTCAATCTTTTGCGCGAAAACGGAATGGACGACACGCTCGTCCTCGTCGGCGGAATTGTGCCGCACGAAGATATTGCCGAACTGAAATCAAACGGCGTTTCCGAAATCTTTCTGCCCGGAACTTCAACCGAAGATATTGTTACTTTCATTCGTCAAAATGTGCGAAAAGAATGATTCAATAAACTACCCCGCAGCAAGCTGACGGGGTATTAAAAGAGCCGGAGTTGTCCGTCATCTTCCGGCTTGCCTTGTTGCTGAACATAGCTCTTGATCATTTTTTCTGTTCCGTGTGCGCCGACTGTGCTGACAAAATATCCG
>JBBPXX010000084.1:0-75440 GCA_038200505.1 Pyrinomonadales bacterium | reverse complement strand
TCGTTCCAGAATGGTTTATATCTTAAATCAAATCAGCGAAAAGCTTGCCAAAGGCGTAGCGGATAATCTCGGCATCGAAATTCCCAAAAAACTGGATTCGCCAATCAATCACGGCGTTCCGGCGTGCGCGGATATGGAAAAATACGAATCGAAACCGAAAAAAACCGGCGGACTCGAAAAAGACAAAACTTTAAGTATGGATTCGACCGTTAAAGACACGATAAAAACCCGTCAGATCGCATTTCGCGTCGCCGACGGTTTTAACGGCAATGATGTCAAAACGATGACAGACGCGCTCGAAAAAGAAGGCGCGACGGCAAAGATCATCGGAATGAAATCAAGCACCGTAAAATCAGCGGACGGCAAAGAAATGAAAGTTGACCACGCCTTGCGAACCGTCGCTTCGGTTTTATTCGACGCGGTTTACGTTCCCGGCGGCGAAAAAAGCGTTGCGGCTTTGACCGAAGAACCCGACGCAATCGAGTTTGTCAACGAAGCCTTCCGCCATTGCAAAGCGATTGCCGCAAGCGGCGAAGGTGTCAATTTCTTAAAAGAAGAAACTTACGTCCGCAAGGCGAAAGACGACAAAGCCGTAATTCTAAGCGACAACGGCGCGAACGGCGCGAGCAAAGATTTCATCAACGCGATTGCAAATCATCGCAATTGGGAAAGAGAAAAAGCGCGGAAAGTTCCGGCTTAGAATTTACATTGCAATTAAAAAGGATTTCGGCGAATTGCTTATTGCAGTTCGCCGAATTTTTGTTTTTAATGAAATCAGGAAATAATGTCATTAAAAATTAATTCTCAAAAGTATTTTGTCAAAGTAAAATGGAAGAACTGAAAAATCAAAACCAGTTGCATAATTCTTCAATCGTCGCCAATTCATTGATGAATCGGACGCGCAAATGTTTTGGCGGAAACAGTTACGAATAAGAACTTTCCTTTCCGATTTTAGATTTTCTAAAATCACGCTTACGGACCAAAAAACAAACTGCGTGGCTCGATGTTTGTTGCGGTCAAGGAAAAGCATTGATCGAAGCATCAAAAACTTTAACCGAACAAAACCTCGATTCAAATATAAAAATAATCGGTATTGATCTGGTTGGAATGTTTCAAAAAATTACGCCGGAGTTAGATTGTCTTGAATTGATCGAAACATCGTTTGAAGATTTCAAACCAAACCGTGAAATTGATTTAATAACTTGCGTTCACGGTCTGCATTATATTGGCGATAAACTCGAATTTATACAAAATTGTGTTTTGTGGTTAAAGCCTGAAGGCATCTTCTTGGCAAATCTCGACCTCGCTAATTTCAAATTCCACAACGGCAAATTTGCCGACAAAATAATTGCAAAAAGTTTTAGAAGTTTTGGATTAGAATATAATTCCAGAAAACATCTTCTTTACTGTGAAGGAAAAAAAGAATTCAATTTTGAGTTTGAATATCTGGGCGGCAGCGATAAAGCAGGTGCAAATTATACAAAACAAAAAGTTGTAGATTCTTATTATCGTTTCTGATTTTGCGTTCCTCTTGACACTTTCCAAGTCCGAATATAAATTAGAAGACACTTCGTTTCCATTTCTTTTTGAATACTAAATATTCTTTTCTGCTTTGTGTTCATTGATGTTAGTCGTTTTGTTGACTTTAGTTGGAGTTTATTTTATGACAATTTCCAGACGGGATTTTTTAAGAGTTACGGGAATCGCGCTCGGCGCGGCAGCGATTCCTTCTTGGGTGTATTCGGCGGATTTAACTTCTAATCCGCTTCCTGATTTTGATAAAAACAAACTTGCCGATGCCGCGCTTTCGTCGGCGAAAAAGCTCGGTGCATCTTACGCCGATATTCGCATCAGCAAATACCGCATCGAATCGGTTTCGGCGCGTGAGCGCGAAATTCAGGCGGTCGCCAAAGGTCAGAATTACGGTTTCGGTGTGCGCGTTTTGTTCAAAGGAACTTGGGGTTTTGCGGCAAGTCCGCTGGTAAATGAAAAAGAAGTCGAGCGCGTAACGCGCGAAGCGGTTGATATTGCCAAAGCAAATTCGGCGTTTCAGACAAAACCGATCACGCTTGTTGATGCGCCGAAAGTTTCGGGCAATTGGAAATCGTCATTCAAACGCGATCCGTTTGATGTGCCGATTGATGAAAAAATCGAATTTTTGCTGAAACTAAATGAAGCCGCGCTCGGCGTGAAAGGTGTCAGTTTTGTCAATTCTTCGATGTCTTGGGTTAATGAGCAGAAATTTCTCGCTACGACTGATGGAACAAGAGTCGAACAATATTTGATTCGCGGCGTTCCGAGTTTTTCCGTAACGGCGATTGACCGCGCGAAAGGTGACTTTCAAACGAGAAATTCGCTCGCGCAGGGCAAAGGTGCGGGTTGGGAATATACGACTGAATACGATTGGCTCGGCGAAGCGAAAAGAGCCGGCGAAGAAGCGGTTGGAAAGTTGACGGCAAAACCGATTGTTCCGGGCGAATATGATTTGGTTTTGCATCCGTCGCATTTATTTTTGACGATTCACGAATCAGTCGGACATTCGACGGAACTTGATCGTGCGCTTTTGTGGGAAGCAAATTACGCGGGAACTTCTTTTTTAACTCCCGATAAAACAAACAAACTTCAATTCGGCTCAAAAATCGTCAATTTCTTTGCCGACAGAACGCAGGAAAACGGACTTGCCACAACAGGTTGGGACGATGAAGGTGTGCCGGGACAGAAATGGGATTTGGTCAAAGACGGAAAATTCGTCGGATGGCAAACGACCAGAAGTCTCGCGCCGCTGATCGGCGAAAAATCTTCGCGCGGCTGTCTTCACGCCGACAGTTGGAACAGCGTTCCTTTTCCGCGAATGCCGAATGTTTCGCTTGCTCCGGCGGCAAAAGATGTTTCCGCCGACGAACTGATTTCCGACGTGAAAAACGGAATTATGATTTTCGGGCGCGGCAGTTATTCGATTGACCAGCAGCGTTACAATTTCCAATTCGGCGGACAAACTTTTTGGGAAATCAAAAACGGTAAAATTACCGGAATGCTCCGCGATGTCGCTTATCAATCGCGCACGACGGATTTCTGGAACGCTTGCGACGCGCTCGGCGGAAAATCAACCTATGAATTACCCGGAACTTTCAGCGACGGCAAAGGTCAACCCGGACAATCGAGTGCCGTTTCGCACGGCTGTCCGGTTACGCGTTTCCGCAAAATTAATGTTTTGAACACCGCCGCCGATTAACGAAGGAGAAAAATTGAAAAATGTTGTTAACTGAACAAGAAGCCAAAAAAATTACCGATAAAATTTTGTCATTCGTCAAAGCCGACGACGCGCAAGTTTCGCTTCGCAACGTCAAACAATCGCATTTGCGCTTTGCCGCCAACGCTTTTTTGACGAGCGGCAACACCGTCGAACGAAGTGCGAACATTACGGTTTGGACGAAAGGCAAACGCGGTTCATCTTCGACGACGGATTTTGACGACGCGAGTTTGAAAGCGATGGTCGAAGAAGCCGAAAAAATCGCGGCGATTTCGCCCGTTGATCCGCAATATCTGCCGACGCTTGGACAGCAAAAATACAGAGATTCAAACGGTTATGCGGAAGCAACGGCGAATATTTCGCTCGACGCTCGGGCAAAGAAAATCGGCGGGATTTTGAAGGAAAGTATTAAAGATAATGTCATCAGCGCAGGTTTTCACGAAGCGGAAGCGACGGCGGGCGCACAAGCGACGAAAAACGGAAATTTCAACTTTGAAAAGGACACCGACGCAAGTCTTTCGATGACCGTCAGAACCGCTGACGGACAAAGTTCCGGTTATTTCGGGCGCAGTCATTTCGACATCAACAAACTCGATACCGAACGCATCGCCCGCGAAGCGATTCGCAAAGCGATTGAAGGACAAAATGCAAAATCCATTGAACCCGGCATTTACAACGTCATTCTCGAACCGCAGGCGGTTGCCGATTTGCTTGGCGGAATTTCCGGCGAATTCGACGCACGACGCGCCGAAGAAGGACGCAGCGCATTTTCGTCTTTGGGCGGCAAAACAAAACTCGGTGAGAAGATATTTGACGAGCGGATAAATATTTACAGCGACCCGTGGAATGCGGAAATTCCCGCTTCGCCGTCAGCACAAGCCGGAATTCCGGCAGAAAAAATTTATCTGGTAAAAAACGGCGTGTTGGAAAATTTAATTTACTCGCGCTTTTGGGCAAAGCGTGAAAATGCCGAGCCAACGCCCGGTCCGGTCAATACTATTATCGAATCGAGCGGAAAAGCGTCAGCGATGGACGCGATGATGCAAAATTCAAATGAAAAAACTCTGCTCATCAGCCGCTTTTGGTATATCCGCACAACCGATCCGCGCACGGCGAGTGTTACGGGTTTGACGCGCGACGGCGTTTGGCTGATCGAAAAAGGAAAAATTGCGTATCCGGTCAAAAACCTGCGTTTTAATCAATCAATAATCCAAATGCTGGCAAGCGGCAACGTCGAAATGATCGGCAAACCGGAAAGACTCAGCGGCGGAACACTTTTGCCCGCGCTGAAATTGAAGGAGTTTAATTTCACTTCGCAATCGGAAGCGGTTTAATCATTTTTAATTTTGTATTTTTACTTATTTGTGGTTTTTTGTTAGGTCGGTATTTATGGACTCAATATAATTTCTTCTACGGAATTATAGGATTCTTTACAGGGATAATTATTGGTTTTCTCTTTCTTAAATTACTTGTCGTTCTATTTGAGTTATTGAGAAAATTCTTTCCAAAATAACTTACGTATAAAGTTTTAGTTCAAAGTTTTTTTTCGTTAATAACAACAATTTTGGCAAGTGAAATTATTAAATCTCGTGCCGATTTGCCATCGCTTTGTCCATCGTAACTTCATCTACAAATTCTAAATCAGAACCGACGGGCATTCCCATTGCAATGCGCGTAACTTTCACGCCCAAAGGTTTTAGAAGCCGCGCAATATAATTTGCCGTTGCTTCGCCTTCGGTTGTCGGGTTTGTTGCTACGATGATTTCCTTGACTTCAACGTCGTCGTTATTTTCAGGATTAAGACGCGGCAGCAAATTGACGAGCATCAATTCATCAGGACCGACACCGCGAATCGGCGAAAGCGCACCGTGCAGAATGTGATATAAGCCTTTATAAGAGCGCGTTTTTTCGACGGCGACCAAATTATAAGGTTCTTCGACAACGCAAATCATCGAACGATCACGCGAAGGCGAAGCGCAATACATACAAGGATTTACGTCCGTCAGATTGTTGCAAACCGAACAAAAAACGATTTTTTCTTTGACTTCGCGCAGTGATTCGATAAAACTTTCAACTTCCGTTTCAGGACGGCGCAAGATGTGAAAAGCCAATCTTTGTGCGCTTTTGTGTCCGATTCCGGGAAGTCGTTTGAATTCGTCAATCAGCTTGGCGACGGGTTCTGAATATTCTAACATTATTAGTCCTTAGTCCTTAGTCCTTTGTCCATTGTCCATTGAATTTTCGCTGAAATGCTAAAGAGTTTTACGGCAAAAACAAAGGACTAAGGACTAAATTACATAAGTCCGGGCGGGAGCATTCCGCCGAGTTTGCCTTTGAGCGATTCTTCGACTTTGCGTTTTGCTTCATTTAACGCCGCCATTGCCAAATCCTGAATCATTTCCGTATCGCTGTCTTTGACGAGATCGGGCGAAATAACGAGTTCGAGAACTTCAAAATCGCCGCGCATTTTGACCGTAACCGCGCCGCCGCCAGCCGAAGCGTCAACGACCATTTCCTTCATTTC
Source organism: Pyrinomonadales bacterium (assembly GCA_038200505.1). Taxonomy (GTDB): domain Bacteria; phylum Acidobacteriota; class Blastocatellia; order Pyrinomonadales; family Pyrinomonadaceae. The sequence goes on along the minus strand of JBBPXX010000084.1, from coordinate 69,666 downwards.
CTTGCCCATTTTTTCCTGCATTTGCTGGGCTTGTTTCATCATCGAATTTATGTCGAATCCACCGGGTAACTTCATTTATCTTTTTCTCCTTAACATTGTAAATAAGTAAGTTTATCGTAACCGTCTGAATGATTAAATGCAACTGTCGGAAAATTCTGAATTCGTGTAAAATTCTCTACTACTAAACTTAAATGTCATTATTTACGTAAGAGATTTGATTCCAAACTTTGACCATTCAACTAAATAAAAAATATACCGCTAAAAAACATTTTCGCCAAGTTTTTGTTAATTTCAACTTTTGTTTTTTTCAGTTTCAGCATAACTTTCGCGCAATCGCCGAACAATTATCTGACCGAACCTTCGATTTCGCCCGACCGCAAGGAGATTGCGTTTGTTTCGGGCGGCGATATTTGGACTGTTCCGGCGAGCGGCGGAACGGCGCAACTGCTCGTTTCGCATCCGGCGAATGAGGCGCGTCCGGTTTATTCGCCGGACGGAAAAAATGTTTTGGTGCTGGCTTCGAGCGAAGGACAATTTAATTTGTATGTGCTTCCGCTTGACGAACTGGCGAAAGATTCGTCGGCGAAACAGTTGACTTCAACACCGAATTTCAAATCCGACGCGCAGTTTTCGCCGGATTCAAAAGAAGTTTTTTATCTGGAAAACGGCAAAATAAATGTCGTTAGTCTTGATAAACGCGAAATTCGTCCGCTTGCGCTAAATTTTGATTTGAACGTCAATTTCGCGCAGGAAAAAACGGAAGTTTTCAACCAAGGCTGGCGTTACATGCGCGATAATTTTTTCGATGAAAAATTTAACGGCGCAGATTGGAACGCGGTTTATCGAACTTACGAGCCTTTGATTGCGGGCGCAAGAACCGACGACGAAGTGCGCCGATTAATGTCGTTGATGGTCGGCGAACTCAACGCTTCGCATTTGGGTGTTAGTGCGCCGCCGAATCCGGCGACGCAAGCCGTGCCAATCGGCAAACTCGGTCTGCGGTTTGACCGCGCCGAATATGAAACCAACGGACGTTTGAAAATTACGGAAGTTATTGATTTATCGCCGTCGGCGGTTTCGCAAAACATCAAAGTCGGCGATTATTTAACAAGTGTTGACGGCGTGAAAATTGACCGCACGACGAATTTGGATGAGCTTTTGGAAAACAAAGTCGGACGGCACACGGTTTTGGAAATTTCATCGTCGGCTGACGGCGCGAATAAACGCGAAGTCATTCTAAAACCGATCAGCACGGGCGCGGAGAAAAATCTGCTTTATCGGCAATGGGTTGAAGATAATCGAAATTATGTGGCGAAAATCAGCAGCAATCGGCTCGGTTATGTTCATCTGCCGGATATGTCGTCGAATTCTCTTTCGCAGCTTTACGTTGATTTAGACGCGCAAAATGAAGGCAAAGAAGGTGTCGTTGTGGAAATTCGCAACAATAACGGCGGTTTTATCAATCCGTATGTTGTTGACGTTTTAGCGCGGCGCGGCTATTTGAATTTCAAAGTGCGCGACCAATGGACGACTCCGGCGCGTTCGTCGCTCGGTCAACGCTCGCTCGAACGCCCGACGATTCTTGTTACAAATCAGCATTCGTTGTCCGATGCGGAGGACTTTACAGAAGGTTATCGCACCTTGAAACTCGGCAAAGTTGTCGGCGAACCGACTGCCGGCTGGATTATTTTCACATCAAACGTCCGGCTTTTCGACGGCACGAGTTTTCGCATTCCGTTTGTCAAGGTTACCGGACAACAACGGCAAATCTCTGGAACTGAATCCGCGTCCGGTTGATGTTCCGGTAACTCGTCCAATCGGCGAAACTTTGACGAATCATGACAGCCAACTGCAAACCGCCGTCCGCGAACTTTTAGCGCAGATTGGAAAATAATTGTGTGTTTATTGCGCGACAAAAAGGGAAGCGGGTAGAAATTTCTACCCGCTTCCCTTTTCCTTTAATTTCTAAATTTTAATTTAGAAGTCTTGCCGTTACGCTTCTCGTCAAAGGATTAACTGTAAAGCGAACCAGTTTGGAAACAATGCTTGTCGTTCCGCCGCTTATGGCTGAACCGCCGCCGCTCGCTCTCGTTCCGGCATTGGCATTCGGCGAATTGTTCGGCAGCAATTGGTCGCAGGCGATTGAATAATCTGCCGGACCGTGGGCGAAACCTAAGACTCGCAGAATGTATTTCGTGTTTGGCTGAACGCTTGACGAAACAAATTCGGCGGCGGTTGCTCCGGCGGATGACGAAAGAACTTGTCCATCCACTGTGCGAAGTTCAAAGTCCATATCAACTGCCGTCAGCGAACTTAATGTCGCTTCGAGAACCAAAGCATCGGATTTGGTCGTAACTTCAACATCGTCCCAAGTAATGCCTTTGAAAGCCGGATCGCCCCAAGTCGCGCTTGTTCCAGATGTTGCCGTCGGTTCTCCGGCAACGAGAGTGCCTGATTTATTTTCATGGAAGATTGAATAAGTTACAGGCGCGGGCGGATTGCTCGTGCCGTCGCCGTTTTGTGAACCGCTGCCACCGTTTGAACCGGCGAAGGCGTTACCGAAAATCTTCGCGTCGAAGCTGAACAATTGCGCCATCGGATCGTTAAATTCAAATCGTTTCGCGCTTGAAGTCGCGCCTAAAGCTAACGATTGATTATAGATAAAGCTCGAACCGTTGTCGGCGTTTTTAACTGTTACCGTCGGATTTGAAATGCTGACGATTTTGAATTCAATCGGGCTGTAAATCGTTTTGTCGATTGAAAACGCGCCGCGGGCGTTGGTTAATTTGTTGTCGAACGACATCACGCCGTTTGAAAAACTGATGTTCGAGATTGCCGAATCAACTTGATTGGTCAATTCCTGATTAACAGTGGTCGCCTTCGCTCCGCCCGTCAAATTTGAAAATCCTAACTGCCCGTTTGAAGCAACGCCGATGGCGCGGACGACATATTCGCTATCGAATAAATTGTTTAAACCTTCGGGAGCGAAAACTTCGTGAATCGCGCCTTTGTCTTCGTAAAAAGTTTGTCCCGCGCCGACAAATGCGACGTGGCGGAAACCTGTTGTTGACGAATCGCCGTCGGCAAATTCGCGTTTGCCGTTTGGTTGACGGCGATTTGCAAAACCGTCTTTGCGTTTCAAAACTTCGTAAGAAGTCGCGCCGCTGACACCGTTCCAGCTAATTTTCAAGGAACGCGCCGAAGACGGCGAAACCTGAACATTTGAAGGAACTGCCGGAGCGGCTTGTTCGCCCGCAAAGTGCGAAACCTGCGTTGAAATCGTCGCTTTTCCGCCGGTAACTTCGACGGCGTTAATGCCCATTTCGTGCGCTGCGAAAATTTGTTCGATCATCGCGCGGTGTTTGCCGGGCGCGTCAGGGTCAGTTGAATCCGACGGATAAAGCATTTGGTCGGCAACGATCATCGCGTCGCGGGCTTTAACCATCGTGTCCGGCGCAGTTGTGCCGAGAACATACATTGCGCCTAAAAAGTCGCGTTCAAAAATTTCCGTTCCTTTTGTAATCGGTTTTTGCGCCAAACCGTCTTTCGGCTGCGGACGTTTGTAAGTAGTCGCGTTCGGATAAACACGATTCATCATTTCGCGGATGTCCCACATTGTTGACATATAAATTTCGCCGTCATAATGCTCTTCAAAAGTCGGTGCGCCGGTTGTTCTGTCCAATAAAGTTCCGATGTCGCCGTATTTTAAGGTCGAACGTGCGCTGCGAATATACGCAACCGTGTCGGGATCGCGTCCTAAATCGCGGAATCTTTGACGATATTTGAAAGCATTAACGACATAATCGCCAAGACTTGCGTTGTCGGTAATCGTGAAAGCCCACATATCGGCTTGACCTTCATTTAACGCACCGCCTTCGGGTTCGCCTTCGAGTCCGGCAATCGGCGAAGTGATCGCGTGCATTCCTTCGTGATAGGGAACCGTGCCTTCGAGAGCTAAATCGTTAAAGAAATAGCCGTGTCCGTAAGATGTCGGATTGACGACGATGGGCGATTTCGTGCCGGTTACGCCTTCGATAATGCTCGTTAAATTCAGAGCAAAAGCGTTGTCGAGTCCGATGACTTTTTGCGCTAATTCCGGGTCTGAAGGGCTTGGAAGTTTTCCTGCCGCCGCGTCTAAACCGATATAAATGTTCGGAATATGAACGGTTGCCGGAAGCGGATTGGTTTTATTCGGATAATTGTCGGGGAAATTTCCCTGTCCGCCGAATGTCGCGCGGTCGCCGCCGATGTGCAGATAATCAACGTATTCGAGCAAATATGTGGTAAAAAAGAAAGCGTTGATTTCGTCCTGATGTTCGGCAGGTTCGGCTAATTGGTCAATTTCGTTGGTTCGCGCTTCAAATCCGGTCGGATTGTCGCGGCGAAAATGCCACGTTCCGAGCGGTGCTTGAGCAAATGGTTGTTTGGTTGCCAATGCGTTGTTGACAAGCGCGTGTGTGCCGGTCAATGTTCCGTTCAATCCGGTAACGAGATTTTGTTCGTCAAATGAGCGAAGCGTAACGCGCTCTTGTCCGCACGGCGTTCCGTTACAGTCGCTGATGATTCCTTTATTTTTCAGTTCGTCCGTAATCGTCGGATATTTCGGATAAATATCGGCGGTATGTTGTCCGGGCGCGGTTTGAAAATTGACAAAATCTTTACGAGCGACAACTTCGCCCGTGTGTGCGTCAACCGTTACCATATACAAACCAAACGGATTGGTCGAAAACTTGGCGACTTTATAAACCAATCTGTAACCGTCAGCCGTCGGATAAATTCCCAACGTCGGCTGTAAATTTTCAATCACCGACGCTTGCTGACTTAAAATGTTCAAGCCGGGCTGCAAAAGATTTGTGATTGTTGAAGGCAAAGCAACATTAAACTGATTAAGATCATTATTCGCCACCGCTTTCGCCTGTTCGGGCGTAAGATTCGGCTGTGTGTTGACATTGACATCGCGGAAAAACGGACCGGAAGCCATAATCACTTGATTATTGGCGTTCATTACCAAACCGATTCCGCCGTCTTTAACAGGAACGTCGTTAAAAGTTTGCTGAAAGCGAATAAGGTGTCCGCCGAGTGCGTCGCGTTCAGAGAAAACGCGCAGATTATTCACATCAGAAATACCGAAAATCGCGGCATTTTGCGCTAAAAAGGCTTTTCCCGCTTCTTCCGGCGTGCCGGGAAAAGATTGGCTGGCAAAATCATAAATCGCATCGAGCGAGCCGCCGAATGTATTCCATCTGATCTGCATATTCGGGGCGTTGTTCGCCGCTTTGAATTGATCTAAAGCAGTAATCTGCAAACTGCCGATCTGCCGCAGATTTTGCATATTGCGCGATAAATTCAAATCATACTGCGGCGCAGCGCGTTGATAAAACTGCTCAAGTGCCGTATCCGTTTTGTTAGCGGCGGCTTCCGCTTTTCTAAAAGGTAACAAAAACCCTGTAATAATCATTGCCAAAACTAAACCGGCGGATGCTGCTTTAGTTAAAAATTTTTCTGTGTTCGCTGTGCGTTTCATTTTTCTAAAATCTCCTGTTAAATTTTGTAAATCTCTTTATGGTTAGGACTATAAATAACAGCACTTGAGAAAGACTTGAAGACTTGAAATACAGACTTGAGGCAGACTTGAGAAATGCTTGGAGCGCAAGCATCCCTGCTTGCCGGTAGCGCGATAGCGCGAAAAAAAACGCCCGAAAATCACGAAGTTAAATGTAATCAACCGCCGTTTGTCGTCTTGCGACGACATTGCAAGCAGGGATGCTTGCGCTCCAATAAAAAAATGGCGCGAACGATGAAGCCCTACCTTCATCATCCACGCCGTTTGTCCGCTCATTACCCCTAACGAGCGAATCTTTTTTCAATCAAAATAAAATAAGGTTTCGGAAAGTAGCGCGGATAATGAAACCCTACAATCAATATCCGCGCTGTTGATTCACTCAACCCCCATTGAGTGAAAGGCTGAAGGATAAAGGCGAAAGGATAAAGGTCAAATTTTAGCCTTTATCCTTCAGCCTTTACCCTTTAATAATTAGCCGCCTGTTGTGAAAAGTTGGTTGTAACTTAAAAGTTTTGCTGCCAATGTTGCGCGATTAATGGTTATGGTCGGTTCAAATCTCGGTCCCGGAAGAACTTGGAATTGTCCGGGCGCGATTTGTCGAACTTCCGCCGGAAACGCTTCAAACAAACCGTTATTTAGAGCGATTTGCACATAACCGCGAAGTGCGGCGGGAATTTGCGCGTTATCGGAAAGCGGCGTTCCATTAAATGTAACCGTCGAATTTGCCAACGCCCGCGCTTGGTCGTCGTGTCCGAGAGCGCGAACAAAAGCAACTGCTAAATCGAGCCGATTTGCCGAACCTGTCGGATTAAAATTCGTCCCGGTAAAGCTCATCATTCCGTCCGGTGTAAAATTATAATCGCGCAGAGTTGAACCTTTAGCGGTGATAGCTTCGGCAAAACTTGCCAAATCGCCGCTGACATCGCTGAATTTCGGAGTCGCGCTGATTGTTTGACGCAAACTGGTATTGACAACCAATGAACGAGCCAAATCTTCGCGTGTAACTGTTTGATTCGGTCTGAACGAACCGTCGCTGTATGTGTCAATCAAACGGCTTTTAATGGCGGTTTCGATGGCGGCTTGATTCGGATGACCGAGAATATCGCCGATGGTCGGCAAAATATATCTGATTTGAACGATTTTCCCGTCAACCGGACCGGGCGCGGCGGCTTGAATCGGCGAAGAAGCCTGCGGAGCGGCGTTCAAACCGCGTGCGCCGCGAACTTCCAAAGTCCAAGTTCCGGCTTGCGGATTCTGCACGACGATTTCGCGCCGACTACTGCCGATTACCGGATATTCAATCGCCGTCGAATAACCTGTTCCATCCGGCGCAGTTATTTTTATTCCGACCAAATTTCCCGTGCCTTCTTCGAGTTCGGTGTCAACCGTCGCGTTCATATCGAGAACATTGATATTCTGTTCAACCGTAAAAGTTTTTGCGTTGGTTGAAGTCGGTCCCGAATTCGCCGGATTAAAGTCAATATGAAATGTTTGTTGTGCGGGGCGTTCTTCGCCGAAAACCGCGTTAAAACTGACATTTTGGAAACTGCGATAATTTTTTGAACGATTGAAAACCTTGTCAACCGCCGCGTAAGTATTAATGTAACCCGCGCCGACTTCGTAATCTTCATAACCCGGCATTCTCGAAGCGGTTTCCTGAATAATTTGCTTGATTTGATCGGGATTGAGCGTCGGATCGGCATCGAGCATCAGTGCAATCGTGCCGGCGATAAACGGCGTTGCCATCGAAGTTCCCGAAATCTGTGTGTAAAAAGGAATCAATCCGGGCGCGAGTTCCGCGTCGGCGGTCAAACCGTTGGCAGTTAAATTCAACGTCGAGCGCGTCGAAACAATCGCCGACGTAAATCGTCCGGCGTTTGATTCAAAAGCGCGTCCCGTTCCCGGCGCAGTGATTGTCGGCGCGTCGTTGTCGTTGAGCGGATCATTGTCGCCTAATCTTTCGGCGCGAGGCGTTCCGCGTGATGAAAAATCGGCGAGTGTGCCTTCTTTTGTTCCTGCCGCAACACCAATTACCCAAGGAGCTTTGGCATAAGGACTCATCGTATTTTTCGCCGCGCCGTCGTTGCCGGCGGCAAATACACTGATAATATTGCGGTCATAAGCCAATTTGCTGGCAATCGCAATCGGATGATCTGGATTAAACTCACCGCCGCCGAGCGGACCGTAAGAATTCGACGTTACGCGAATGTTATAAAGATATTGATTTGCCAAACCCCATTCCCACGCGCCGAGCGGATTGATAACCAAAATGCCCGCGCCCAAACCCGCGCCGATAATTTTCGCGCCCGGCGCAACGCCGCCGTATAAACCGCCCGAACGAACGCCCGTGCCACCGATAATTCCGGCGCAATGCGTTCCGTGTCCGACTGTTTCATCAGTATTCGGAATGTTTTCAACCGTTAAATTCGGCGTAAAACCGGAAACCGTGCTGGTCGCTAAAATCGGATGCACATTTTGAATAACCTTCGTGCCAAACTGCAAGTCGGCGTGTGTCGCGTCAATTCCCGAATCAATTACCAAAACGGAAAAATCGCCTTTGCCCGAAACCGGCATTCCGCCGTTGCGAAAAGTCAACGCGCTGTCCGCGCGAAGTTTATCAACCCCCGTCAAAGTGCGGGCTTGATTCATAAAATACTGAAGTTTGTCATTCGACCAAATCGAACGAACCGCCGGATTATTTTGCAGTGCGCGAAGTTGTCCGGCAGTCATCGGCTGTGCGACCATTCCCAAATTCGGAAAAGTTTGTCCGCCCGTAATGCCGACGCTTCGCAAAACGTCGAGATGCGAGTTGTGCAATCCGTCAGTCGTATTGAATGAAATAATGACCATTCCGACCGAAGCCGCATCCGCCAGATTCGGCAGACTGCTTTTCAAATTCGGGCTGAGCGTTGCCGCCTGAATGCCGCCGAACAAAATCACCGCCATAAAAAATGCGGATAATAAACCTAAAAATTTGCGAAATATGCTGTTTGTATTGACTTTCACCGTTGTTTCTCCTCTCGTTTCAAATAATTTTGTTTCAATCTGAAACGAGAATAAACAATCGGGTTTGAGAAATACTTGAGTTAATAATTTGTGGTGTTTTACAAGACTTGAGGCAAACTTGAGAAAGTAACGCAGGCATCTTGCCTGCCATCGTGAGTGCGTCCCGCGCTCACGTCTTTAATCACGCACGTTTTTGACTCGGAAGCGGGACGCATCCGATACGGCAGTCGGGACGACTGCGTTACACACACGATATAAAACTTTGTTGAATTTTTAAGGCTGCGCCGTAAAAATCAATTCGTTGACATCATTTGTAACGCTGATAACTTGCGATGAAAAAGAATGACGTTTTGATTTGACGGAAACTATGTATGTTTCTCCGCTTCGCACGTCGTTAAAGCGAAAATAACCGAACGGATTTGTCAAAACCCGTCGCTTTTCACCTGCATTATCTGTTAAATCAACAAATGCCTTTGAAACGCCTCTGCCGGATTGCGTCAGAACTCGTCCGCTGATGGAAGACGGACTTGCCGATACAACAAATTGTCTAATCAAAACCGCTCCGATTGCCCAATTATCAGGATTCGTCAAATTCCACTCGGTTGTAACCGTAAAAGGAGATGATGTTGGAACAGGTTCAGTGCTTCCCGCACCAATATCGAAAGAACCAAACGCCGGAAACGAATTAACCCAGCGGCGGGTTTGCTCCGTATTAGTTGATGAAAGAAAAATAGAACCGGCATTTGGAGAAGCACCTACCGTATCCAAAACCAAATCTCCCGAAACTCCGCCCGTAACCGAAACTGTCGGTGATGAATTTGAACCGGCTTGAGAGAAAAACGGCGGTAAAGTTGAAGTTTGACCCGCACCCGAAAATGAAATTGCGCCGCCGACGGCATAATTGGGTAACAGAACAACAAAACTTATTCTAACCGTTCCGATTCCCGACGGCGGAGCAACAAGTCTGAACATCTCGACTGTGTTTAAATTATCCGATGAAATTTGTGAACCAACTCTTTCAAGCGGGAATTTGACAGCCGAATTTGAATCTAATTCAAATGTTACAGTATCCACTCTGTTTGCCGGCGCACCGACGGGCAGAACGGTTGTAGATGTGGAAACACCGACATATAAAACCCGATTCGATGTTGCGGCACTAATTTCGTGAGCAACACTAAGCGTAGTTAATCCCAAATTATCAAATGCCTGATTACTCGTTGAATTATCAACTATAACTGCCGCCTGACCGTTTAACGTAAAAGCAATTAAACAAAATATTATTGAAATATAGAAAACCAAACTATTCTTCAAACAAATCACCTTTAACATAAATTTTTACCTCTAAATATTGGGTTGGGAATTACTCAAAGCACATCGGAAATTCACGTTTATTTCAAATTATCGCTGATTTTTGCAATTGCGAATTTAATAAAAATCAGGCGATAACTTAAAGCTCCTGTAAATTTTATAAAAAACTAAAGTCAATATTCACTTTTGTAATTCCTGAAATATACGGCGTGTTTCGGGGGCTGGAGTTACGCCGAGTTCTGTTTTCAAAATTTCTTGCAGGGTTTCAAATTGTTCTTTAACGGCTGCCGGCTTTCCTTGCGCTGAATAAATCTTCATCACGAGCCGATGAACATCTTCGCGGTATGGGTCAGCCTGCAAAATTTCGTTAGCGAACTTTAAAGCATTTGACCAACTTTTTTCGCTAAATGCAAGTTTCGCCAGTGCGGTTAAAACTCTTGCAAACTGTTCCGAGTAGTAATTACGACGTTCTTCCGCCCAATTTTCATAAACGCCCGCCATAAATTCTCCGCGATAAGCGGCGTGTGCCGCTTCGAGGTTTTCTCGAAACGATTTTGCGTCTTTTTCGCGCTTGGCATTTTTGGCTTCGCTGATAAAATTTTCAAAATCTTCCGTGTCAATCGAATAGATGAATTCAGGATTAAGCTGATACGCGCCGTCGCGGAAAACGAGAAAATTTTGTTTGAACGATTGACGACTGTTCAAGGCTTTGCGGATATGCGAAATTGTCGGGTGAAAGTTTTTTTCAATTGTTTCAAGTTCGTCTTCGCCCCAAAAAGCATCAATCAAAATATCTTTTTCGACGCGCCGGTTTTTGCTCGTGGCGATAAAACAAAAAATATCCCGCGCTCGTTTTGTCATCCAAGCGCCGGGCGCAAAAGGCTTTGTTTCGTCGCGGAAAATTTCGACAAATCCCAGAGTTTTGACTGTTAAATCAATAATCGTCGTCGGGATTTCAACCGCCAAAGTTACCGGCGAAATACCTGTAGATTCTGGCACGACGACATTTTCGCGCAAATCCAGCGGAAGTTTTTCGATAACTTCTTCGATACTGAAAAAACGCGGGTTTTTTTGAATCTCGCCGCGCAGCCAGTATTCGTAATCTAACCGCGCCGCCAAGTCCAAAGCCCTTTGAAGCGGCGGAATCATCTCTTTTCGATTGTCGAGCGCGAATTGCGTTTGCGCCAAAAGTAAAGAAGCAGAGGCTTCGTCATAATTAAGATTTTGTTCGTGAAAAAAGCCGATAAGTTCTTCGATTTCTTTAGCCAAATCGTCAGTTTCATTTTGCGCGAGCCGTACTCTGCACAAACCGAGATTAACGGTTTTGATACCGAAATCATTATTGGTTTTTAAACGTGTTTCTAACAAATTTTCCAATAATCCGCGAGCTTTTGCCGCGTCGCCGCGCAGCAGATAAAACTTGGCGCGTTCTTCATCCAAATCGCGCGTCGTCAAATCTACGCCCGCTTCTTCATAGGCTTTTAAGGCTCGTTCGTAAAATTCGCCGGCGTGCGGAATGTCCGCTTTTTCGCGGTAAAAATTGCCGTAAGCCTCAAGAATTTCGCCGCGCAGAGATTTTAGATTAAAAATCCGGCAAATTTCCAAAGCGCGTTCCAGATGTTTTTCCGCGTCGTCAAATTCGCCGCGATAAAGATGCAGACGCGCCACATTTAAATGTCCGATGGCTTCCTGCGGCAAGAGCGCACTGTTTTGGCTGTCGCTGAAAATCCGTTTAAACCATCGCAAGGCTTCGCCGTAATCGCCCCGAAAACCGGCGGGTAATGCCAAATTGTGCGTAATCAGGCGAATATAATGATCGTTAGCCTGTTTTTCGGCAAGTTCGAGTGCGCGATGAAACTGATTTTCGGCACTGATCCACGAACCTTGCGCGACAAAACAAAGTCCGCGCGTATTGGCGCATTTTAGAAAAGTTTCCGAATCTTCGGCGACTAATTTTTCGGCTTTTTCCAAATAATCGAAAGCAGTTGCACAATCGCCCTTGCGCCGTGAAAGGCTAGCCAGCGAATGCAGAGCTTCGGCTTCGCCGACTTTATCTTTGTTTTTCGCCAGGAGTTTCATTGCGCGATGCAGTAATTTTGAGGATTTTCCAATCTCGCCGCGAAGTCTGGCAATTTCCGCTTTGTGAAGAAGTGAGCGCGGGAATTTGTCTAAAAATTCGAGCGGAATTTCGTTGATAAAATTATCGAGCGTCGTAATCGCTCCGCTTTCGAGCCATTCGCCGCCTTTTTCGGCAATGATTTCCGTCGCTTCGGTAAATTTTTCCGCTTCAAGCAAAAACGGCAATGCGCTTTCCCATTGATTTTCCGCAAAGAAAAATTCGGCAATTCGCTGACGTTCCTTTTCCAATTCGGCGCGTCCGATTTCCGAGCGCAGACGACGCTGCAAAAAATCACGAAAAAGCGGATGCAAACGATAAACTTCGCCGGTTTTAATTTCACCCGCAACGGTCAGAAATACATTTTTCTGCAAGAGTTCGGGCAGCAGCGCGGAACAATGCATTTCGGGAAACAGACGGCTGCAAACATCTAACGGCAAAGAATTTAGTAATGACAAATGCAAAAGCAGATTTTGGATTTCTTCAGGTTCACGCGAAAAGACTTCTTCGGCAAAATAATCAAAAATATCCTTTTCTGATTTATGAAGAATATTGCTCAAATCAATCGGAAATTTATTTGAATGCGTGTGAATTTCCTGTTCGGCAAACTGTCGGACAAGTTGCAGCGCGGTAATCCAGCCGCGTGTGCGTTCACGGTATTCGATAATTTCGTCGTCTTTTAATTCGACGTTTAAGGTTTGGCGGAAGAGTTCGCTCATCTCTTCATCAGTGAACAGCAAATCTTCGCGGGTGATAACCAGTGCGCGTGATTGTGTGCGGCGGCGCATAATCGCCAGCGGCGGCAAATCGCGCGTCGTAATTATCAAATGCAGCATATCGGACGAATACTGCAACAGCCGGTCAACCAATTGATGCACAACGGTTTCGCGTCCGATGTGATGATAATCGTCTAAAACTAAGATAAAGGGTTGTTCGACGGTTTCGAGAATTTCGTTGAGCAGTAAATCAACCGCGCGTTCGGGAAATCTGAGCAGTTCGTCGGTGGCTTTTTCGAGATACGGCAGAATTGTTTTACCGAAATCGGGCGCAATATTTTTAATGCCGTGCGCGATATAACCGAGAAAAACAAACGGGTCGGCATCCGTGTGGTCGAGTTGATACCAAACCGATTCGCGTGAACCGTTGCGGATAAAATCCGAAATCAAAGTCGTTTTTCCACAACCCGCATCAGCCGCAACAAGAGTTATCGGCGCATTTATATTTGCCTTTAATTTATCGGTCAGACGCGGACGCGGCAACAATTCGCTGACGGCACGCGGCGGAAGTAACTTTGTTCGTAGAAAAAAATTCGGTTTTGGCATCAAAATCTTTCGGTTATGAAAGTTAAAATTATTTCATAACCGAAAGGTTTTTGCGAATGAGTTGTTTTTTATAAATTTTCGGCTAAACTTTTCAGCCGTGAAATTCTGCCGAAAGATTTGCGCGATAATTGTGTTGCTGCTTCAATCGGCAAACCGCCGCGTTTGAGAAATTTTTTCGTTTCTTCCAGATCAAATGCTAAAAGTTTTTCATCAACAACGCCTAAAACCTGTTTTGAACGAAGCCGCCAGAGCGGAAGCGGCGGATTGCTGCGCGAAAGCATCAACAAGTGAACATCGGGAGTCAGCGAATAAAGCAAAGTCGTAAAAAACTCCGCAAACCAATCGGCATCAAACACATTATGAATATCGTCAAGCACAATCAAAATCGGCTTTTTCGTCGCCGTTAAATCCGAATCCGGGAAAAAACTTTCAACAAATGGAGAAATTTCATCTTTTTCCGCATCGAAACTTTCAAGTTTATCTTCGGAACTCAAACTGCTAAAAATCGAGTGAAAATAACTTGAAAATACATTCCAATCACAATCAGCCGCGCTGATTGAAAACCACGCGGTTTTTTCATATTGCCGCGCAAAGTTTGCCGCCAACGCCGATTTTCCCGTGCCGGCGCGTCCTGTTATAAGCGTCGCACCAAACTGAATAAGAGATTTTTCAAGCATCTCATTTAATCGAGGTCGCCCGATATAATTCTTAAACTTCGGCACTGATAATTTATCGGCAAACAAATGAATGTCGGTTATTTCGGGAGTTTTTCGGCTTGATGACGACGAGGAATTAACTTCATAAGAACTCTCGACACCGCTGCTAAAACTAAAATTTTCGTTTAATGAGAAAGTCATTGTCATAACAAAAACCATCTTACCGACTACGACTTGAGGAAAACTTGAATTTATACTTTTTTGTAATATTTTTTTCAATTTTCATTTCAAACCTCAAGTTTTTCTCAACCGCCTTTAGATAGGATAGGAACATAGAAATTTCGCCCGAATAATTTTCTAATTCGGCAGGTCAAACAAAAATTGTTATTTGAAGCAAAAGACTAAGAACTTAGGCATAAATGTTGCGAAGGAGTTTGTTATTTGATAGTATTTGACAACCCTACCGAAAAAAAACGTATCGTTTTATTGCAGAAGTTCCATAAGTTTTATGTTTCAGAAACCCTATTTAAGTGAATGTTTATGAACACAAAAAAAATCGTCTGTTTCCTTATTCTTTTAGCTTTTTCCGCTAATATCGTTCAAGCGGGCATCAGCATCGTCAAATCGAACGGCATTTCCGTAACGCAAACTAACGGCATTGATTTTATCGGCGTTGACGGAATGCGTTTTACGGGCGCGGATGGATTTCTCGGTATCGAAACAAACGGAATGCGCTTTACAGGCGCAGACGGCGCACGTTTTACAGGCGCGGACGGTTCGACATTTACGGGAACAAACGGCGCGAGATTTACGGGCGCGGACGGCGCGAGATTTACCGGCGCGGACGGAATGCGTTTTACAGGCGCGGACGGTTATCGTTTTACGGGCGCGGACGGCACAGTTTATCGGGCGGATTCGATTATTGTTACAAAACCGACAGGCGTTTCGATAACGGAAATTGACGGAGCGCGTTTTACAGGCGTTGACGGTTTGCGCTTTACGGGCGCGGATATGACTTTGACAGGCGCAGACGGCGCGAGATTTACAGGTGCGGACGGAGCGCGTTTTACAGGCGCAGATACGGTTGTCGGCATCAACTCGGACGGCGCGGCTTTCAGCGTCAATTCTCCGGCTGATTTTAATATAACGGGACCGGACGGAGCGCGTTTTACAGGCGCGGACGTAACAATTACAGGCTTGAACGGCGCACGTTTTACAGGCGTTGATGGTTTTCGATTCACGGGTGCGGATGACGGATTTGAAGAAGGACAAAGCGGATTGCAAAGCATTGACCCGGAACTCGCCTTTCAACTAAATCAAGCGGTTGACGACAGCAACATTAACGCCGTGATAGTTTTTCATCAATATCCGACGGAATCGGATTTAAACGATTTACGAAACATCGGAATCGTCGGCGGCACGCAATTTCGCGCTCTGCCGATGATTTCCGTTTCTACAACACGGGATAATTTAATTGCGGTTTCGCATCTTTCGCGTGTTCGCTCGATTTACGGCAATCGGACATTAAATCTAAACAGCGATCCGTATTTCAAAACAACGCAGATTCAGCGTGTTTCAACCGACAAAGATTTGCAGCAGCAAAACGCGGGAATGCCGGTTTCGGGGCGTAATGTAACTGTTGCGGTTTTGGACACGGGCGTAAATTCGACGCACAACGATCTTGCCGGACGGGTCGTGCAGAATGTTCGTCTGCTCGATACGCAAAGCGCGGCAGTCGGTTTTATCAATCCGACTCCGGTTGAAAATGTTATCAATACTGATTTGGCAAACGGACACGGAACTTTTGTTGCCGGAGTCGTTGCCGGAAGCGGCGTAAATTCAGGCGGAAAATACAACGGTGTTGCGCCGGGAGCGAAGATTTTAGGTCTGAGCGCGGGCGATTTGAGTTTGATTCACGTTCTGTCGGGTTTTGATTATCTGTTGATGAACAAAACAAACTACAATGTGCGCGTCGTCAATTGCAGTTTTTCAGCCGATACGGTTTTTGATTTTAATGATCCGGTCAATATCGCTACAAAATTGTTGACGGAAAACGGCATAAACGTCGTGTTTTCCGCCGGAAACACAGGCGCGGGCAACGGAACGCTCAATCCGTATTCAGTCGCGCCGTGGGTTATCAGCGTCGGCGCGACTGATGCCAACCGAAGTCTAGCCGGATTTTCATCACGCGGAAATTTTGGCGATTCACAATTTGCACCTTCACTGGTTGCGCCGGGCGTGAATATCGTCAGCCTTCGCTCGACTGCTTCGCAAATGAGTGCTTTAGGAGTCGCCGGTGCCGACGCGCAGCGTTTGACACCTGCCGAAATGCCGTTTTATACAACAGCAAGCGGAACATCTTTTTCAGCTCCGCAAGTCGCGGGCGCAATTGCATTGATGCTCGAAGCCAATCCGAATCTTTCAACCGCCGAAGTTAAAGATATTCTGCAACGCTCGGCAACGCCGCTGCCGTCTTCTTATCATCACGAAGTCGGCGCGGGAATGCTAAATACTTACGCGGCGGTTTTGGAAGCCGCATTTCCAAATCGCAGAACCGGAATTTTCCGCGCCGTTGCTGATAAAGATGCCGTTAGTTTTATAACTTCGACCACGCAGACTTTTAACGGAGTCGTTAATCCGAATTCGACTGTTTCCAATGAAATTCAAGTTCCTGCAAATGTCGTTCAAACCAGTGTTCACATTGCTTGGGGCGATATGTTGAGTTTGAACGACTTGGGTTTGAAAGTTTCCGATAACAGCGGGAATTTGCTTGGCGAATCAAACTACATAAATCTGCCCGGCTTGAACGGACGAAGCGAAGAAATAACAATCAATAAACCGGCGGCAGGCAGTTTAAGAACAGCAGTCTATAATTCTCTCGGCATCGGAAATTCACAAAGTTTCTCCGGTGTCGTGGAAACAACCCGCGTCGAATTCGGCAAATTAAACGATTTAGATAAACTTACGGCGCAAAATCAAGCCGTTGTTTATGAAAGTTTGAGCCGCTTTTTGATGCTGCCGGAAGGCAATAAATTCCGCGCCGATTCCGTCGTTTCCAGAGCGGATTTAGCAGATGCTTTAATTCGCGCCGGATTAGCTCCGCAATATATCGCGGCAAATCCTTTGTATTCGGATGTGCGGGATTTAACAACGCGCAGCGTCGTCGAAAGTGTTCAGTCAAATCCAAACGGCAAATTGATTTTAGATGCCGCTGACGGAAAATTTTATCCATACAGTGCCGCTTCCAAACTCGTTTCAGCAGTAGCTTTTGTCAAAGCCGCAAATTTAGAAAGCGTTGCCGCAACTTCAAATCTACCTTTATCCGTTGCCGATGCTTATTTAATTCCGACGGCATTACGCGGTTATGCTGCCGTTGCACTGCAAAAGGGATGGCTTAGTTTGGAGAACAACAAATTCAACCCGAATCGGGCAATTACCAGAATCGAGTTAGCTCAGGTGATTGTTTCATTAAAATAGCATAAATTATTTCTTACCCTTCGTAATAAACAGAGCGCAAATTCATCATTTGCGCTCTGTTTGCTTCAACTATACACATTCATTTATTTCATTTATTATTTATCAACTTCCGTAAATTACAAGATAAATGAAAGACCTCGAAACTATTTTCAACGAAATAAATCGTCTGCTTGAATCGAATAAAGAGTGGCTTTTGATCCATTTATCAGGCAAGACTTTTGCTCTGCGAAACGACGAAATCGAACTTAACCGCCAATCTAATAAAATTCTTATCAGTTTTTTGGACGAAAATGGTTTTCAAACTTGGCGAATCGCTGAATTTGCAGAGAAAAAGAATGAAATTTTGCTGAATTTAACGCGGAATTTTGAAAGGGAAAATAAAAAAATTCGGCTCGTTCCGCGAATTTCCGCAGGTGCATTATCCGCTTCAATCGAACTTGCCAGACTTGAAAAAGCCAATCGAATAGCCGCCGTTATTAAAGAAAATTTACAAGGCGAAAAACTTGTCCGTGTTTCGCTCAACAAAGAAAACGGACGTTTTGCAAAAATAATTTTGGAAAATCGGCAGGGCAAACAAACGGCGTTTTTATGCGATGTTTCGGAAACTGCAACGCCCGAAATCCTTATTTCAACGGCGATTTGGCGGTTATCGAAATTGGAACTACGCAAGAAAAAACCGATTGAGGAAATTTCTGTTTTGGCGGAAAAGAAATTGCTTAAAAAATTGCGAAAACTTCACGCTTTGTTGAATGAAAAATGGAAATCAAGAATAAATTTGTATGAGAATTCAAATCCTGACAAAAAGACGCAAAGCCAAAAAATAAATTTACAAAAAAGCCTGAAAATATCTGATTTGTGGCGCGAAAAACCGAAGAAAATTCAACTATCGGAAAACATACAACAAAGCCGAACGGCGCAGGAAATCATTAAAATTGCGCCTGAAAAAATTGATTTGCTTTTTACCAAACAAGGCGAAACGCTGCGGTTTGAAGGTTTGCCGTTTGCGCGTGTCAGGCAAATTTCGGGCGAAGAAAAATGTTGGTTCGGCATCGAACGCGACAAGCGGATTTTAAATGAAAATTCGCGCGAAGAATTTTTTGATTTAGTTGAAAATCTGGAAACTTATCGGTGTTTTGACACGCCGAATAAACGCCACGCGCTGTTTCAACTCGCGCCCGAAGCGTGGCTTGAAGCTATTTTGAGGCGAAATATCAAACAGTTGGACGCAAACCTTGTTTTGTCGCCGCTGCATAATCAATTTCGCGCCGAACACGACAAAATTGACCTTCTGGCTTTGCGAAAAGACGGGCGATTGATAATTATCGAAATAAAAGTCGCGCCCGACCGCGAAATGATTTTTCAGGCTGTTGATTATTGGCGGAAAATAGAGTTGAGCCGACGAAAAGGAAATTTACAAGACATAAAACTTTTCGGCGATTTGGAAATTGCCGACGCGCCGACGCTTGTTTATTTGGTCGCGCCGACATTGAGCTTTCATCGTGATTTTAAGTTTTTTGCAAAAACCGTTTCGCCCGAAATCGAGATTTTCCGGTTTAATTTGAACGAAAATTGGCGCGAAAATCTGCAAATTATGAAAGTTGAAGAGATTTAATCTCGAAACTTTTAATACTGAAACTAAAAAACTCTCACCTCAAATTGACCTTTGCCGTGCTTTTCACTTATAATTACCGTTTCTCGATTGGCAAGAATTTTTGCCGACTGCAAAGGAGATATTAAAACACAATGAGTTACGCAATTATCAGAACGGGCGGAAAACAATTTGCCGTCGAAGAAGGACAAACCTTGCGCGTGCCGTCAATTGAAGGCAAAGAAGGAGATTCGATTGAAATGGAAACGCTGCTTGCCGGCGAAGGCAAGGACGTAAAATTTGGCGGCGCGGCAATTAACGCGACCATCAAAGGACACGGGCGCGGCGAAAAAATCATCGTTTTCAAGAAAAAGCGCCGCAAACAATATAAACGCAAACAAGGTCATCGGCAAGATTATACGGAAATTACGATAGATAAAATTTAGTTGGAGGAAAATGGTCTTTGGTCTTTGGTCTTTGGTCTTATAAATCCAAAATCTAAAATCCAAAATCTAAAATTAAGTTATGGCTCATAAGAAAGGTGTCGGATCATCGCGCAACGGACGCGATTCAAACGCGCAGAGATTAGGTTTAAAGAAATTCGGCGGCGAAAAAGTGCGCGGCGGAAACATTTTGGCGCGTCAGCGCGGCACGAAATGGAAACCGGGCAAAAACGTCGGAATCGGCAAAGACGATACTTTATTTTCTTTGATTGACGGCTTCGTCAAATTTGAAAGCAAAGGTCAAAAAGGCAAATTCATCAGCGTCTATGCCGAAGGTGCGACGGAACTTGCGCCCGCCGTAGCTGCTTAATTAGCGAGTTTTCCACAGGTGTGGAAAACTTTTTAAATTCAAAACGTCAGCGTTAATGCTTTTAAGTTTTAGCGCGGCGTTTTTGTTTTGCAGAAGCCTGCACAAATGGCGCAACAACTATAATTTTGCATTCCTTTTCAGTCTTTTCACATTTTGCTCGATCCAACTTTCAGCTTCATCAAAAAAAGCAAATTTTCTTTCATCGCGGCGAAATTGCGGCGTGTGATTATATCGTCTGCCGTTGCGGTGTTGTGTCGGATGAAAAATATGCAGCATTTCGTGGAAAACGATAAATTCAACAACATATTTCGGCGTTTTTTTGTCGTCCAAAGAACGGCTGACAACAATTGTTTCGTGCGCCGCGTCGTGATGACCTAAAATGCGGTAAGTCTTTTTTGCCGACCAACTTAAAGTCGGCTTTTTTATTTTCCCGTCGAAATAAATTTGATTCAGATGAGTGAAAATTTCTTCCAAATCATAAATTTCACCTTTCGCCGTCGTGATAATTTTTCTGCCTTTTGTGCGCTTATTTTCTAAAACTTTTTCACGAAGTTCTTGATTTTTGACGAATCCGCGATAAGTTTCCAGAATATTTGGCGAAATTTTTTTGCGAAGCAGTTTGGAAACCAAAATAATCGCCAAAGCCTTGTGAATATCGAGCGGCATATCGCGGCAAACTTCGGCAAGGCGAACAAAAACTTTGCCGTCGCGGACACGAATCGTGTGATTGATGCCGATATACGGATAAAAACTCACTTCAATTTCGGGCGTTTCACCATTTTTATTCAAATTTTGAAATGCTTCTTGATAATAAATTTTTATTTGCTGAAGTGCATCTTTCATAAAATAATGTTTATCAAAGTTTAACTGATAAATGTTGACAGACGGCGGTTGAAAATGCTATCAATATAAAGTAGTAGCATACCGTTTTCAATCGGTGTGCATCAAATTCACACCAACTTATAAATGTCTGCCAGTGATTCAAATCAGATAAACGAAAAGAAATCTCACGTTCCCGATACTCGTGGGCAAGTAATTCTTTCCGCCATTATTAACGAACATTTGATTACGGGTGAGCCAATCGGTTCAAAGATCATTGCGGAAAAATTTGCCAACGCTTCGGGTTTGAGTTCGGCGACGATTCGCAATGTGATGAGCGAACTTGAAGATTTTGGCTTGCTCGAACAACCGCACACTTCCGCCGGACGAGTTCCGACTGATCGCGGTTATCGGTTTTTTGTTGACAATCTGCTCGGCGTTCTGAGTCTTTCAAACGAAGATTTGCGAATGATTAACGAAGAACTCGGCATAAGTGAATTGAATTCGCCGGACGCGCCGGACAAGTTGATGGAAAAAACTTCACAGCTTCTTTCCGCTCTTTCAAATAATGTCGGAATCGTCGTTTCGCCGTCGCTGGCGAAAGACCGTTTGCAGCATATCGAATTCGTTAATTTGTCTGACAAACGGATTCTCGTCATTTTGGTTTCCGCACCGAATATTGTGCATAACAAAATAATTCGGCTCAAGGAAACTTATACAAATGAAGACCTCGAACGCACGGCACGTTATCTGAACGCGGAATTCAGCGGCAAGAGTTTGGCGGAAATTCGGGCGGAAATTCTCAAATTGATGCACGAAGAAACTTCGCTTTTTGATAAATTACTGCAAACGGCAATGATTATTTGTTCGCAAAGTATTGAAAACGAGCAGGATAACGTCGGGGACGTTTATGTCGGCGGCACGTCGAATATTTTGACAAAAAGTGATTTTGCCGATATGGAACGCCTGCGCCGTCTGATTCGCACGATTGAAGAAAAATCGCGGCTCGTGCAGATTTTGACCGAATGTATTTCACGCGACGCATCTTTGCAGGGAAATGTGCAGGTTGTCATCGGCAGCGAAAATGCCGCTTCTTCTTTCCAGAATTGCACGTTAATCACCGCGCCTTATCGAACCGGAAACGGCGAAGCAATGGGAACTTTAACCGTTCTGGGTCCGACCAGAATCGAATATGCCAGGATGATTTCAATTGTCAGCTATGTGGCAAAAATCCTCGAAAAGTTAGTGATGCAGGAAAACTCAAAAAATTAAAAACAAAAGACTACAAAAATAAACCTATTAAAATGAACCCTAATCAAGATTCACAAAATATGGAAGACTTTTCGGAAGAAATCGAATTTGACGATTCGACTTCGATTGATGATTTCATCAAAGAATTGGAAGAAAAGGAAAAAGACCTGCATATTTCTTCCGAAACGGTCATCGAAATTGAAGAAAGCGAATTCGATGATACAAATACCGCTGAATTCATAATAGCTAGAACTTCTCCCGATAATAAACAACCGCTCAAACCGGTGGAAGTAAATGTTTCTGCGCCGATTCCGGCTGACATTAACAAGTTCAAAAATGAAATTTCAAGTTTGCAAAGCCAAATTTCCAAGATGGAAGCGCAACGCGTCGAGTTGTTTGAAACGTCGCGTCGTCGGCAAACTGATTTTGACAATTACAAAAATCGTACGGAACGCGAAAGAAGCGAAACATTTCGCAAACAATTGGGCAATTTGGCAGAGCAGATGCTGCCCGTGCTTGATAATCTGAATCGCGCTCTGGATTCGGCGGAAAATTTTTCAGGAAAGGATTTGCCGGATTTTCAACGATTTTGTGACGGCATCGGGCTGGTCAATCAACAGTTAAATGAAGTATTGGCGGGAATGGGTGTTCAGCCGATTGCTGCGATTGGCGAACATTTCGACCCGCATTATCACGAAGCGGTTGCCACTGAAGAAAATGAAAATTTTCCGCCTCATACAATAACAGCCGAACTCTTACGCGGCTACCGAATTGACGATAAAATTATTCGTCCGGCAATGGTTAAAGTTTCTAAAAGTCGAGAGTCTATTTGATTCGATTCAAATTCTTTTTACTCTTGACCCGACAATCGAGTTTCCCGACTAATTAAATAATTATGAGCAAAGTAATCGGTATAGATTTAGGCACGACAAATTGCTGTGTTTCCGTTTTGGAAGGCGGCGCGGTGCAGATTATTTCCAACAAAGAAGGCGGCAGAACAACGCCTTCGGTCGTCGGTTTTACGGAAAAGGATGAACGTCTTGTCGGGCAAATCGCCAAGCGGCAGGCGGTTACGAATGCGGCGAACACTTTGTATGCCGTCAAACGGCTGATCGGGCGCAAATTTGAATCGCCGGAAGTCGAAAAGATGCGCGAAAACGTGCCGTTTGAAATAACAGAAGCACCGAACGGCGACGCGCATATTCGCGTTCTTGACCGCGTTTATAGTCCGCCGGAAATTTCGGCGATTGTTTTGCAGCGTCTGAAACTCGCGGCGGAAGAATTTCTCGGCGATAAAATTACCGAAGCGATTATCACTGTTCCGGCTTATTTTGACGACGCGCAGCGGCAAGCCACGCGCGATGCCGGAAAAATCGCCGGTTTGGAAGTTGAACGCATTATCAACGAACCGACAGCCGCCGCGCTTGCTTACGGTTTCGACAAAAATAAAAATGAAAAAGTCGTCGTTTATGACCTCGGCGGCGGCACATTCGATATTTCGATTTTGGAAATCAACGACGGGGTTTTTGAAGTTCTTTCCACCTCCGGCAACACATTTTTGGGCGGCGAAGATTTTGATCAGCGAATTATAGATTGGTTGGTAGATAAATTTACACAGGAAAACGGCATTAACTTGAGAGGCGACCGGCTGGCTTTACAGCGTTTGAAGGAAGCGGCGGAACGCGCTAAATGCGAACTTTCTTCCGTTTCGGAAACAACCGTCAATCTGCCGTTTATTGCGGCTGATACTTCAGGACCAAAGCACATCAACACGGTTTTGACGCGGGCGAAATTTGAAGAACTCGTTCAGGATTTGGTCGAATCTTCGGTTGAACCGTGCCAAAAAGCACTTTGGGACGCAAAACTTCAGCCGTCCGATATTGATAAAGTCATTCTCGTCGGCGGTCAAACCCGTTCGCCGATTATTCTTCGCACGGTTAAAGAAGTTTTCGGCAAAGAACCGTCGTCCGAAATCAATCCCGATGAAGTCGTGGCGATGGGCGCAGCGATTCAAGGCGGCGTTTTGGCGGGCGATGTCAAAGATATTGTTTTATTGGACGTTTTGCCGCTGAGTTTAGGACTCGAAACACGCGGGGGAATATTTGTTAAATTGATTTCGCGCAATTCGACGATTCCGCTGAAAAACACGATGACTTTTACAACTGTTGTTGATAATCAACAAACGGTTGAGATTCATATTTTACAAGGTGAACGCGAAATTTCAAGCGGCAACAGAAGTCTGGCAAAATTTGAACTCGTCGGCATTCCGCCCGCGCCGCGCGGAACTCCGCAGGTTGATGTTTCGTTTGAAATAGACGCGAACGGCATCGTCAATGTTTCGGCAAAGGATAAAATGACCGGCTTTGAACAAGCGATGCAAATCACGCCGTCTTCAGGACTTGCGCCGGATGAAATTGATCTTTTGATTATGGAAGCCGAAACTTCCGTCGAAAAGGATCGCCAAACAAAGGAAGCAATTATGCAGCGCAACCGGCTCGATTCGCTCGTCAAAAACACTCAAAAAGCAATGGCGGAATTCGGCAAATCTTTGCCGACCCAAGAACAACAGCATATTAACGGCGTTTTAAACGAAGCAAGTGATTTCTTTAAAGATGAAAGCAATCAGGAAATTGAAGAAATTTTAGCAAAAATGGAAGAAGCCGCTAATCAATTGACCAACGCGCTGATGGCAACCGTTTAAGGACAAGTGCAAAAACACGCACACAATAATCAGGGTTCACAATTCTCCGCCGTATCACAAACCAAAGGATTTGATTGCTGTATAAGTTATCTCAAATATTTGTATTATCATAAATAAAATATTTGTATTATCATAAATTGCAAGAATAAGGAGTAATAATTTTATGTTTCCGATTTCAAATTGTCGGTTTGTTTATTTGAATAAATTATCAATTATCTTTGTGTTTGTTGTTTTATTTACAAACACTTTTGCTCAAAGCAAAGCTAGCGAGGTTTATAAAAAAGCAGCACCTTCAATAGTTCTTATTCGTACTAATGAAGGCGGCGGCAGTGGATTTATTGTGTCGTCAAACGGACTTATTTTAACTGCTTTGCATGTTGTTGATGGAGTTTCGCAAGTTTCAATCAAAACTCGAAATGGAGTGGTTTACAACAATGTATCTTTAATTTCCAAAGATGAAACTAAGGACTTGGCATTGCTCAAAATAAATGCTTCAAATCTATCGTTTGTTGATTTATCAAGTGAGGAAATTAGTCCGGGAGATCAAATTATTGTTTTGGGTAATCCTCTTGCTTTGGAGGAATTGGAAGTTACAATTTCGACAGGAATTTTGTCAGGAATTCGTAATTTGGGCAAAAACACTAGACTTCTCCAAATTACAGCACCAATCTCCCCGGGAAACAGTGGAGGACCTGTTTTGTCAGAAAATGGAAAGGTTATTGGTGTTATTTCTTTCAAAATAACAAAAGGAGAATCATTAAATTTTGCGATTCCCAGTAATTATGCTCAAGAACTAATAAAAAATGCTCCTATTAAGCCACTTCTAGCTTGGTCTAATAATGGAATTAGCCCATTTAACCGAAATAACAGTTTGACGCTTCCTGAAAAGAAACCACTTTATAATCTAACAGGTTATTGATCGTCACCAAAATTTACATCTACTTACTATATAAAAGATACTGGACAAAATGTAACTGTATGGAACGGCTCTACACTTATATACAGCGGCAAATGGGAAGGAAATTTTGTTCTTACAGCAACTAATGATTTCAAAAATAGAGAAATTCTTAAACCTATTGACTCAACCCATATACTTTTCAAGTGGATGATATATAAAGAAAAAGGTGGTTGGGAGAAAATTTTGGAAGAAATAAAATTGAAAGCAGATAAACTAACCATTGGTTCTGCTACAGATGTGTGGACAAGAACTGATCAGTGAAATTTAGTTATGAGAAAGAAAGGCTCTCAAAAAACAGGTATTTGTAGTTATTGTAGCTTCGTAAGACCATTAACATCAGATCACGTTTATTGCCAAATGCTTTTTTCAAGTATTACCACAAAATATGATAACTGTTCCCGCTTGTAAATCTTGTAATGGGAAAAAAGGAGATTTCGACACCTATTTAACGTGAGTTCGAGATAAGAAATTCGTTTTTAGTCGGTAAAACCGACGTTATATTTGTAGCCCACATCGCCGGATGTGGGAAAAATGCAATAAATGGACAAAGCCATTGAAAATGGCGACATAAAAAACGTATGTCGCGGTTTTCAACCGCTTGAAATAATTCGTTAAATTGTTCCCATAACTAGCGTTATGGGCTACAAATAGGTTGCCGTCTTCGACGGCTTATGTCGAACTCACGTTATTTACGTGATTTGACAGTTGTAGATATACAGTCTTCGGCTAATATAAATGCTCAAAATCTCAAAGAAAAGATGTTTCGGTCGAATGATAGAAATAGTTCGGAACTTGGTCGAGCAATAAAATCTACTGGAACAGTTATGTCTTATTATACGGAACGTAGCATTTATTTCGGTGACTTACCTGCTTACCAAGTGAATTGGCGGAAAGTTGGTAAAGGATTAGAATTTGTCGCTCGTGGTTTCTACGCAATTTCAAGGAAACAGCCATTACCGCAAAAAGGATTGAAGTTTGATTTTAAGCGTGAGGAGAAACTTAACTTTAAAAACTTTTCAATAAATTTGAGAAACGATGGTTACAATCCTCAGTATTATTCTATAGGCAGTGATGTTTTTTCCTGTATTGTTACTTTTGACGAATAAGAAAATTTTCTGTTTCGTTTATGGATGTCCTTTTACGAAAGCGTGTTTTTCAGAGTTATAATTATGCCTTCCGATTACGATGTAAAAAAGTTTTATTGATGAATAGAAGCAAAAGTTTTTAGGGAAACTAATTTTAGCTGAGAGATACTCAAACTTTTGCCTTCTTACTTTCCCGCACTCCATTCGACAAATTTTTCGGCGACTTCGCAGGCTTCGATTTCAAACGGAATCTCCAAATAGGCTTCCTGCCGCGAAATAATATCCCAACTTTTTCTTTTTCGCAGATTTCTCCAAAAACTTGTCAGATATTTATAAAAAAACTTTACAAAACCTTCGCGTTTGTATTGCAAAGTATGAGTAACTTCGTGAGCCACAAGTCCTTCCGGCAGCTTTAATTTGTTCAAACGGTTGAGCGAAACAAAACCCGGCATTATGTAAATCCGGCGACCGAAAGTTATGCCGTGAACTTTAACGATTGCCGTAAAAATTCGTGTAAATTTTCCGACGTAAAAATAAATTACAGGCAAGCGAAAATTTTCGTCGTTCAAATATTCACGGAAAAATGTTTCGAGTTTTTGATGCGAACTTTTAGCCAGTTTCATTAAAATTTATATCAAAACGCCAATTTAAAAATCACACAAATTGTCCGGCGGCAAAACCCGAAGACCACGCCCACTGAAAATTATAACCGCCGAGCCAACCCGTAACGTCAACGACTTCGCCGATAAAATATAAGTTTTTCACGCGCTTTGTTTCCATAGTTTGCGAAGAAAGTTCGTTCGTATCAACGCCGCCGAGCGTTACTTCCGCTTTGTGATAACCTTCGGTTTCGTCAAATTCTACCTGCCAATTATTTATACTTTCGGCGATTTGTTCGATTTCTTTTTTGTTAAATTGATTGAGCGGTTTGTTGGAAAATTGCTGTGCGGTAAAAAGTTCGGCAAAGCGATTCGGCAGCAAACGGCTCAAAAAGTTATCGAGATTTTGTTTGCTTGAGTTGTTTTTCTCAAAAATTTCAAGAGCATCTTGCGTCGGCAACAAATCAATCGAAACGTGCCTTTCTTTTCGCCAATAATTTGAAATCTGCAAAATCGCCGGACCGCTTAAACCTCTGTGCGTAAAGAGGATATTTTCACGAAAAGATTCTTTGCCGGTTGACACCAGCGAATCAACCGAAATGCCCGCAAGTTTACCGAAACTTTTGCCGTTGGCAAAAACGAGCGGCACGAGCGACGGTTTGGTTTCGACGATTTTCAAACCGAATTGTCGGGCGATTTTGTAACCGAAATCAGTTGCACCGACTTTCGGAAACGAAAGTCCGCCGGTGGCGATGACCAAACTTTCACAAGTGAAATTACCGCAATCGATTTCAACTGCAAAATTTGCATCCGCACTTTTTTTGCTGAGGTTAATCCGTTTCGCATTAACCTCAGCGTGTTTTGATTCGACGGATTTCACCGAACAGTTTGTGCGAATTTCAACTTTTGTCTTTTCACATTCAAGAAGAAGCATCTCGACAATCAGGCGCGAACTTTCGCGGCAAAAAAGTTGTCCGAGTTTCTTTTCGTAAAATTCGATTTTATGTTTTTTGACTAATTCGATAAAATTTTGCGGTGTATAACGCGCCAGAGCCGATTTGCAGAAATGGGGATTTTTTGAAACAAAATTTTCCGCGCTGACATTTTTATTAGTAAAATTACAGCGTCCGCCGCCGGAAATTAAAATTTTCCGCCCGATTTGCGCGTTGTGTTCGACGACCAAAACTTTGCGTCCGCGTTTTCCGGCTTCAATCGCACAAAAAAGTCCTGCCGCGCCCGCGCCGATGATGATTACGTCGAAATTCACAGAAATATCTTAGCAAATTTATCGAAAGTTTTTATGTGTGAAGACAGCGAATCGCGTGTGCGGCTTTTAAATCGGTTTCGATTTTTAAACGTCTGTTTTCATTTTCTTCACGCAAAAGACTGATTGAATTTGCCGCAAATTTTTTAGTGCGTTTATCTTTTTTATGTTTTTTGAGTTCGTCCAAAAGTGAATCAGTCTGTCCGATGCAGACGAGCGCGTGATGCGCTTTTTTGCTTTTATCAACTACGCGACGCGAAATTATATAAATCGCCGGAACATTTTCAAACACCGCGTCGAGCGGGAAAACCGTGAAATCATATCTGTTTTTTTCACCGCGAAAAACCGCCGAACTAATAGCTTTCGCCTTTTTCGGCTGTGGTTTCGGGATTATCGGAGTCGGCTGATCGGCTTTAAAAATCAGTTTTCTTTGTTTCTGTTTATAGTTTCTTTTGCTTTTCGACGCAGAAATTCCGGCGGGCAACTTGAGTTTTTTGACCAGATGCACCGCAACAATTTTTTGATTCTCCACTTTCGGAATCTTTGAGATTTTAGAATTTAACTTTTTATTTTCAACTTTAGCGAACGGTTTTTGAACTTTGGTTTTTTTAATTGCAACTGTTTTCTTTACCGCTTTTTTTGTTTTGCTCGATGTTTGAGATTTTGCCGCTTGAGCTTTTTTAATCGCGGTATTCGTTGGCAATCTCAGAGTTTTTTCAACATTAGCAATCTGTTTGTTTTTCTTGTTTTCCGATGATTTTTTCTTTGCCGAAATACGCGGCTGAGTCTTTACTGCCGGAACTTTTTTAACTATGACACTTTTTGTAGATTTTTCGGTTTTAACTTTATCAGCGTTTTTTTGCCGCTTCACGACCTGATTTTTCTTCGCCAAAACAACAAGCGGAGTTTTTGCAGTTTTGGTTTTTGCCTTAACATCGAAAACTTTCGGCTTAGTTGTTTTAGTTTCCGATTTGTCCTTTTGCACGGAAGAAATTTGCTTCTCTTTCGGGTCGGCAATTTTAATCTTGCGAGTTGGCACAGAGGTTTTGAGGTTTTGAGGTTTTGAATCGGCTGCCGAAATTTTAACTGTCGTCGGTTTGGTTTTATTTTTGAGAACAGCCGCTTTCTTTTTCACAGGCGCAGACGCTTTTGCAGAGATCGAAGTTTTTTTTGTCTTTTGTTTGGCAATCGGAGCATTAATTTGTTTTTTGTTCGACGGCTGTTTCATATAAGACATTGTATTATAAATGAAACGACAAAACAAAACTTTATACTGATTATTTTTGTGGCATCGAAGCAAAAAGAAAGCGTTGTTCGGATATCGGCATTAGTTGTTCTTGAAATTTTACGCCGTTTTTTTGTAATTCTTCGCGCAGATTGTTTCCGCCGAAAAAAAGAAAATTGCTGTTGCCCGACCATTTGAGAAGTTTCGGCAGTTTCTGCGTAAATTTGTCGAGAGCGCGGCATAAAATATAAGAAACATTCGGTTTCGGTAATTCTTCAAATTGGCGGTCAAAAATTTCGGCGCGGTTTGTTAAATTAAATTCAGTCAAAACTTCGCGCAAAAAATTTACCTTTTTCAATTTTGATTCAATCAAAACACCGTGCAAATCTTCGCGGACAATCAAACACGGAATCGAAGGTAAACCTGCGCCCGCGCCGATGTCGGCAAATTTGGCATTTTGGGGCAGGATTTTCAACAACGCGAGGGATTCTAAAATATGCCGAACGGCAAACTCTTCGGGTGAACACGGCGCGACAAGATGCAGAATTTCATTATGTTTCTGAACAAATTCGTAATAATCAGCCAGAGCATTTTGTTTTTGTTCGGTCAGCGAAACGTCGAAACTTTGCTGATTTGTTGATAAAGATTTAATAAATTGGTGTCGAAGTTCTTTCATTCAAATTAAATTTACATCAAAATAAATGGAAGATGAAAAAGCTCGATAAATCGGGGTTTCTTCATCTTCCATTTATTTTTCTTGGTTTTTAATCAACAGCTACACGACTTTTTTACAGTCCTTTTTCATTGTTAACTTTAACTATTTGCTCCACTTGAACTTTTGGTGTCAGCTCGACGTGGGGTTGGGCTTTGCCGCCATTAATGGCGATATGCGGAGCGATAATTAGAGCGACGATGCTCATAAGTTTGATGAGAATGTTCATTGACGGACCTGACGTATCTTTGAACGGGTCGCCGACGGTATCGCCCGTAACGCTTGCTTTGTGGGCTTCGCTTCCTTTGTATCGCATTTCGCCGTTAATCATTACGCCCGCTTCAAATGATTTTTTAGCATTATCCCACGCGCCGCCGGCGTTGTTTTGGAATATTCCCATTAAAACACCTGAAACGGTTACGCCGGCAAGCAGTCCGCCGAGAACTTCCGGTCCGAAAATAAATCCGACGGCAACCGGAGTAATCAAAGCGATTGCGCCCGGGAGCATCATTTCTCTGAGCGATGCTTGAGTCGAGATGGCGACGCATTTATCGTATTCCGGTTTGGCTTTGTATTCCATAATGCCCGGAATTTCTTTGAACTGCCGCCGGACTTCCTGCACCATCGCCATTGCCGCTCTGCCGACGGCGGCGATACAAAGAGAAGAAAAGATAAAAGGAATCATTCCGCCGACAAATAATCCGGCGAGAACGTCCGCTTTGTAAATATCAATCGAACTGATTCCGGCAAGACCGACATACGCGGCAAACAATGCCAAAGCGGTCAGCGCAGCGGAAGCAATTGCAAAACCTTTTCCTGTCGCGGCTGTCGTGTTTCCGACGGCATCGAGAATGTCCGTTCTGCCGCGAACTTCTTTGGGAAGTCTGCTCATCTCGGCGATTCCACCCGCGTTGTCGGCAATCGGTCCGAAAGCGTCAATCGCAAGCTGCATCGCGGTTGTTGCCATCATTCCTGCGGCGGCAATCGCTACGCCGTAAAGACCTGCAAAGTAATGCGATAAATAAATGCCCGAAGCCAGAATAAGTATCGGAATCAAAGTTGATTCCATTCCGACGGCAAGACCGCCGATGATGTTTGTCGCCGCGCCCGTGTCGGATTGGTTGACGATGGACTGGACGGGACGTTTGCCCATCGCTGTATAAAATTCAGTTACGATACTCATCAACGCGCCGACAAACGAACCGACTAAAATTGCCAAAAACACCCCCGTATTTGTGAAGCTATGACCTCGCAGTTCCATATTTGCGGGAAGCATCCACATCACAATGAAGTAACAGGCGATTGTCGTAATAATAACCGAAGTCCAGTTGCCGATGTTTAGTGCTTTTTGAACATTTCCTTTATCATCGGAAATTCTGACCAGCGAAAAACCGATAATCGAAAAGATAATTCCGAGTCCGGCAATCAGCATCGGCAAAAGCATCGGAGAAAGTCCGCCGAAATTATCAGCGGCAACTATTTCTCTGCCTAAAACCATTGTCGCAAGAATTGTCGCAACATAAGAACCGAACAAATCCGCGCCCATTCCCGCGACATCGCCGACGTTATCGCCGACGTTATCGGCAATCGTCGCCGGATTTCGCACGTCATCTTCGGGAATGCCCGCTTCGACTTTGCCGACTAAATCCGCGCCGACATCCGCCGCTTTGGTGTAGATTCCGCCGCCGACTCTGGCAAAAAGAGCGATAGATTCCGCGCCTAAAGAAAATCCGGCAAGAACCTCAATCGCTTTTTCCATTGCGACTCCATTAACCGAACCGCCCGTGTTTACTACATAAATATTGTAAAAAATGATAAACAATGAACCCAAGCCGATCACCGCAAGTCCCGTAACGCCGAGTCCCATTACCGTTCCGCCCGTAAAAGCAACTCTCAGAGCATCTTTTAAACTCGTGCGAGCCGCTTGAGTCGTTCTGACATTCGCTTTGGTGGCGATGTTCATTCCGATATAACCGGCAGTTGCGCTAAGAATCGCGCCGAGAATAAACGAAACTGCGATAATCGGCGAAGACGTTTCCACCATCATCCCCGAAAATGCCAAAACAATTGCCGCGACAATCGCAAAGTAAGTTAAGACCTTCCATTCAGCCTTCAAAAACGCCATCGCACCTTCAGCAATATAGTTTGAAAGTTCAACCATATTTTCATCGCCGGTAGCTTGTTTGCTAACCCACGAAGATTGAAATGCCATTACAATTAACCCGAAAACCCCTAACGCCGGGATCAAATAAAGAATTATAGATTCCATTAAAAAACCACCTATTTTTGTAAATAAATTACTGTATTAAAATCGTAGAATATAAACTATTTAGATAACCGTGTCGCGTTTCAAAACCTTTTCCGCCAAAACATCGGCGACACCAATTACCACACGCTGATTATAAGAACCGAAATAAGTTCCACAGTTTTATATTCCTCTCTGTTTGTTAAAAAATTATGAAGTTAATCAAAACGGTTATTATCGCTGATTTCATAGTGAAGTTTCAAATACGGTTTGCAAATCAAGCGGGAAAATTGAGATTTTCAACTTTATTTTTGGCGGATTGTGAAAAATTTACTGTTTTTTGCTTTCCATCAATTCAATAAATCTTTTAAACAGATATTCCGAATCGTGCGGTCCCGGCGCAGATTCGGGATGATATTGGACGCTGAAAACAGGTAGAGATTTATGCTGCAATCCGGCGACGGTTTCGTCGTTAAGATTGATGTGCGTTATCTCAATATTTTCCGGCAAACTTTCAGCGGCAACGGCAAAACCGTGATTGTGCGCGGCGATTTCGACTTTGCCGGTTGTCAAATCCATAATCGGCTGATTGCCGCCGCGATGTCCGAATTTTAATTTGTAGGTTTCGCCGCCGAAAACCTGTCCTAAAATTTGGTGTCCGAGACAAATCCCGAACATCGGCACGTTTTTTTCGGTCAGTTTTTTGATTTCCGCGACGACTTTCTGCATAGAAGACGGATCGCCCGGACCGTTTGAGAGAAAAATTCCGTCGGGTTTTAAGGCGAGAACTTCATCGGCGGAAGTTTCGGCGGGAACAATCGTGATTTTGCAGCCGCGTTTTGAAAATTCACGCAGAGAATTTGTTTTTACGCCGAAATCGTAAGCGACGACGTGAAATTTTTCCGCGCCTTCGTTCTTATATTCAAAAAGTTCTTTGACCGTTACCGCACTGGCGAGTTCGCGGTTTTTCATTTCGGGCGAATTTCGCACTTTTTCCAAAAGGCTTTTTTCGTCTAAATTAACCGAAGAAGTTGCGGCTCGCATCGCGCCTTTGCTTCTGATGTGGCGAACGAGTGCGCGTGTGTCAATATGTTCGATGCCGACGATTTTGTGGCGTTTTAAATAAGAATCGAGCGTTTCGGTTGAACGCCAATTTGACGCAATACGGCTGGCTTCGCGGACAACGAAACCTTCAACCCACGGGCGGCGCGATTCGACATCTTCTTCGTTCACGCCGTAATTTCCGATCAGCGGATACGTCATACAAACGATTTGTCCGGCGTAAGAAGGATCGGTCAAAATTTCCTGATAACCGGACATCGAAGTATTAAAAACCATCTCGCCGAAGGTTTCGCCTTCTGCGCCGAACGATTCGCCGCGAAATGTGCGCCCGTCTTCGAGAACTAAAATTGCTTTTTTCGGTAGATTCATTTTTGATTTGTAAATCGCTTTAAAACGATTTATCGTTCATTGTCTTCAATGCTGATGTCGTCCGGTTTTACGTCTTCGATGTTGTATTTGCCGTGTTCCAAAAATCCGATTTCCGAAGGTTTCCAATAACGGAAAAACGCTTTACCGTAAATATATTTTTCGGGAACCAAACCCCAGTAACGCGAATCGGAAGAATTGTCGCGGTTGTCGCCCATCACGAAATAATAATGTTCGTCAACTCTTTTCATCGGAAAACTCGGCAAACTGCGGTTGTGTTCTTCTTCCAGATAAGGTTCGTTTAATTCCGTTCCATTGATAAAAACCTTGCCGCTGCGAAGCTCGACAGTTTCTCCCGGCAGACCGATCACCCGTTTGACATAGCTTTTATCAGGGTCTTTCGGATACCAGAAAACAATAATGTCGCCGCGTTCAAGATGTCCCCAATCAACACTGCGGAAATTGTAATAAACCATTTTGTTGACGAGCAAGCGTTCGCCGTCGTGAAGCTGCGGCAGCATTGAAGTTCCTTCGACGACGACGGGCTGCGCGATAAACACGCCCAATAATAAAAAAACGGCGATGATTAAAATAATGTCGCGGAAAAGTTTTAAACTCTCCGACCACAAACCCTGCCGCGATTCCGAGCGCAAGCGGACAACTTCAATATCGCGGTCGTCGTCTGCCGAAACGAAGCCGTAATCGAATTGGTTTTTTCTTTGAAAATCAAACATAATTAGATAATTCCGATGTGCATTTTGAGGTTTCGAGTTGGCACGTTATTCCAAATCAACTTTAAAATCTATCGGTTATCGAGGTTATTGTCAAAAAATAAAGGGAGTTAAATCACTTGAACGATAAAATTCGCAAACTTTTTCCGGCGGCGGAAAATTACACATACTTAAACAGCGCGGCGGTCGCGCCTTTGCCGACGATTGCCGTTGAAGCCGTCGCTTCACAGCTTCGAGATGTCAGCCAAAACGCTTCGGCAAATTTTTCCGAATGGGTTGCGACCAAAAATCGGGCGCGTCAAATCATCGCCGAAATGCTCAAAGTCGAACCGCAGCAAATTGCCTTTATGCGAAATACGTCAGACGGATTTGCGACGGTTGCCAACGGTTTGAAATGGGAAAAAGGCGATAATATCGTCAGTTTTGAAAAGGAATTTCCCGCAAATTTCTATGCGTGGCGGCGCGTCAGAGATGATTTCGGTGTCGAACTTCATTTGTGTCCCGAAAAAAACGGGCGGATTGATTTGGACGAATTTATAAATCTGATTGATACAAACACAAAACTCGTTACAATCAGCGCGGTGCAGTATGGTTCGGGTTTTCGCGCCGATTTGGAAAAAATCGGCGAAGCGGCGCGAAAAGTTGACGCGCTTTTTGCCGTTGATATTATTCAGGCTCTCGGCACAACACCTTTTGATTTGCCCGCGCAAAAAGTTGACATCGCGGCGGGCGCGAGCCACAAATGGCTGTGTTCGCCCGAAGGCTGCGGCATTTTGTATCTTTCGGATCGCGCCAGAGAAAGAGTTAAACCGACTTTAGTTGGCTGGATCAGCGTCGAAGAAGCGTGGGATTTTGAAGACACCGAGCAAGAATATAAACCGAACGCGCTGGCTTGGGAAAGCGGAACGGGTTGTTCGTCGCTGTTTTACGGTTTGGAGCAAAGCGCGAAACTTCTTTTCGACACGGGCGCGGAAAAAATCGAAAATTATCTCGAAGAATTAACCGATTATCTGTGCGAAATTCTGCCGACGGAAAATTATGAAATCGTCAGTTCGCGTGAAAAAGGTGAAAAATCACAAATCGTCTGTATTAAACATCGCAACGGATTAACGCCGACGGAAATCGCCGAACATCTGCAAAAAGAAAACATCGTCGTTTCACCGCGCAACGACCGAATTCGCATCGCGCCGCATTTTTTTAACAATCAGGAAGATATTGAAAAATTAGCAGCAAATTTGCCATAAAAAACGAAATTACAGCAGGTTAAAATATTTGAAATATCAAAATGAATACGAAATCCCGCAGGGACGAATGATCGAAAAGCTGCGCGGACATTACAAAATCCGCGATGAACGGGTTTTGGAAGCGATGCGTGAAGTTCCGCGTCATTCTTTTGTTCCCGACGCGCTCAAATCTCAAGCCTAT
Organism: Pyrinomonadales bacterium; assembly: GCA_038200505.1. GTDB lineage: Bacteria > Acidobacteriota > Blastocatellia > Pyrinomonadales > Pyrinomonadaceae. The sequence goes on along the minus strand of JBBPXX010000084.1, from coordinate 33,374 downwards.
AAAGACAACGCGCTTCCGATTGCCGCCAATCAAACGATTTCGCAGCCGTTTATCGTCGCCCGAATGACGGAACTGCTCGAACTCACACCGCAAAGTAAAATTTTAGAAATCGGCGCGGGTTCGGGTTATCAAACGGCAATTCTGGCGCGGCTTGCGCGAATGATTTACGCGATTGAAAGAGTTCCGCAGCTTACCGCTCAAGCAAATGAGAGATTAGAAAAACTCGGCATCAAAAACGTCAATCTGCAATGCGCCGACGGCACGAACGGCTGGCAAAACCACGCGCCCTACGACGGAATTCTCGTCGCGGCGGGAAGTCCGGCAATGCCTGAACCGCTTCTCAACCAACTGAAAATCGGCGGACGGCTCGTTATTCCAATCGGACAAGACCAAAAATCGCAAAACCTGATTCGCGTAACGCGCATACCGAACGATTTTCAAACCGAAGATTTCGGCAAATGCGCCTTCGTGCCTTTGATCGGCGAACACGGCTGGCAAACTGATTAATAATTTTTGTTCTGAATATTTTCATCATAAAACAATCGCAAAATTGATATAATCAATTTCAAATGATTTCGCTTTATCAAAAGTCAAAAAAGCGATAAATTTCTCACGCATAAATCGGCTTTTTGAAATGTTCGAGAAATCATCAGGAGAAACGATTATGGAATTGACATTAACGGAAGTGAAACAAGCGATTGAAACTTTGCCGCGCGAAGAAAGAAAAGAAATTTTTGATTGGCTGAACGCAGAGGAAAATTCTAAACGCGAAAAACAAAAACAACTTCAAGCTGATATTAAGCGGTATAAGAAAACCGACAAATGGCTGGCGGAAAACCGCGAAAAATATATGAATCAATGGGTTTGTCTGGACGGCGATAAATTGATTGCACACGGAAAGGACGCGCTGGAAGTTGACCGTCAAGCAAAGGAAGCGGGTATCAAAGCACCGTTTCTCGAACATATTGTCGAAGAGAAATATCCGTTTGGAGGTTGGTAATGCCCGAAAATATAATTTTTGAAAAAGTTTATCAATACGACACTTTGAAAACGGGCATTACGGTTATCGTTACAATCCATTTCGGCGACGAATACAGAGAATTAAGCGCAAAAATTGACACCGGCGCGGAAAACTGCATCTTTGAACGCAAACACGGCGAACGACTCGGCGTAGAAATCGAATCGGGCAGAGAACAGATTTTCTCAACGGCGGCGGGAATTTTTACCGCTTACGGACACGAGTTAAAAGTTAATGTTTTAGAAATAGAAACCGTTTCAACCGTCTATTTCGCCAAAGAAGAATCATTCACACGCAATGTTCTCGGCAGACAAGGTTGGCTTGACCGCGTGAAACTCGGGCTGATTGATTATGAAGGAAAATTGTTTTTGAGCGAATACAACAAATAGGAGAAAACTATGAAAGAACTTCAAATTATTTTCGGTACATTGATTTTAATCTGGACAATGTTTGGAAACTCCCAGGCGCAAACAAAAGTGTTTTCCGAGGCAAAAGGCTCACGAGCGGCGGACAACAAAATTTATGATTATGAAAAGTGGGAATTTTCAATTGGCAAGGATAAATACGAAATCAACAAAAACGGATGTGGAAAAAGATTAAAGGGAAATAATTCCATTGATAACTTTCGGTTCTCAATTGAAGGCGCATACTTTATTGATCGAGTCATATATTTTGCTGAATACAAAAATGATTTGTTATTAGTTGGAGAGCGCAGTTTTGATGATTCCGGCGGTGGATTTATTCTTCGGCTTGATGGAAAAACACTAAAAACAAAATGGCTAACTGCTATTCCGTCATTTAACATTGCGCGAGGCTTGATCAAAGAAAATGCGGCTTATTTGGCAGGTATCGGTTATGCCGCTAAAATTAATTTGGATACGGGAGGATGTATTTGGAAGCACGAAGACTTTTATCGAAAATACAAAGAAAACGGAGCTTTTAATATATTTGAAACACCGAAGATTGAAGGAAATATCATTACTTTCACAGAGAATCAAGATGATTATAACCGTCCACCGAATATAATTAAATTCAACAAAAACAGCGGAAAAGTCATCGAAGTAAAAGTAAATTAAGTTTTATGTTAACAAGAGAATTAGAAGAAACATTAAGTTATGCGGTTAAGGAAGCCGTCAAACACAAACACGAATACGTTACGTTGGAGCATTTGCTTTACGCATTGCTCGAAGATAATGCGGCGCGGGATATTTTGTATAATTGCGGCGCGAACATCGAGGAAATTACCAAGGCGTTGGAAGATTATTTCCGTGACGTTTTAGAGAAAATGCCCGCGAAAATAGAGAAATTGCCGGAACTGACTTCAACTTTTGAAAGTATTATCCAATACGCGATTTTGCAGGCGGAAGGCAGCGGACAACAGGCGGTTGACGGCGGAAATATGCTCGCCGCGCTTTATCAAGCCGAGCAGAGTTATGCAGTTTATCTTTTGAAACGGCAGGGCGTATCAAGGCTCGATATGCTGAATTATATCGCGCACGGGATTTCCAAAATTGACGATAATCCGTTTCCGATGCCGATTGGCGGCGATTTGGACGATGAAGAATTTGCCGAAGAACGCGCAGGCGGCGGGAAAAAGAAAAAACCGCTCGAATCTTTTACCGTCGAACTCGTTGCCAAAGCCAAAGAAGGAGGCATTGATCCGATCATCGGGCGACAGGCGGAAATCGAACGCACCGTGCAGGTTTTATGTCGCAGAAAGAAAAATAATCCGCTTTATGTCGGCGAACCCGGCGTTGGAAAAACTGCTTTGGCGGAAGGTTTGGCGTTGAAAATTTCCGAAGGCGAAGTTCCCGAAGTGTTAAAAGATGCAAAGGTTTTCGCGCTCGATATGGGCGCAGTTCTCGCCGGAACTCGTTATCGCGGCGATTTTGAACAGCGTTTTAAGGCGATTTTGGGCGATCTTAAAAAAGAAGAAAACGCGATTCTTTTTATTGATGAAATTCACACGATTGTCGGCGCGGGCGCGGTTTCGGGCGGCGCGATGGACGCTTCAAACATTTTAAAACCCGCGCTTGCCGCCGGAGAATTGCGCTGTATCGGTTCGACGACTTACGCCGAATATAAAGCCGCGTTTGAACGCGACAGAGCGTTGGCAAGACGTTTTCAAAAAATCGAAATCGGCGAGCCGACGGTTGAAGAAACGTACGAAATCTTAAAAGGTTTGAAACGCTTTTATGAAAAACATCACGGCGTAATTTATTCAGACGATTCGCTAAAAGTTGCCGCCGAACTCGCCGGAAAATATATCAACGATAGACATTTGCCCGACAAAGCGATTGACGTGATTGATGAAGTCGGCGCGGCGACAAAACTTTTGCCGGAAGATAAACGTCCGAAACAAATTTCGGTGCAGATGGTCGAAAACACGATTGCGCGAATGGCGAAAATTCCGCCGAAAACGGTTGTCGCCGATGAAAAAGAACAGCTTAAAACTCTGCGTGAAGATTTGAAAGGTGTAATTTTCGGGCAAGACGAAGCGGTTAATAAAGTCGTGGACGCGATTCAGATTTCACGCGCCGGACTCGGACACGAAACAAAACCCGTCGGCTCGTTTCTGTTTTCCGGTCCGACGGGCGTTGGAAAAACCGAACTTTCAAAACAATTGGCGGAACAACTCGGCATTGAATTTATGCGCTACGATATGAGCGAATACGCCGAAGCGCACACGGTTTCGCGTCTGATCGGCGCGCCGCCCGGATATGTCGGTTTTGATCAAGGCGGACTTCTGACCGAAGCGATTATGCGAACTCCGCACGCCGTTCTGGTTTTGGACGAGATCGAAAAAGCGCATCCGAATCTTTTTAATTTGCTTTTACAAGTGATGGATTCGGCGACTTTGACCGATAACAACGGCAAAAAAGCTGATTTTCGCAACGTGATTTTGATTATGACGACCAACGCCGGCGCGAGAGAATTGTCTTCCGGCGGTGTCGGTTTCCGCAACGCGGCAAACACGAAAGGTCAAGGAAAAGGCGCAATCGAACGCACATTTACGCCAGAATTCCGCAATCGCCTCGATGCACAAGTAGCGTTTAAGCCTTTGGACATTGAGGTTATTAAACTCGTCGTTGATAAATTTATCAAAGAATTAAACGGTCAGCTTGCCGAAAAGCGCGTTCTCGTCAAATTAGACGAATCCGCGCTAACTTGGCTGGCGAAAAACGGTTTCGATGCGCGTTACGGTGCGCGTCCGATGGCGCGTCTGATTCACGATAAAATCAAACAACCGCTTGCCAACGAGATTTTATTCGGCAAATTAACTGACGGCGGAAGCGTTTTGGTTGAGGAAAAAGACGGTGAGTTGGTTTTGAATTTTTAATCGTAAAAAAAAGCTAAATTAAAATAAAGCAGCGAATTTTATCAAAATTTGCCGCTTTATTTTTTTAACAAATTTAACAATCTATCGGGATAATCGGTCATAATGCCGTCCACGCCCATTTCAAGCAGACGGCGCATATCGGCGATCTCGTTGATTGTCCAAACGTGAACTTTTAAATTGCGTTTGTGTGCCGCTTCGACGAAATCTTTTGTAACTATCTGAATACCGGCGATTTGTTCGGGGATTTGCAGAGTCTGCATCGGCGGACTGTATGATTCGCTGACTCCGGTTTTTTCCAATGCCAAAAATTCGCTGACTTCCGACGGACTGGCAGATGTGGCGACTTCCGGGCATTCGCGGCGAAAATCGTCAATAACCGTCTGTCTGAATGAACCGACGATGACTTTATTAATCATTTCTCGTCCGCGAATCAAATCGCACAACGGTTTGATGATCGAAGGCGTTACCTGTTTGGGTTCGATGTTAAACTTCATTTCCGGCAGAGCGTCGAAGATTTCCGCCAAAGCCGGAACAGTAATTCCTTTGCCGCGAAACGGAAAAGTTTTTCCGCCGTCGGTCGTGAACGGATAACCGGCATCGAGTTTTTTGACTTCGGGAAACGTCATTTCGCTGATTTTTCCGCGTCCGTCCGTCGTGCGGTTGACGCTTGAGTCGTGCAGAACGACGAGTTTTCCGTCGGCAGTCGAATGAACGTCGAGTTCTAAAAAATCAACGCTCAATTTAGCGGAATATTCAAAAGCCTCCAAAGTATTTTCGGGAAACAAACCGCCGCCGCCGCGATGTGCGAAAACAAGCGGACGGGAATTTTCCCGACTGAAAATCACGCGCTCGACTGCCGCTTCCCCTGTTGAAGATGCCAGATAACCGTAAAACGCGCTCATAATTAAAATAAAAGCGAAGAAAAGAAAACCTAAGTATTTAGTAATTTTACGCACCACAATTTTTCGCTTCTATGATGATAATTATGGTTAAATGGCTGTTTGTAAAAGTTGAAAGCCCGCGCAGACGAAAAAATGCGGGCGAGAAAGAATAAGGCTAGAGGATAAGAAATGGCTTTTCCTTTTGATAACTGTCCTTTTGCTTACAAGCGGGCTTCTGATTCCATTTTCAGCCAATTTTCGAGCTGTTTTAAATGACGCACTTCGTGTCCGCCGATTAGCGTCAGCCATTCGTTGGCGTTTAGCTCGCCCATAAAAGGATGCGAAAATGTAAAGTCGGAACATTCGACTGACTCGAAAAGCGGACGTAATTCTTCCAGACGCTTCCGATTTTCTTCCATTTTTGCCAATGATTCCGCGATTGTCCGCTTTCCCGTCGGACGAACCTGCTCAGGTGCTTCCAGTTTTTGCGTTCGCGCTTCGGCGGCTTTCGTCGCAAAATTCGCCGTCAAATTTGCCGTACCGTCTGCTTTTTTTCCGGCGGCTTGCGCCTGATTTAGAAGTTTCGCGGAAATTTTAGACATTCCCGCTTCGACGATGGCAATGTGTTCGACAAGATGAGCAATTGTCCACTTCTCGCCTTCGGGCGAAAAATTCGCTTTTTCGGCGGGCAAATTCTCGATCATTTGTTTTAATTGTTCACGAACTTTATCATTCGTCGCGTAAACATCGGTTATTGTTTGTTTATTCATAATTCTTTAAATTCCAGATTCGAGATTCCAGATTCCAAATTGTTTTCGTTTGGAATCTGGAATCTGGAATTATTGCAACGCAACAGCTTGCGGACTGAAAATCAACCGATGCCAGCGCAGATAACTTCTTGCGCTGTCGGTTTCATTTTTCATTTGTTTGATATATCCGGTCTGTAAATAAAGCATATCGTCCTGCGTCCACTCCAGATTTATTATCGGATTAAACGAAACAAGCGTGTTTTCATCCGGCAGAGTTCCGATTGGCTGATTCGGCGCGGCGTTTGCCGTCTGATTTGCGTTTATATCGGCATTTGAATTTGATTGCACATTTGCTTCCGTGTTCGTGTTTCCACCCTGTTCTTCTTTTCGTAATTGCTCGTCAAACGCTTTTGACGAAATAAGCAGTTGATTACGCAGCGGAATTGCGGCTTGCGTCGGTACGTCGCCGATTGCGTCATAAATTCTGATTTGTGTGTTGAAAGCATCGGCAATTTTCGCCGAATCCGGCGACCAAACCGGATGAACCGACGTTAAATTGTCGTCGAGCCGCCGTTCACGCCCGTTTTTTTCGATCAGGCGCGGTCTGCCCATCGGAACAAAAACTTCGCCTTTGCCGTCCGCCTGATACTGCAAAAAATTCCACTCCTGATAATTTGCCGCCAGCGACGCGAGCATCGAACTGTCCGGCGACCAGACGAAATAAAAATATATCAAACCTTCATTTTGTGTTAGCGGTTTGACATCGTTGCCATTTGCATCGGCAATGTAAATCTGCTCGGTGCGAAATGTCAAAACGGCTTTCGGAGCTTCGCCTTGAGCCGGTGGTTCGACGGACGGCGTGTTCGCGTTTGCACTGTTTGCATCGGCTTCATTGTTGCTGTTTGATTCACTACTAGAAGCAACATTCGCATTGTTTTCCGGTTGATTTTTTGCGTCGGGCATTTGGCTGTCGCCTTGTCCGACGCGCGTTTTCGCCATAAAAGCGACGTTTCCCGAATCCGGCGACCAAACAATCGTTTCGGGGTAATGAACCGCCATTCCGTCGTGCGTGATTTTCTGCACGAGTCTGCCGTCGGGCGCATACATATCAAGCCGGAAATCACCCTGCGAATCTTCGACTTTGTGATAAACCGCCAAAACTCTCTGCTGATTTGGCGATGTAATAGTTCTATCGAGAAGTTCCTGCGGACGGTTCTGGTCAAAATCATTCTGCATCGCCGCGTTTCGCTCCTGCGACTGCGCGTTTTCATTTGTCAGCGTCGGCGCGGGAACATCCGATTCGAGCCGAAAATTCAGGCGCGTCGCGGGAACATCGCGCAAAGTTTGCGGCGCGATTGTCTGTTTTTCTTCGACAACCGCTCGCTGACAGCCGAAAGTCGTTAGAACGAGCGCGAATAAAAGAAACTTTGTAAATTTTCGTTGAAACATAATCATTAAGCTAATATTCCAATTTTAAAGCAATTTACAGGGATAACAGGATGAACAAGGATAAGAATTTTATCTTAAAATATCCCTGTAAATCCTGTTATCCCTGTAAATTTTACTTCAAATCCGCCAATAAATACTGTTTGTATAGCCGTTTTTGGTCGTCCGACGGATTTTCAGCCGGCACGATTGAATAATTTTGATCGGCTTGTTCGCCAAGCGTGATTTCGAGTTCGCGCAAAGTGTCGAAACGGAAAATCGTCAATTTTACTTTGTTTCCCGGTTTTAGCTGATTCAGATAAGTTTGCAAAAAGGCTTGGCTGGCACGGTTTCCGTCAATCGCCACGATTTGGTCGTCGGTATTCAAACCTTGCTGATAAGCCGGCGTGTCCGACGGGATTGAACGAACCGTTAATTTTCCATCCGTTTCCACGAGATTTGCGCCGAGATATGCTTCCTTTTTATCCTTTCCTTTGACGACGAGTTTCAAACCGATACCTTTTAGAATCGCATCGTAATCAATTTCCGCCGTGCCGCGTACATATTTTTCAAAAAAATCTTCGAGCGATTTGCCCGCCATCATTTCCGAAATTTTCTGGTAATCGGCGGGCGCGTAGTTTTTGCCTTTTTTGTAAAATTCGTTGTAAAGATAACCCATCACATCATCTAAAGATTTCGCACCGTTCGATGCCGTGCGGATTTCAATATCGAGCAAAAAGTTGACGAGTTCGCCTTTGTCGTAATACGAAATTTGATTATTTATTGAGTTTTCGTCTTGCCGGTAATATTTTATCCAAGCGTCAAAACTCGCGTCTTCGAGCGAGGTCTCAAATCTGCCCGGACGACTTTGCAGTGCTTTGATGACCGAAACTTTTGTGTCGAGAAGTTCTTTATCGGTAATTAAACCCGCGCGGCGCAAAAGCACGGATTCATAATAAGCCGTGCCGCCTTCGGCAATCCACAGATTGCGCGTGTAATTTTCCTTTTCATAATCAAACGGTCCGAGCGCGTCGGGACGAATTCGTTTGACGTTCCACAAATGAAAATATTCGTGCGCGACGAGATTTAAAAACGCTTTGTAACGCGCTTCGGGTTTGAAACCTAATTTTTGCCATTGCAGCGCAGTCGAATTAAGATGTTCGAGTCCGCCGCCGCCGCGCAGATTCAGAATAAATGTGTAATCTTTGTATGGAAGTTCGCCGAATATCGCTTTGGCTTGTTCGACAATTTTCGCCGTGTCTGCGGCAATTTTTTTCGTGTCGTAATTTCCGTCGCCTTCGATAATATAACGATGTGGAATGCCGTCAACTATAAAAGGAACTTCCGTAAAATTGCCGACTTCAAACGGAGAATCGTATAAAACATCGAAGTTTTCAGCGCGAAAAGTATTCGTCTGCCCGTCAACTTTCGGCAAACCCGTTGCAACCTTCCAATCGCCGAACGGCACGACCTTCACCGTCGAAGCCGCTTGCAGATTATCCTTCGGAAACATTAAAAGCGCGGCATTGGTAAAAAATGCGTGGTCGGCGTTTAATTCGTTCGTGCGAACCGTCAATTCGTTGGCATAAACATTATATTTTACAACAAGTTCATTCGCGCCTTTGGTGTCAATCTGCCACGTATTTTTATTAAGTTTGCGCCACGCCAAATCGTTTCCGCTTGAATTTTGAACGGCAAAATCCTGAACGTGCCGAGCATATTCACGAATCAGATAAGAACCCGGAGTCCAAACCGGCATTTTTATTTCCGTCTGCGCGGGCAGATTCGCTGATTTCAAACGCATTTCGACTTCCAAAAGGTGCGTGTAAGGCTTCGACATCGAAACCGTGTAACTAATTTCCGGCACAGCGGTTTTTGCTTCAACCGTCGGCATTGTTTTTTGATTTTTGTTTTTTCTGCCTTGTGCAGATGTTTCCTGATACATAGAAAAAATCAATGCGATAAGTAAAATTGCTAAAGTTTTTGAATTAAATGTTCTCCGCAGCATTTTTGCGGACGTTTTTTGAATTGGCATAAATTGAATTTTACACCAAAAAGCGCAAATTGCGATAGCGAAGGTTTGAATAGTCATTTGAAGGCTGTGCAAATTAAAAATTTAAGAAATTACATTCGGAATAGATGATAACTGATAGGTGATAGATGACAGGTTTTATCTATCAGTTATCATCTTTCATCTATCACCTATTCCGAATAGTAAAGCACTGAAAACAAAATACTTTAATTTGCACACGCTTCATTTATTTTAGAAATAAGGCTTGTTAAATTTTAGAATCGGAAATTTGAAATTCGGCAACAACCGGCGTGTGATCGCTGGGGCGTTCCCAACCGCGCGGTTCTTTGTCAATCCGGCAGCCGACGCATTTTTCCGCTAAACTTTTCGATGTCCAAATGTGGTCAATCCGCAAACCGTGATTTTTTGGAAATGCGCCTTCGCGGTAATTCCACCACGAAAATTCCTGTAAATCTCCGTTTTGTTTGCGAAAAACATCAACAAATCCCCATTGTTTGACGTGGTGCATCGCGGCGCGTTCGGGTTTTGAAAAATGCAGTTTGCCTTCCCACGCTTTGACGTTCCAAACGTCGAGTTCGTCGGGCGCGACGTTAAAATCGCCGCATAAAAGAACATCGCCGCCGACATCGCACGTTTCATCAAACATCTTTCTCAAGCGTTGCAGCCAATCTAACTTAAAAGTGAATTTGTCAGTCCAAAGTTCCGTGCCGTTCGGGATGTATGTGTTGACGATTCTCACGTTATTTATGGTCGCCGCAATCAGACGTTTCGGCGCATCGAGTTCGTCGTCGTGAAAATTCCTTTGCACGTCTTTCATTTCGTGCTTCGACAGAATCGCCACGCCGTTATAAGATTTTTGTCCCATAAACGCGGCTTTGTAACCGGCATTTTCAATCGGTTCGAGCGGAAAATTGTCGTCAACCGTTTTTGTTTCCTGCAAACACAAAACATCTGTTCCTGTTTTTTCGAGCCAATTCAAAATTTGTTCGAGCCGGACATTTACCGAATTTACATTCCAAGTTGCTATTTTCATCAGTTACATTTTTATCACAATAAATCGCATAATCAATAAAATACGAAGAAATTTTTACCGCGAAACACACGAAATAAACCCAAAAAGAGAAAAAAGAAATTGTTGAAGCAGAAATCGTTTTAATTTTCGTATCTTTCGTGTGTTTCGCGGTAAAAATTTCTATTTTTTAATTTGAGAATTCCGCTCCCAAAAAACGCCGTCCGAAAAACCTTGAATCGTTTTGCCATTTTCAGCCAAAGCCAGACGTTTTTCCGTCAAAAGACAATAATTTTCGTCCGCTTCGATGCCGCAGAATTTTCGATTTAATTTCTTCGCCGTAACTGCCGTCGTTCCGCTTCCGGCAAACGGGTCGAAAATCAAATCTCCTTCGTTTGTGGAAGCCAAAATGATTTTCGCCAGAAGTTTTTCGGGTTTCTGCGTCGGATGCTCGGTGTTTTCAGGCATTGACCAAAACGGAACGGTCAAATCAGTCCACAAATTCGACGGATGCGTTAAGCGAAAGTTTCCTTTTTTGCTCTTTTTCCAATCCTTCGGTTCTCCGTTTTCCGTGTAAGGCGCGAGAACTTTGCGTTTTGTTTTCACCGCGTCCGTGTTAAAAGTAAATTCTTCCGAAACGGTAAAAAACCAAATATCTTCCGAAGCATTTTTCCAATTTGCCTTCGCGCCGCGTCCTTTTTCGCGTTCCCAAGTGATGCGGTTTTTTAAAGTAAAATACTTCATTCCGACGCACTGAATCGCCGCAGCCGAACGCCAATCGCCGCAAATATAAACAGAGGCGGTTTTTTTTAATAATTTAACGCATTGTTTAAGCCACGAATCGAGCCAGATTTCATATTCGTCCAAAGAAGTTTGCCGAAACGAATTCGCGCCGAAGTTTTTCGTCAAATTATACGGCGGATCGGCAAACAGCAAATCGAATTCTCCTTCGGGCAGTTGATTGATGACTTCAAACGCATCGCCGCAAATTATTTTGTTGCGAATGTCGGAAAAACCGGCATCATTATCGAAATATAAAACGCGCCTGCGGTAAATTTCAGATTCTTCATCCGACAATTCAAGTGTGCGATTGCGCGGTGCGCGTTTTTTCGATTCGATTTCGGTCATTTAAAATTCAATGTTCAATGGCAATTTTTACAGTTTGAACGCCTTCTTTGACATCAATTTCGAGAACGTGCGTTTCGCAACCGTTTGGAATAACTGTGATAGAACCGTCGCGTTCGAGATAGGCGGATTTTACTTTATCAAGCGATTCGACGTTACCTTTTTGCCGCATCGCTTGCAGTAGATCATTTTCGCCGAGTTTGCTTTTTTGCATTGCGTCTTGGTCAATCTCACCGTCTTTTATCAGTTGCCGTTCGGAATTTTTGATGATGTTATTTGTGTCGAAATAATACGTAACAACGGCAATTATCCAATGAATTCCGACGAGCGTGGCGACAACGAAAAACATATTGACCAAAGTTATCGCGCCGGTAATTGCGCGGCTCATAATCGAACCGACGACAAAGCCGAGCAGAATATCAAATGTCGTATAACCGCCGAGAAAACGTCGTTTTCCGATGCGAATCAGCAGTAGCGCGACGACGTAGACGACAACCGTACGCGGAATCATCTGCCACGTTGACATTATCGGCTCGACTTCGTTTATTCCGATTCCCGAACTGAATATTTCCCACAAATTTTGCAGCATTTTTTAATTTTTCAACGAAAATTTCCTTTATTATGTCAGGGAAAAACGAAAATGAAAAACTGTAAGTTATTCGGAAAGGAGCAAAAGCGCGAGAAGAGTTGCACGGCGCGAAATGTCGTCAACAAAAATATGTTCTTCGAGCGTATGCGCTCCGTTTCCGGTAATGCCTAAACCGTCCAAAACCGGAACGCCGAGTGCGCCGACAAAATTTCCGTCCGACGCGCCGCCGACCTGAGTTTCGCCGAGTTCATAATCAAAATCCGCCGCTAAACTTTTTGCTTTTTCATAAAGTTTGACGACATTTTCCGTGCGTTCCATCGGCGGACGATTGATTGCGCCTTCGATTGCGATTTTTACGCGATTGTCGGTTGATTTTAGATTTCTGATTTCTTTTTCGATTTTTTCCGCTTCGCTGATTGATGTAAAACGCACGTCAATTTCGCATCCCGCGTATTCGGGAATCACATTTGAAGTCGTGCCGCCCGAAATCGTGCAGACATTGGCGGTCGTGCCGTTTGCTAAATCATTTAAATCGTGAATTTTCGGAATTTGCCGCGAGATTTCCAGAATCGCCGACGCGCCTTTTTCCGGTTCTAATCCGGCGTGTGCCGGAACACCGTGAGTTTTAAGCTGAAACATTCCCGTTCCCTTTCGTCCGGTTTTGACTTTCCCGTTTGCCGAAGGTTCGCAAACAAGGCAAAATTCGGCGCGTTTTGCTTCACGTTCGACTAATTCTCTGCCCGTCGGACTTCCGATTTCTTCGTCGCACGAAAGCAAAATTGTAATTGGTCTTGGCGGTTTAAGTTCAAACTTTGTAAAGGCTTTCAAAACTTCCAAAACCAAAATAATGTTGGCTTTCATATCAAAAATTCCGCAGCCGTAAAATTTATCGTCTTCGATGCGCGTCGGATTTTCTTTTTTTGTATTTCGCGGATGAACGGTGTCGGTGTGTCCCAAAATTAAAATCGGTTTTGCGTCTGATTCAAAAGCGCGAATAATCAGATGTTCGCCGTAATTTTCGGCGAAGACCTTTTCGATTTTGAAATCGGACGAAATTTTCGCCGTTTCCGTTTCAAGAAAATCAACAACCGCGCGGCTTCCCGCCAAATCGCGCGAAGGCGATTCGATTTCGACGATTTCCCGAATCAAATTCAAAGTTTCATCTTGTCCGTCTTGAAAATACTGGAGAAATTCACGCGCTTTCATAATTTTGCCGACAATTCGAGGAAAAAAAGTGGTGCGGACGAATGGAATCGAACCATCACGGGATTGCTCCCACGGGCTTCTGAGACCCGCGCGTCTACCAGTTCCGCCACGTCCGCGTGAAAAGGTAAATGTGATGATACGAATTTATGCGTGAAAGTTCAAGAATGTAAACTTAAAGAATCAATTTACTTTACTTTTTTATAAACTTGTCAAAAATTTTGAACTAAATGAATACTCGTAGAATACCGGTTCTGGGTTAATTCGTGTAAATCTGTGGCAAAACAAATCTTTGCCTGACTTTGCAAGAGCCGCAGCGTTTGTTCTGACAAATTTAAAGTTGATGCAAATCAAACTTTATTTGTGCTACGATTGATTTTCTAATGATTCGGGTAAAAATTTATGAGCAACACCAATCCCGCGCGTGGAATGCGCGATTTTCTGCCGTCGGACGTTCGCAAGCGCAATTATGTCATCGGCATTATCAAGAAAGTTTATGAAAGCTACGGCTTCGAGCCTTTGGAAACGCCTTCGGTTGAAAATCTCGACACATTAACGGGCAAATACGGCGAAGAAGGCAATCAATTGATGTTCAAGATCCTCAAACGCGGCGAAAAGTTGCAGCAGGAATTGAGCGAAGGGAAAATCACAAACGAAAATGAATTGTCAGATTTGGCGTTACGTTACGATTTGACCGTTCCGCTGGCGCGTGTCGTCGCCAATTACAAAAATGATCTGCCGAAATTCTTTAAACGCTATCAAATTCAACCTGTTTGGAGAGCAGATCGTCCGGCGCGTGGGCGTTATCGGGAATTTTATCAATGCGATGTTGATGCGATTGGTTCGGGTTCGATGATTGTCGAAGCCGAATTGATTTCGGCGGTTTGTGAGATTTTGCAAAAATTGGGTTTTAAGGATTTTACGATTCGCATAAATCACCGGGACATTTTGGGCGGAATAATGGAAATGGCAAAGATCCCAAAAGAGAAAAGACCGCAAACGCTTGTGATTATTGATAAATTAGACAAAATCGGTTTGAACGGAATCGGAAAAGAGTTATTAGCAAGTGATTTGGAAGAAGAAAGCGTCAGAGCGATTACACATCAAATCGAAAATCAGATGAGTTTGTCTAATTCGGAAACGAATAATTACGAATACAATCTGCAAATCCTGAGCGAAACGTCTTCTCCGGCGGAAGAATTCGCGGATAGTGAAAGTATAAAATCATATTGGTCGGCGAAAAAGGATTTGCGGCAAATCGTCGAATACACAAAAAATACGGCGGCGCGAAATCATATCAAAATTGATGAAAGTCTGGCGCGTGGATTGTCATATTACACGGGCGCGATTTTTGAGATAAATGTTTCCGATTTGGCGGGAAGTCTGAGCGGCGGCGGACGTTATGACGGTTTGATCGGGATGTTCGGCAAAGAACAAGTTCCCGCCGTCGGTTTCTCGCTCGGACTCGAACGCATTCTTTTAATTATGGACGAACGCAAGATGTTTCCCGACGATCTGACGGCGAATTCGGCAGACGTAATGGTTACGGTTTGGAATGAGGAAACAATCGGCGAATCTTTGAAATTGGCAAACGAATTGCGCCAGCAAAATCTGCGCGTTCTCGTCTATCCCGAAGCTGACAAACTCGGCAAACAATTCAAATACGCCGATTCACTGAATATTCCATTTGTCTGTATTTTGGGCGAAAACGAACTCGCCGAAAACAAAATTGCCATCAAAAATCTGAAAACGGGCGAACAGGAAAATGTAGAGCGCGATAAATTATCAAGAGAACATTTCTTGTCATAAAAGTCCTTTGCGCGGTGTGGTTATAATACAAGGAGAAATTTATGCGTTATCAACTTATTTTAATCGTTACACTTTTGGTTTTTTCGACGAATGTTTGCACATCACAGGAAAAACATTTTGCTGAAACCAGCGGAAACATCAATGAAATTGCGCCTTTGGGAAATGCAAGAGCCGCGCACACGGCGACAAAATTGGCGGATAATAATGTTTTAATCATCGGCGGAATGCGGAAAGACAGCGTACTTTATGACGATGCCGAACTTTTTAATCCGAACAAAAATTCTTTTACAAATATAAAAAACAAACTGACCAAAAAGCGCGTCAGCCACACGGCGACGCTTTTGAATGACGGCAGAGTTTTGATTGTCGGCGGTTGGTCAAATCATAGCAAACCGGAAAATACGGCGGAGATTTACGAGCCGAAATCGCAAAAATTTGTCGCCGTCGGAAATACGAAATTCGCGCGTTCAGGACATAGTTCGACGCTTCTTCAAAACGGTAAAGTCTTGATTGCAGGCGGTTTTAACGGCGAAAGGAATTTGAGCGAAGCAGAATTGTTTAATCCTGAAACAAATACTTTTGAAACAATCGGAAAAATGCAGAGCGTCCGCAATGTTCATTCGGCGGCGACGTTAAAAGACGGCAGAATTTTATTGACGGGCGGAGAAATAAAACACGGCGAAATCGCTTCGGATGCTGAGATTTTTGATCCGAAAACGAATAAATTTAGAAAAGTTTCCGCGAAAATGAACCACGTTCGATATAAACACGATGCGGTTTTATTAGCTGATGGAAATGTTTTGATTCTTGGAGGTTCAGATGAAAAAGATATGCGCGGGAAATTAAAAAGCGCGGAGATTTTTAATACCGAAAAAGAAATTTTTACGCCGATAAATGATATGAATTTTGCGCGTTTCAAAATCAACGAAACCGCCGTTTTATTGCAAAATGGAAAAGTTTTAATCGCGGGCGGAAGCGAAGAAGCGGAAATTTACAATCCAGAAACAAAATCGTTTGAAAAAGTTTCGGGCAGTCTGGGAAAATCTCTGCATTATGCTTCGGTAACTTTGTTAAAAGACGGACGCGCCCTGATTCTCGGCGGTTACGAATTTGTCAAAAACGGCGAACCGACAAGCACGAATCAGGCTTGGATTTTTAAGATTTAACAATGAAAGACCGAATCAGTTCAGCAAACATCGTTGTGCCGTGCAAAAACTTCAATCGTTCGCTCGAATTTTTTACCGAACAACTCGGTTTCCGCGTCGAGGTGATTTTTCCGGCGGACGCGCCTTCGGTCGCCGTGATTTCGGGTTACGGATTGAATTTGCGGCTTGAACATTCAAACGAAAATCAGCCGCTGACGATTCAACTTGTCGGCGATTTTACATCTGAAATCTCGCGTGAAATTTATTCGCCGGATGGCGTTCGCGTTATTTTGATTGATGATAAACCGGCAATCGAAATTCCCGAAATTAAACAGGAATTTGTCATTTCAACGCTTGAAGGTGAAAATGTTTGGGGCGAAGGTCGCGCCGGAATGTTGTATCGTGATTTGATTCCGTCGAGATTGGGCGGTGGTTTTGTCGCGTCGCATATTTCGATTCCCGACGGCGGCGAAGTTCCCGATTATGTTCATTTTCATAAAGTCCGTTTTCAAATGATTTACTGCATTTCCGGTTGGGCGCGTCTTGTTTATGAAGATCAGGGCGAACCGTTTTTGATGAATGCCGGAGATTGTGTTTTGCAGCCGCCGGAAATTCGGCATCGCGTTTTGGAAACGTCGGCGAATTTTGAAGTTTTGGAAGTCGGCTGTCCGGCAATTCACGAAACTTTTGCCGATCACAACTTGAATCTTCCAAATGAAAACCTCGCGCCCGAACGAATTTTCAGCGAACAAGTTTTCATTCATCACAATCATCAAAATGCCGTCTGGGAAACTTCGGAAATTGAAAGCTTTGAATCGCGTGATTCGGGAATCAAACAAGCGACAAACGGTTTAGCCGATGTCCAAACTCTGCGGGCGATTGCCGATACAAATTTTTCGGTCAAACATTCGGACGAATTTTTGTTCTTTTTCGTATTGAATGGAAATTTAACGATTAAAAGCGAAAATGAAATTCACCGTTTGCGTTCGCGCAGTAGCGTCCTTTTGCCGAACAATACGGAATACGTAGCGCAAGCCGATAAAGGACTTGAAATAGTGCGGATTTGTCTTTTAGCTGAATAAATGAATAGAAAACTATCGAAACAAGTCGCGCATCTCAAAAAGCAAAATATGAAATCAATCAAATATAATTTGGCATTTCTGACAATCGCCGTTTTTATTTTTGTTCAGACCGGAAACGCGCAGACAAAAGTTTCCGACAAAGATGTGCCGAATTTCGCACAGATCAATGAAAATCTTTATCGCGGCGCACAGACGACGGAAATCGGCGTGAAAGAATTAGCGAAATTGGGCGTGAAAACGATTATAAATTTGCGCGGCGAAGACAAAAATTCACAGCGCGAAAAAGAATGGGCGCAAAACGCGGGCATTAAATTTATCGCGGTTGATTTGAAAAATTGGTTCAAACCGAAAACTGAAGACATCGAACAAATTATCAAATATATTGACGCACTGGAAAATCAGCCGGTTTTTGTTCATTGCAGACGCGGCGCGGACAGAACAGGAACGGTTGTCGCCGTTTATCGGATCACGCACGACGATTTCACGGCGAAACAAGCGATTGACGAAGCCAAAGAGTTCGATTTCGGCTGGTGGCAGTTTTGGATGAAGGATTATATTAACGATTATTACGGGAATTTTTTGAAGCAAAAAAGTAATCATTAAAGAGAAACTCTAAAAGTTTGGAGTTTTAATCATCAACTTTAGATTTGGACTTTCGTTTCCCAAAAGCAGATAATGATAAAGATAAAATAATCGGTAAATCTTTAATTATGTTCACAATCCACGCTAAATACAGCGATAAAGTTGAAGTTAAAACGAGTTTGGAAAAGGTGCGCGAGTTTTTCAGCGACATCAAAAACTTTGTCGAATTGATGCCGAGCGTCGAAAGTATTCATACAGACGCGAAAGGTATCGCGCATTGGACGATTCGCGCCGAAATTCCGATTGTCGGTTCGATAATGCAGAAGTTTGCCGTCGAATTGGCGGAAAATGACGAGGAAAGAATCGAATGGATTCCAATTGCGGGCGAAACAAAAAACCTTTTGCGCTATGCGGCGGAATTCGTCGAAAAAGGTAAGAATTTGACGCTCGTGCAATTTTCGCAAGCCGTCGAAATGCGCCGCGATTCCGCCCGCGAACTGCATTTGCTCGCCGGTCTTGCCGGTGAATCAATCATCAGTAATGAAATGACAAAAAAAATTGCCGAAATGCTGAAAATATTTGTCCGCCGCGCACAGGAAAAATTGGAAGCGAACTAAATTTTATTATCGAAACTATTTAACAGACACGGAGAAAACTACTATGAGAAAAACAATCTTTTTAATTGGAATTTTAACAATGCTTTTAGCTGTAAATGCTTTTGCACAAATGACTTTGCCGCGTGCCAGCCAACGGCAGAACATTTCACAAACAGTCGGCGACACGATGGTTTCAATCGTCTATAATCGTCCGAATGTCAAAGCGCGTGAGGTTTGGGGCGGCTTAGTTCCCTACAACGAAGTTTGGCGCACGGGCGCGAATGAAAATACGACTTTTGAAGTTACCAACGATGTAAAAATTAACGGGCAAGTTTTGCCGAAAGGCAAATACGGCTTGCACACGCTTCCGACCAAAGACGGCTGGACGATTATTTTTAACAAAGTCAACAACGAATGGGGCAGTTTTAATTACGACGCAAAACAGGACGCTTTGCGCGTGTCGGCGAAACCGATGACCGGCGATTTTAAGGAAACGATGTCCATAGACTTTGATGATGTAACCGATAATTCGGCGCAAGTCGTAATTGCTTGGGAGAAATTGCGCGTTCCGTTCACGGTTGATGTCGGCGATGTCAATAAAAGAATTTTGACCGATTTTCGTAAACAGATTGTCGGCGATCCGATTCAAGCAGCGAGTTTTGTGCTTAATTCAAAAATGACAGCAAATTATGAAGAGGCTCTCGGTTGGTTGAATAATTCGATAAAAATGAATGAGAATTATTCGAATCTAAACGCCAAAGCGCGTCTTTTAGCCGAAATGGGCAGAAAAGACGAAGCGATTGCAACTGCTGAAAAAGCTATTCAACTCGGCAAAGCGGCAACTCCGGCAGCAAATACCGGCGCATTGGAAAATATGGTCAAGGAATGGAAAAGTAAAAAGTAAAAAGGCAAAAGCGAGGAAGCGGAATTCAAACTTTTGCCTTTTTTATTTAGCTTTCCAAATGACACTTTTTAGTTGTCGTTTATCATTTTTCAGTTAAAATTCAAAATACGTTCTCAATCGGAAAACGAAGGACAAATGACAAAGGACGAAGGACAAATTAAGTAACTGCGCCGCCGTCAACTATAACAATCTCACCATTCATAAAGCTGTTGCGATCCGAAACCATAAAAGCGGCAAATTCGGCAAGTTCTTCGGGTTTTCCGAGCCGACCTTTCGACACCCAAAAATCGTGCATTTGCAAAAGTCTTTGCGGCAGAGTGTTTCCCAAATCGGTATCGAAGATTCCCGCCGCAATCGCATTGACCGAGATGCCGAAATTGGCGGCTTCGCGTGAAAGACATTTTGTAAATCCGATCATTGCAGCTTTTGAAGTCGCGTAATGAACCGATGTCGGAAGTGAGCGAATCGCGCCGACGGATGTGATATTCAAAATTGAACCGACACGCTGCCGAATCATTTGTTTGTAAAACGGTTTTGTAACGGCAAATAAACTGTTGACGTTTGTATCAACCACCCAATCCCAAGATTTGTCGGTTGTCGTGGCAAAATTGTCGGGTTTATTGACGGCGGCGTTGTTGACCAGAATATTTATTCCGCCCCAAGCGTCGAGGATTTCCCGAGCGATTTGTTTCATCCCGAAACGGTCTGTTACGGAAACTTTATAAGCCAAGGCTTTCCTGCCGTGAGATTCGATTTTTGTTTTAACTTCTTCCGCCAAGTCATCGCGTGAATGATAATTAAAAGCTACATCCGCGCCTTCACGCGCGAAGATTTCGCAAATTGCCGCGCCGATTCCGCGTGTTCCGCCCGACACAAAGGCGCGTTTTCCTTCAAGTAAAAGACTCAATATAATTCTCCGGTAAAATAAATGCGATTTTAAATAAAACTAGAAAAAGGTTAATGAAATTGTGAAAAAGTAACAAGTGAGAAAAGCAAATTTATTGCAATTAAACCTTAGCAAACTGAGTTTCCAATTCCGGCGACGGATTGATGACGGCAGTTTGATGCCCGGGCAAAAGCGCGGAAATTTCTTCTATAATTTTCTGCGTCGAATCGGGAATCGCCATACTCATCGCGGCTGTTTTCATCTTTGCATACTTCGCCGAATTATTGAGCAAACTTTGAATCGTCGGCACAATATCCGACGCTTTTTCCAATAAAATTCCCGCACCGTTTTTGACGAGCAAATTCACCGTTCCGGCTTCCTGCGGCATCGGCGGTGTGGTCGTGTCGGCGATAATCGGCAGATGACACGCGAGAGCTTCAAATGTCGTCAAACCGCCGAGTTTACTGATCATTACGTTTGCCGACTGCATCAATTTTTCTATTTCGTCCGAATAACCGATAACTTTAATCGGAAATTTCGCGGTTCTGGCGATTTCTTCGGCTTCCTTTCGCAGGTCTTCATTTTTTCCGGCGAGAAAAATCGCCTGCACATCGAGTTCACCGCGAGCCAATTCACGGAAAATCTTTGGAATATTTCCGCCACCGACCCAACCTGCATTGACAAAAACCGTAAATTTGTCGGCATCCAAACCAAAGGCTTTTCGCGCCGTCTGCGCGGCTTTTTCGTCCACTTCACAAAACTTCGGATTGATCGGCATTCCCGAAATCTTTATTTTTTCGGGCATAATTCCATAATCAATCAACTGCCGCCGCGCATCGTCATTTGCGACCAAATAAAGCGAAACTTCTTCACACGCCCAGCCTTTCCAAAAACCATAACACGGATCGGTTACAACAGTTACAAGCGGAATTTGGTCAGCCAAGTTTAGTTCCTTTAATATTCTTGCAAAAATATGCTGCGTCATCGGATGAACGCTGACGACGATGTGCGGACACCATTTTTCAAGCTGTTCCTTACAAAATCCGACGCAGCGGTCAAGAAAAAACTTTCTCGTTTCGGGACGAAATCTATTAATCATCCAATAATAGTACTTCATCCAATGCTGCTTGTTTTTCAAAATCCAGTTGTATAGAACGACACCTTTCTGCGTGAATTTATGCGATTCTTCGACAGCTTTGACAATCCGCACGACGACCGATTCGTTCTCCCAAAACTTATGAATACCGTCCGCCAAAGTTTGCGCCGCCGAACGATGTCCGCCGCCGGTGTCTGATGAAATTATTAAAATTTTCGGTGTATTCGGCATCTTATTTATGGAATCGAAATTTCTAATTGCTTGCAAATTTTGACAAATGTGAATTCAATAATTTCGTTATGGCGCGGTACAGCGGTTCTTTTCCACTTGCGGTATTTTTCCATATCGAATGATTTCCGCCTTCGCGCACTAAATGACAACTAATTAGCTTCTAAATGACGAATCAAATCACGCCGCTTCATAAATTATTTCGGGAACAATCTTGTATTGCGAAGCAACATTTAAAATCAAATGAATCGGTTCTTCCAAATCAGACTCCGCATCGGTAATTGAAGGATTTGGTGTCGGTAACGGTTCGCCTTCAAACAAAATAGTTTCCGCCATATCAACCGAGACACCTGCCAGCAAGCGGCGAACTTCAGACAAATCTTTTCCGCAGGTTATCGCGCCCGGAAAATCTAAAACTTCGCCGTGAACGCCGTCTTCTAAAAATTTATACATGGCTTTATAAGTCAACATATCATTATACTTTCACCGCCAAACCTTCCGTTTGCGGCTTGTTCAAATCCATTTCCTTCGACGCTTTTTTCATCTGTTTTTCGAGCTTTTTGATCTGAATCAAATGCTTCGGATTAAATGGCAAACTCGGATAATAACTGTTTGATTCGTGCGTGCAGAAACAGCCGTTTGCAACTTCTTTGCGGCGCGCCTTCATCTGCGGCGAATTCCAGGCGGATTGAAAATTCCAATCAAAATCGCGCAAATTTGCCACTTCCGTTTTGTTTTCGCACGAAGAAATCGTGCCTTCGTCATAAATTACCGCGCCCGCAGTTCCGGCGTAACAGGTCATTTGCGCCGTGTTTTCTTCTTTGACTTTGGCGATCAAATCGTGCATATAAAGGTCAATCGCGGCTTTGAAAAATCCGCTCGAACCGCCGTAATTATTTTTCAGTGCGGCATTTTTCACGTCATCAAGAATCATATTCGACAACTTTGCATAACGATTATGATCGAAGTTTAGTTCGTTCATATCTTTTGAGGGCGGACGAATATAGTTGATATTGATTTTATCGGGTTTCAAATCGTGTTTCAGAAAATCATACCAGTCGAAAATCGTGTCCTGATTGGAATTCATCACGCAGGTGCAGGTTTGCACATCAATATTCGGAAATTCTTTTTTCATTTCCTGCAAAGTCCGCGCCGTGTGAATTGCTTTGTCCCAACTTCCGACTTTTTGGCGAATTTTTTCGTGTTCGTCTTTTAGTCCATCAATTCCTAAAGCAATAGTTACATTTAAGTTCGGATTTTCCTGACAAATGCGCGTAACGTCGGGGAAAATTCGCGGATGAATCTGTCCGTTCGACATTAAATAAACCGATTCGAGTTTGTTATTGCGATGAAACGCGCCGACGATTTCGGGCAAATCTTTGCGCGTGAACGGTTCGCCGCCCGCCAGCACCAAAACGCCGAGATTGCCACCGAGAGTTTCGGAGATTTTTTCGAGTTCGTGCGTTTTCATCTGCAGCTTTTTGCGCGGACGGTCATCTAGTTCTTCCGTAAAAAAACAATGAGTGCATCGCATATCACAAACGCTCGTTACCAAAATATTCAATAAAATCGGCGCAAACGGCTGTCCGATTGCCAGTTTCGCGTATCTTTTTAATAATTCCTTTGTTGTAAAATCCATTTTTTTATCCTTAAAAGTTAAAACCACTCTTAATTTAACTTGTCAAACAGGCTTTCCGCAAGTTAGATTTCCTGTGAATCCCTTTTTTATATTTTCAATTATTCTTTTGATGCTATGCGGATAGGATGAGTTTGTTAAAGAAACTACGCTCGAGTTTTTACCTTTATCTGCTAATTATTATGGCGGCGCAGGCGCGGACATCTTTGACTCGCGGACAGACGACAACGGCTTGCTGCAAAATTCGGTTTATGCAGTCGCTCAAATACCTGACGGTTATCTGTCAATAGTGAATCAAGAGTAAAATCTGAAAATTTTCAACTCTTGATTCACACATTTTATTTAACATTTTTTACTTTTTCCATCACTTCATAAATATCAATCTTTCCGGCATCATCAATTTCCGTGCAAATTTCCATTAACAATTTGTCCTGCGCGTTACCTTTATTTTTGGCAATTACATAAGGCAAATCTTCGCGGAAAGTTACCATTGAATATTTGGAAAAATATTCGGGAAATTCGTGTTCGAGGCGCGTTTCGAGTTCGCGTTTTTTCTGGAAAACAGGATCGGCGACCGAATCGCGCATCTCGAAAAAGTTTTCTTCCGCCAGATCGCAAATCGCGTCGGCGTTCGGTTTTCTTTGCGCGGCATATTCGTCGAAAACCTTTTCCCAATTTGTGCCGTGTTTTTCGATAATCGAATCAAGCACGCGGCAATCTTCGAATGAGCAATTCATTCCCTGCCCGTAAAACGGCACCATCGCGTGTGCCGAATCGCCGAGCAATAACGCTTTGCCGCCGACATTCCACGGAAAACATTTGATTGTGCCGAGATTTCCGGTCGGATTTGTAAAAAAATCTTCAATTAAAGTCGGCATCAACGGCAGCGCGTCGGGAAAATTTGTTTGGAAAAATTTCATTAAAGATTTTTCGTTGTCCAATTTCTCAAAACTGTTTTCGCCTTCAAACGCAAGAAACAAAGTGCAGGTAAAACTTCCATCGAAATTCGGCAGCGCAATCATCAAAAATTCGTGCCGCGCCCAAATATGTAGGGCGTTTTTTTCCATCAAAAACTCGCCGCTCGTGTCAAAACCGTCTGCGTGAGCGGGCAGATAGTCTTTGGCATTTACAACTTGTCGAGCCGCGTCCGCCCGCTCACGCAGGCGGTTCTGACTTGGAGGAATATGCAGTTCTTTATAACCGTGTTCGAGAAATTTCTGTTCGTAATTGAACCTCGAAACACCGCCGTTCATCATCGCTTGCCGAACTGCCGAACCTGCGCCGTCTGTTGCGATTAACGTATCGCCTTTGATTTTTTTTCCGCTTTCCAAAATTGCTTCGCCCGTTTTGCAATCGAAATCAACGCATTTTTGATTGAAATAAAATTTTACATTCTCGTATTTTTCCGATTCGTTTATCAAAGCGATATTCAAACCGCCGCGTGAAACCGAGTTGATAAATTCGCTTTCGCGTCCCGAATAACGAAGGAGTTTTGTGTTTCCGTCAACGTCGTGAATCATTCGCCCAAGCATCGGAACGGCTTCTTTGAGCATATATTCGTCCATTCCGACTTCTTTTAACGCTGCAATTCCTCTGTCGGACAAAGCCAGATTTATCGAACGTCCCGCCGAAATTTCTACATTTCGCATATCACCGCGCGATTCATAAACGTCAACCGCAAATCCGCGTTTCACCAAATAAATAGAAAGCAGCGAACCCGCCAAACCTGCGCCGATGATGATTACCTTTTGTTTGGACATAACTTATTTCAAACAGTTTTTCAAAATTTCGACAAATTGATAAACGTCCGAATACGAATTATAAAGCGGAACGGGCGCGACGCGAATTACGTCCGGTTCGCGCCAATCGGCGATTACACCGCGTTCGGAAATTGCTTTGAACAAATTTTTATCGGCATCTTTGACGCGAATTGAAAGTTGACAGCCGCGCTGGTTTTCGTCCGAAGGCGTGATGACGGAAATGCGTTCGTCGTGAAATTCGTTTAGTAGAAATTCCAAATATCCGGTTAATTTGCGCGACTTTTCAATTAAATTTCTCATTCCCGCTTCCGCAAAAATATCGAGCGAAGCACGCAGAGAAGCAAGCAGCAAAATCGGTTGATTAGACAATTGCCAACCTTCCGCGCCTTTGATTGGGACAAATTCGTCGTCCATCAAAAAGCGCGTTTCCTTGTCGTGTCCCCACCAACCCGCAAGACGCGGAAGGTCGAATTTTTCGGAATGCCGTTCGTGGACAAAAACTCCGCCGATTCCGCCCGGACCGGAATTTAAGTATTTATATGTACACCACGCGGCAAAATCCGCGTTCCAATCGTGAAGTTTTAGTTCGACATTTCCCGCCGCGTGTGCCAAATCGAAACCGACAACCGCGCCGATTTTGTGTCCGGCTTCGGTGATTTTTTCAAAATCGAATTTCTGTCCGGTATAATAATTTACACCGCCGAGCAGAATCAGAGCGATTGAATCGGCATTTTTTTCGATTGTTTCTAAAATATCTTCGGTTCTTAGAATTGTTTCGCCTTTGCGCGGCTTTAGTTCAATCAATGATTTTTCGACATCAAAACCGTGCAATTTTAAGTGTGATTTAACGGCGTATTGATCCGACGGAAATGCGCCCGTTTCGATGACGATTTTGAATCTTTTGCTCGTCGGGCGATAAAACGAAACCATCAAAAGATGCAGATTGACCGTCAGCGCATTCATCACAACCGTTTCAATCGGTTTTGCGCCGACGATTTTCGCCATCTTTTCGGTCAAAATTTCGTGATACGGCATCCACGGATTTTTCGCTGCGAAATGTCCTTCGACTCCGAGCGTTTCCCAGTCTTTTAATTCCTGCTCGATATATTCGCGCGTTTGTTTCGGCTGAAGTCCGAGCGAATTTCCCGTGAAATAAAGCACGTCTTCGCCGTTTGATTGTTTGGGAATGTAAAATTTTTCGCGGAAATGTTTTAAAGAATCCTGTTCGTCCATTTTTCGTGCGAACGATTCGGACGCTTCAAAAGTTAGTTGTTGAATTTGATTTTGCATAATTGTTTTCTTTGAAACATTATATCAATTCAAATTCACAAATGTTTGTTTACAGAATGATTTTGATAATTGAAATTTACTCTTTTAAAAATCGTTCTTTGTCGCGCTCGATCCAAGCGGCGAGTTCGATTTCCGCTTTTTGCAGTTCGTCGCTGTTAATCAAACCGCGCCGTAATGATTCGGAAAATGCGCGTGTGCGGACGTTATAAGCCAATTTGTCGTAAACCTCGTCGGTCGTGCCTTCGGAATCGTCGGTAAATAATTTTTCGTAAAGCGTGGACAGACGGCTTTCGACACCGCGCAAGGACAAACTGCATTTTCGCGCAATCGCCCAATTTGAAAGACCGAGCGCGAGAAAACGCTGTGCTTCGGCTTCAAATTCGGTCAAAAGCGGACGTTTGAACGAATCCTTAAATGCCGGATCAATCATATCCGCGCCGTCTTCCAAAACGGTGGCGACGAAGCGCAGAAAGCGCGATTCGGGATTATTTTTGTGAATAAATCCATACGCCGGCGGCGGTTCGACGGTGCGGACGATTTTGCGAATTTCGTTGATGTAAATTTCGTGCGGAAACTGCGTCCAGAAAATAATCCGTGCGGCGGGAAATTCGCGCTAAACCGCGCGGGCGGCTTTTACGCCGGATAATCCGGGCATTTGAATATCGAAAATGCACAGCGTCGGCTGATGTTCGAGCGTCAAAGCCTGCGCCGTTGCGCCGTCAGCCGCTTCGATAATCGGCAAATGTTCGGGAAATTCACGCGCCAGAAGTTCGCAAACATAATGCCGCTGTGCTTCGTTATCTTCGGCTATGAGAATTGACATATTTTTGCTTTAATAAACTTTTTTTGCTGTCCGCTATTTGTCTTTGCCCACGAAATAAACGAAAAATTTATTCCTTTTATTTCGTGTATTTCGTGGACAATTATTTTCTAAATTCCAAGTTCCGCCTTCGCTTCCGCAAATTTCTCGACCGCAAACTGCAAATCTTCTTTTGAATGCGCCGCCGAAACCTGCGTTCTGATTCGCGCCTTTCCTTTCGGGACGACGGGAAATGAAAACGGAATGACATAAATTCCTTTCTGCAAAAGCAGTTCAGCCATTTTCACTGCCGGAGTCGCGTCGCCGAACATTATTGGAACAATCGGATGTTCGCCGGGCAAAACTTCGAGTCCGGTTTTCGCTATTTCTTCGCGGAAAAATTTTGTATTTTCCATCAATTTATCGCGCAGTTCCGTCGAATCGCGCAGCATATCAATTGCCGCAATAGACGCGCCGACAATCGGCGGAGCGACGGAATTTGAAAACAGATAAGGGCGCGAACGCTGTCGCAACATTTCGACAATTTCCTTTTTGCCCGAAGTGTAACCGCCGAGCGCACCGCCGAGCGCTTTGCCGAGCGTTCCCGTGATGATGTCAACTCTGCCCATCACATCGCAATGCTCGTGCGTTCCGCGTCCCGTCTTGCCCATAAAACCGACTGCGTGGCAGTCGTCAATCATCACGAGCGAATCATATTTTTCCGCCAAATCGCAAATCTCGCCGAGTTTGGCAATATAACCGTCCATCGAAAAAACGCCGTCCGTCGCAATAATTTTCCGCCTCGCGCCAGACGCTTCTTTGAGCTTCGCTTCAAGGTCGTCCATATCGCTGTTTTTGTAGCGAAACCGCGCCGCCTTGCACAGACGAATCCCGTCAATAATGCTCGCGTGATTGAGTTCGTCCGAAATAATCGCGTCTTCCGCCTCAAACAAAGGCTCGAAAAGTCCGCCGTTCGCATCAAAACAAGCCGCGTAAAGAATCGTGTCTTCCGTGCCGAGAAACTCGCTGATCTTGCGCTCCAATTCCTTATGAATCGCCTGCGTCCCGCAAATAAACCGCACGCTCGACAGCCCGTAACCCCAATCATCTAAAGCCTTATGCGCCGCCTCGACAATCGCCGGATGATCCGAAAGCCCAAGATAATTATTGGCGCACATATTTAAAACCGTACCGCTCGCCACCTCGATTTTCGCGTCCTGCGGACTTTCAATCACGCGCTCGATTTTATAAAGCCCCGCTTCTCTGATTTCGTTTAATTGATTTTCTAATTGATTTTGAATTTTTCCGTACATAAAATTTTATTGATTCGTTTGAAAATGTAATTTACATTAAGGAGTTTGACATACGATTTGCTTGGTATATATTATACATACATATTGCGTATGAAAAAGTATAATCTTTACTTACCCGAACAGCAAATAGAAACACTAAATTTACT
Organism: Pyrinomonadales bacterium; assembly: GCA_038200505.1. Classification (GTDB taxonomy): domain Bacteria; phylum Acidobacteriota; class Blastocatellia; order Pyrinomonadales; family Pyrinomonadaceae. The sequence continues at coordinate 4,731 of JBBPXX010000084.1, read as the reverse complement.
TAGTGAACAAAAAGGATTATCTGTGTCTGAAATAATCCGTCGTGCGCTTGATGAGTATATTGAAAAAGAATCGAATAAAAATCAGATGTCTAAAAAACTCCAAGACATCAAAGAGAAATAATTATGCTTTCCGAATCAAAAAACAAAATTACAATTACAAATTCCGTATCTTTTATGGATGAACTACCGGAAAACAGTTTCGATTTGATAGTTTGTGATGGTCCTTACGGCGTTACGACACATAATTGGGACAATGTTGAAAATATCCAACAATATAATTTCAATCTTTTGAAAAACTTTTCTTCTATATTAAAACCCGGCGGCGTAGTTTATTTATTCGGCAAATCCAATGCGATTGATTTTATTGATTACAGACCTTATCTCGAACTTCAATCGAGAATAATCTGGTATCAACCGAGCAGACTTGCTCAAGGACGCAAATCATACACGAATAATTACGACACGATTTTTTATTTTTCAAAGGGCAAACCGAAAACTTTTAATCTCGAAGACATCCGCGTTCCGCAACTTGTCGAACTCGCACATCGAAAAAGATGCGAAAATGTTCCGTCGGTCAAAAACGGTCAATACGGCAAAACCGTCTTTAACGAAAACGGCAAAAATCCCGGCGATGTTTGGGGCGACATAAAACAATTAACTTATAAATCGAAGGAGTTAGTAAGTCGTGAACTTCTTAATACGATTCAAAAACCGGAAAAACTTATCGAACGAATCATCAAAGCAAGTTCAAACAAAGGCGAACTAATTTTCGATCCGTTTGTCGGAAGCGGAACTGTTCCAGTCGTTTGCGAACGGTTAGAACGCTTTTATATAGGTTGTGAAATAAATCCGCAGTATGTCGAAATAGCACAGAAAAGATTGGAAGATGCTCGAAAAAACAACGCGATCAGGGAATTTCTTCCGCTTTTTTCGGATAAAGCCGAGAATTCTAAAACGGCTGTTCAGGAATCTTTTTTATAAACAACTTCACCGTTTTTCTCACACCATTTTTTCGTAAAGCCGACGTGCGAAATATCGTTACTGCTTGCGTCTAATTGCCGCTCTGTTTCTTCCAACATAATTTCAACCGGAATTTTATAAATAATTTCTACCGTCAGCGGATGTTCTTTGTCGAAAATAGCACAAAAAACGGCGGAGTTGCGGCTGATTCTGAGCAAAGACCTTTCGCGTTTTTCTGGAGGAAACTTAAACATCCGATCAAGTTGGAAAGTTCCGCCTTCAACACAGCTCAAATATTCATATTTTATTTCCGGATTATCTTTTTCCCAAGCATCCGGCTCGTGTTTTGTTCTATGAACTTCGTGTCCGAGAATATCACCGATAATTAACTCTTTGACCATTCCCGGCTGTAAAAGATTTTTATACCCGTAAAGGGTTGCAATTTCCTGTGCTTTTGTAATGTATTCAACTATTTGGTGAATGTAATTCATATAAATATTTGTTAAATCTCGCTCCAATCCAAAATCACTTTGCCCGAATTTCCTTCGCGCATAACTTCAAAGCCTTTTTCAAAATCTTTGTAGGAATAGCGGTGCGTAATGACGGGCGAAATGTCCAAACCGCCTTCTAATAAAACGCTCATTTGATACCACGTTTCATACATTTTGCGCCCGTAAATTCCGGTTACGGTCAGCATATTGAAGACGACGGTTTTCCAGTTTATCGCAAATTCTTCGGTCGGAATTCCCAAAAGCGCGATGTTTCCGCCGTGCGCCATGTTTGCGATCATATCGCGGAACGCGCTTGCTACGCCCGACATTTCAAAGCCGACATCGAAGCCTTCGGTCATTCCGAGTTCCTTTTGCGTGTCGGCGATGGATGTTTCCTTCGTATTGATCGCACGAGTTACCGCGCCCATTTTTTCGGCGAGTTCGAGGCGTTTCGGGTTGATGTCGGTGATGACGATGTGCCGCGCTCCGGCGTGTTTGGCGACCGCCGAAGCCATAATTCCGATTGGTCCCGCGCCCGTAATCAGCACGTCTTCGCCAAAAACTTCAAACGCCAGCGCGGTGTGAACCGCATTGCCGAACGGATCGAAAATCGCCGCGACTTCCAAGTTGACATTTTTATCGTGCTTCCAGATATTCGTCATCGGAACAGCGATATATTCGGCAAAACCGCCGTCCGTCTGAACGCCGACACCTAAAGTATTCGCGCATTTATAACGCCGTCCGGCAAGGCAATTGCGGCATCTTCCGCAGACGAGATGACCTTCGACGCTGACAATATCGCCGACGTAAAAATCGTTGACATTCGACCCCGTTTCGACGATTTCACCGGCGATTTCGTGTCCCAAAATCGTCGGAATCTTGATCGTCTGCTGCGCCCAAGCGTCCCAATTATAAATATGAACGTCAGTTCCGCAGATTCCCGTTTTCAAAACGCGAATCAACACATCATTGATCCCGATTTCCGGCATCGGAACGTCTTCGAGCCACAGTCCTTCTTCGGCTTTGCTTTTTACGATTGCTTTCATAATAAATTTCTTCCAAAACGAACTTTTATATTACTTAAATTCTTACTGCAAACCAATTTCGCATTAAAAATGTATGAGTGAAAAACATTTTAGCCACAGATTTTCACAGATAAGCACGGATAAAAAAGATCAAATTCTTTATTTTTATCTGAGTTAATCTGTGAAAATCTGTGGCTAAGACTCTTAAACAAAAATGCTTTTGTCCAAATTCAACCATTCCAAAGCCGCACCGTGCATCATTTGCGCTTTCGTTTCATCATCAAATTTTGAAGTTTCGATCAATTTTCCCGGCTCTAATTCGCCGAGTGGAAACGGATAATCCGTGCCGAGCGCAATCTTGTCCGCGCCGATGAGTTTTACAAGATATTCGAGCATCAATTCATCGTGAACAAGCGAATCGAGCCAAAATTTGCCAAGATAATCACGCGGATTTTTATCATTATCAACCGCACAAAGATCGGGACGAACATTAAAACCGTGTTCGATTCGCGCAATTGTCGCCGGAAACGAACCGCCGCCGTGTGCGAAACAAATTCTCAGATTTTTTAACTTTTCCAACATGCCCGAAAATATCAAAGAACAGATCGCCCGCGAAGTTTCCGCCGGCATTCCGACGAGCCACGGCAGCCAGTATTTCTGCATTTCGGCTTGTCCCGACATTTCCCACGGATGAACAAAAACCGCCATTCCCAGACTTTCGCACGCGGCGAAAAATTCAAAAAATCCCGCGTCGCCCAAGTTTTTTTGATTAACATTCGAGCCGATCTGAACGCCGACAAGTCCGAGATTTTTAAAACGCTTCAACTCCTTAATCGCCAAATCCGTGTTCTGCATCGGCACAGTTCCCAACCCGACAAATCGTTTCGGATATTTTTCGACAATTTCGGCAATTCCATCATTCAAAACCTTTGAAACTTCCGCGCCGTCTTGCGGATTCGCCCAATAAGAAAACATCACGGGAACAGTTGAAAGAACTTGAACATTGACATCAAACTCATCGCATTCCTCGATGCGCCTTTCCGCCGACCAGCAATTATCTTCAATTTCGCGGAAAAAATGTCCGTCGTCCTTCAACATTTTCGCACAGCACGGTTTGTGATGTTCGAGTTTTATAAATCCGCCGTAGCCAAATTTTTCTTTCCAATTCGGAATATCTTTCGGCAAAATATGCGTGTGTATATCAATTTTCAGCATCGCATTATTCTAACAGATACAGTTACTTACTTAAATTTTAATACGCTATAAATTTACCGGCTGTTCCGAATGATTTTCTTTGACAGACATAGATTGGGAAACAATAATCAATCAAACACCTTTCAATTTTTTTCTTCAATTCGGCTGATTATGGAAAGCCGTCCGATGTGTTAAAATCTCAATTTGCAAATGTTTTCGTCAAAATCAGCCAAAATTTTATTAGTTTGTCTTTCCGTTCTGACGCTTTTTTCAGCGTGTAATTTCCGGCAGGAAACGGGAAATGAAACGCCTGCGCCGACACCTTTTGCTGCTGAAGAGTTGAAAAGCGATGTTCCGTTTCTGAACAGAGAACCAGAAAATTTCCAAGCTGAATTTGTTGTTACGGCAAATGGCAAAACGGATATAACTTTTGCGGCGCGAAACGGCGGCAAGCGGCGTTTCGATTATAATTTCGGCGAAAAAAATCAGTTTTCGTTTGTGCAAACTTCTGACGGAAAAGATTTTTTGATTCTTAAAGATAAAAAAATTTACGCTGAAAATTCGATTGATTCGGGAATTTCAGACGCGGAAAATCCGTTTGATTTTTTGACGATAGAATGGCTTAACCGAAAAGCCGATGTGAAATTTGAAAAATTGGAAGCGGAAAACGGCTTGATGAAATACCGCGCGGTTTTGGGCGAAAAAGGAAAATCCGAAGTTCTGATTTGGACTGACGAAAAAATCGGTCTGCCCGTCAAACAGGAATTTTACAGCGTCAACGGAGAACAAAAAATATTGACTTTCACGTTTGAAATAAAAAATTTCAAAACACAAACTGAAGATAGTTTGTTTGAAGTTCCCAAAGATTTCCGCAAAGTTTCGATTGAAGAATTTCGCAGAATTCTGCGAAGTGAAAATTAAATAGGACTTTCGCTTTTTGACAAAATGTGATTAAACAGATGTTCTAATGATAACAAAAAATCAATACGTTGAATATCTGTTAAGTACTCCAATCAATTATACTTGTTCCAATTTATCAGAGCATTTGGAGAAAGTCAGTC